>CAYHCM010000124.1:0-3167 GCA_964355045.1 uncultured Chitinophaga sp. | reverse complement strand
GTATCTTTAAGCTGCTGAATTTTTAAATTCTGATATTCACGCGATGCGGTGCAAATAGGTTTTTCGGTAAACTCCCTGTTGGATGACAGGAATTTTTTATAACACGGACTTCCCGGTCTGTTTTTATTAATTCGTTCGAGGCGTTGAACCTCAGAAGTAGTATTTCTGACATTTTGGAAAGGAACACCAAGCGGCGATGAATGACTAAGGTAATAATCTTCTTTTTGTGCATGTACTAATTTATCCAATGTTTCGTCATCCACATTGGTAACTTCAGGTACCAATAAAAACGGGCTTCCCCAGCCTGTGGCATCTAAATTATAATAATCCATCAAAAACGTATTTTCATCCGAAGTGCCTATTCCACCTTGTGCTGTTATTCTTAGTTCGGGCTTGTTTAATAAAGGAGATTTACCAAGTAGATTTAATGAATTGGAACATTCGGTATAAAGCTCATTCAACAATTCTTCCCGTTTATTTTTAAATTCCTCCAATATAGGGCCAAGCGGAATTCCATTGGAAATAAAGGCATGTCCTCCGCAATTTATGCCTGATTCAATTCTGAATTCGGATATCCATAAACCCTTTTTAGCTAAATATTTTCCTTGTATTAATGCTGACCGAAAGTCGCTAACTTTTAAAACTATTTTTTTATTTATCACTCCCTTTTCATTCGGGTAAAAATCGGAAAATGATTCGCAATAGGCATATAATCGTGGATTTAAACCGGCTGAAAAAATAATGGATGATTTTAAATTGCTATTGGCATACCCTCGTAACGCTGCAAGAGCATCCGAATATTCCATGGGTAATTCGTTACCATCCTTATCATAATTGGTTTTATCAAGTTTGGTCATAATATTTACATCAATTGAACCCGGTAGTATGCATTGCCGAAGCTCTGTTTGTAAGCTTAACTTTTCTTCGCCGTCGCACATCAGCATATTTCTATACATTTTTTTTGTATCAGAATAGTCAGGCAGCATTTCAAAATATTGATTAATAGTATAGTCTGTCTCAAAATTTTCTTTTTTGATTTCAGCAATCTGCCTGTTTACAATATTATGTAACAAATTTAAATACGCCGTAATTCTTCGGGCTCTGTAATCGGGTTCATCCATCACTATTGCCGTATATTCAATTTTGTAATTTTTAGAAATCACCTCCCTCATCTTTTCAATTAATTGATCTTCAATTATAGAAACTACCGATGAGATTCCGAATTTAGCCACTTTAATTGGTGTATCCATTGTAAAAGCAAGCCCCATTACCGGTATATGGAAGGTATGTGTTGAATTATTTTTCATTTTTATTGAGGGTAAATTATTTAATTATTTCTGCAAATATACCAACAAAATTTATATTCGGATAAAACTGTCTCATATCATAGAAATGATTAATTTACATGATATAAGTCATATTATTATTAAAATTTAGGTAATTCCTTTGCTCAAAATTATAAACCAATTATTTATGAAATGCCCATGAGTTCAATGTCACATCAACAGCGAATCAAATTTGGGCATTCCATATGACAAATGACTAAAAAATTAATATAAATTACAAATCACAGATTCGATAATACCTCTAATTAAAAATAAACATAAATTAATTATCATATGAAATCAACATTTTATTATCTCTTAATCGCAAGCGTTTTAGGTTTTGCAAGCTGTACAGGCAAAACCGATGTTACATCAGACGATGCCAATGCTTCGGCAACAGAATCGGGCGTTGTAGGTCAATCAGGTGTAAAGGATGATGTTTCCAATCCTAATGTAGTTCAAGTTGCCGTAGGAAGTAAAGATCATACAACACTGGTAACCGCAGTGAAAGCCGCCTCACTGGTGGACGTATTAAGCAATGCAGGACCGTTTACCGTATTTGCTCCAACCAATGCTGCCTTTGATAAACTTCCAGCCGGAACGGTAGAAGGATTATTAAAACCAGATCAAAAAGATGGTTTAACCGATATTTTGCAATATCATGTTTTTGTAGGGGTGTTAAATGCTGAATCATTTGCCGACGGTCAATCATTTGGACAAGTGAATGGAGGAAATATAAAAATAACCATTGTTGACGGTAAGCCTGTAATTAATGGCAAAGCACATATTCTTGCTTCCATCAAGGCATCAAATGGTATGATTCATGTAATTGATGAGGTATTGCTACCTCCTGCTCAATAATATTTTTTCATTTTTTTTCGGGGTATTAGTTGTTTTAAAAAAGGCTGTTTCATTTTTTGGAACGGCCTTTGTTTTACATCTAATTTTGTTTTGGTTAAATTTTTTAAAAATGGCATACAACCAGCATATTTAAGATAGATGGTAGCAATTCATGTCAAATCTCCAATCAAAGCATGTTTCAAATTCATACCTACATACTTAATAAAATTAATTTCAACCTATGTCAGTTCATCTTGAATGAGTTGAAAAAAAATTCGTTTGGTGGAAATTATTATCTAAAAAACGTATTTATTATTGAAATCAGTTTCGTTAAATTTGAATTTTAATATTTCCCAAGATAGACGCTTTCAACGATGAAATTGAAGATGCAATATGGAAATAAAATCTTTAAATTAATATAAAATAAATGAGCCTTTCAGTTAAAATTCCTATTGTAGAAAAAATAAAAATAAGTAGGATATTTTCAACCATTTTCATCATTTCTTTTGTATCGTTTTTTATTTCAATTATATACGTAGATTCAAAGATTATAAATTTGATATTAGTTGTTATTTTCCTGATATTCTGTATAATTTTTTCCTTTAAAAAAGGATACGTTATTTCTGGATATTTTATTTTAGATACAGATATGATTGGTATTACAACGAATGAGTTTGATTGTCAATTTCCATTAGAGGAATTGGATAATCTAAAATTCAAATACTCCGGTTACAATGGTGAGAATTATACCTTTAACATAAGCGCAATAAGGGTTAAGGATGGTACAGGAAATTTCATTGAATTTTTTCATAAAGGCAAAAAATACTCTTTTGAACTATTATATGAAGAACTAAGTTTAAGAATACTTAATAGGGTAATAGATTCAATCCGAAACAAAATAGACATAAAACTTGTTGGAGAATGGGGCTTCAAAAGAAAAAACCTTTAAGCAAAGGAAACAAACCCGGATTAGCTTTTGAAATTTAAAAAAATTAAAGGGTT
>CAYHCM010000123.1:0-10406 GCA_964355045.1 uncultured Chitinophaga sp. | reverse complement strand
TTGTCGTTTTTATTTGTTTAAAAACAATTTTTAAATATTCTAACCATCGGGTTTCCGAATTTTCGGTTTTGGCAAAAGCCATTTTTTGGGCATTTATTTTTCATTTTTTATTTGCTTTTTATTCTGTGGGGAATGCGGAATTTATGGTGATGATGCCAATATTAATTATACTTTGGATGGTTTTAAAATTTGATATTCCTACTAAACCTGTCTTCTATATATCGCTTATGCTTTTGTTTTGGAATATCGTATTTGGCCTTTCCGCTTCGCACTTTTTGGATTTAGACGGGAGCAAACAAATGCTTGCCAAAATGGAAAAATACCCCAACGCCAAATGGATATTGAACGAACCACAGAAAATGGAGAATATGAATGATTATTTTCATGGTCCAAATAAATCAGAAAGTAAAATTATTAAAGGAACTTCAAACGATTCATCGCGAATAAAGAAGTTAAAAGATTTAGTTCATAATCAAGAAATGATTTTAATAGATTACCTGGGTTTAAAAGAAAATTTTAACAGACAATTTATTTTATTCAATAGGAAAATTTCTGATATAAATAAATATTTTGATATTGAAACTATTGATTCTATTGAATTTTTTGGTGGAAAAAAAATCATTTATCAATTACAAATAAAAAATAAATAGTCACAGCATTTCACTTATTGTAAAGCAACGGCAATGGAATATTTGCCTGATATTTCAATAATAATTAAAAAACATTTTGCATTAAATAATAATCGGAGGTTTATTATTTGCATTTTTTGCAAATACACACCGTGTTATGATGTTGATTTTGCAGTATTTAATCCAAGTTCAAAAATGGAAGAGAGTATAATTGCATCTTCTGCCTAAGTTGGGCATTCTCACCCTGAAATCAATTTTTAATAATTGAAAAGTACAAACACCTTTGTCCTCAATAATTATTGTATTTGGTATGTATAAAACAAAATCCGGTCTGCGAAAAGCCAAAGGGTTGACCTCCCGATGTGACAAAAGAAAATATAAAAAAGTGGAGTTCAGAACCCACTATATAAAAAACGGGCCTATCCTGCTCGGGCATTAAAAGCAGGGGTGGTTTCTGAAAAACCTAAAGAGTAAGAAAACTAAAAAATTAAAATTATGAAAAATTACAAAAAACTAATCATTCTTGCCGCCTTAGCATTTTTTGCTGCACCTTCTTTTTCCCAAACCTTTGGACTTAAAGCCGGATTAAATTTATCAAATATGCTTGATAAGGATAATGACGAGACCTACAGTAAAGATTACAAAATGAAACCGGGTTTTCAGATAGGCCCAACAGCTGAATTTAAAATTAACGAAAAATTTTCATTTCAAACAGGAATTCTGTTTTCTTCAAAAGGGTTTAAAATGAATTATAAGGACGATCTCTACGAAATAAAGCAAAAAGTTAATTTATACTATCTTGACATTCCGTTAAATTTTAAAGGAACTTTTAAAGTGGGTTCTACAAAAATATTCGCAACTGCAGGCCCATATATTGGCTTAGGAATAAGCGGGAACATGAAATATGAAGGCACCATTGATGGGGAAATAGAATCCGATTCGGAACCTGTGAATTGGGGTTCTGACAAGGAGAATGATGACCTGAAGAGATTGGATTTTGGCTTATCGGCCGGAGCAGGTTTAGATTTTGGCTCGTTTATGGTAGGTTTATCCTATAATTTAGGGCTGGCTAATATTTCCACTATTACAAGTAATGGTAATAAAGCTTATAACAGGGTTTTCGGTTTATCATTCGGTTACAAATTTATTAAAAGCTAAATACTCTTTATTTTTTATTAAAGTTTAAAAGGGCTTGGCTTAGAAATGAAATTAAAATTGGACTATAATCATTCTCTTAAGACAGGCCTTCAATTAATTTACACACTTAAAAAAAATTTCAAATGAAAAACAGATTTTTACAACGCTTTTCTGCATTTAGGACTATAAATGAGAATATTAAAAATGCAAAATGTTTTTTAAAAAGAAACATACAAGATCAAGCTCTCCTTATCTATTTGGGGTCAATATTTTTCCTATCCACATGTTTTTCAGCTTGTGCACCTGTATTTTCAGAATTGCAAGATGCACGAACCGTTGGTGAAAACCGTTTAGAATTGACACCATCGGGCTCATCTGTTAATTATAGGGAAGAAGGTGATAAAGAACTAATTCAAAATCATATGGGCCTTCAAGTAGCTTATGGACTAACACCCAAAGTGGATCTTAGACTCCGTTATGAATATATTTGGTTTAAAGGGTTTGATTTATTTGATGGGATTGAAGACGGGATAAGTGTAATTGCGATTGGACCTAAATTTAGTCTCCTTGAAAATAGAATAGCCTTTTCATGGCCTGTTGGCAAGGCGATAGGAAAAAATGCAGAAGGTTCCTACTGGGAATCGCATCCATCGTTAATTTTTACCATTCCTGCTGTTAAAGATAAGTTTGACATAAATCTTGCTCCTAAATATCTGATGATTTTTGGAGATGAATATTCTGACTTAATGGCCTTTAATTTAGGATTTTCACTAAGCAATAATTTAAACAGATGGTGTATAAGACCTGAATATGGGGTTTTATTTAGTCCTGACGATTTGGAAGGTCATTATTATCACTTTAGTTTGGGTTTTTCGTATGCTTTTGGGAAGTGAAGTACAAATTAGCTCGCAAAAAACCATAAAACAATAATCTTAAATATTTAATAACATGAAAATAATAATACTCATCCTAAGTTGTCTTCTTACAGCGGTTTTGTCCTTTGCCCAACAGCCAAAATTTGAATGGGCAAAAAAAATGGGAGGAATTGCAGCTGATGGTGGTCATTCTATCGCATTGGATGTCTTCGGAAATGTATATACAACTGGCCTATTCAGAGGAACGGCGGATTTCGATCCCGGCCCCGGAACTTTTAATTTAACTGCCCTTAACAATTATGGAGATATGTTCATTTCAAAAATAGATCATCAAGGTAGTTTTGTTTGGGCAAAAAGAATAGGGGTATCAATCTATGGGACTACCGCTTCAATTACTATAGACATGGATGGCTCAGTTTACACAACTTCCGCCTTTGGAGGAACAAATGATTTTGATCCTGGTCCCGGAGTGTTCAATTTAACAACAAAGGGAGGACAAGGCATTTTTATTTTAAAATTAGATGCTTCTGGTAATTTTGTATGGGTAAAAAATATTGGGGGAGGAAGAAATGCGAGATCCTTTACTGTAATAGTAGATGGTTCTAAAAATGTTTATACCACTGGAGAATTTAATGATACTACAGATTTTGATCCTGATCCGCTCAAAAATTTCAATTTAATTACTTCTGGTTCTTCTGACATTTTTATTTCCAAACTAAATTCTTCCGGTAATTTTGTTTGGGCCAAACAAATGGGTGGAAGCTTGGGTGGATGGGGTAAATCTTTGGCATTGGATAAGTCAGGGAACCTTTTTACAATGGGTGTATTTCATGGCACAATTGATTTTGACCCCGGAGTAAACGTATTTAATTTAACTGCCGGCATAAATTCCAATATTTTTATTTTAAAATTAGATGCTTCCGGAAATTTGATATGGGCAAAAAATATAGGTGGAACTACCCAACTCCCTGGTCATTCAATTGCGGTTGATGCTTTTAGCAACGTTTATACAACAGGCTATTTTTATAAGACAGCTGATTTTGACCCTGGTCTTGATACATTTAATTTAACCGCATTGGACCGGAGTCAGGATGCGTTTATTTCAAAATTAGACCAGTCGGGAAACTTTGTCTGGGCCAAAAGACTAGGAGGTGAAGGTACGGTTTATTGTTACCCAATTGCTTTGGATGCATTCGGAAATGTTTATACTTCCGGTTCTTTTTCTGGAACTATGGATTCTGATCCAAACATGGGAACAAATACTATGACTTCAATTGGAGCTTATAATATTTTTATTTCAAAATTAAACAGTTCGGGAAATTTTCTTTGGTCTGCAAATTTAGGAGCAGGCAGTGCGGTGTCTATGGTATTAGATACAAAAGGTAATATATACTCAACTGGTGGTTTTGAAAAAACTACAGATTTCGACCCTGATTCATCTGTTATTTTCAATTTAACTTCAGCCGGACAATCGGATATTTTTGTTCATAAAATGAGTAATCAAACTAGTGGAATATCAGAAAATATTAAAAAATATATAATAACTGTTTGGCCAAATCCATCTACTGAAATATTAAATATAGATTTTGAGAACTTAAATTATAGATCATTAAATATTCAAATTATTAATTTATATGGTCAAATTGTTTTGGAAGAAACCACTACTAGTCAACAATCACAGTTCAACATTCAACATTTACCTGCCGGGTTGTATTTTGTAAAAGTGATAAGTGATAACCAAATCATTGCTACTCAAAAAATAGTTAAAAAATAAAATTTAAAACTTATTAATCATGAAAAAGAAATTATTACTATTAAGCTGTCTTTTTACAGCAACAATGGCAAACGCCCAGCAGCCTAAATTTGAATGGGCAAAAAGCATGGGTGGTAAATTATCAGACGATGTTCATTCCGAAGCCATAGATGATTCTGGAAATATTTATACCGCTGGTACATTTTATGGGATAGTTGATTTTGACCCTGGTAATGACAAATTTAATATAGGATTAGAGTCGGAACACTCATTTTATATATTGAAACTTGATGCTTCCGGAAAATTCAAATGGGCCAAAAGGTTACAAAATAGATTCGCATATTATAGCTCAATTTCAATAGCATTAGATTCAAAAAGTAATATTTATATTATGGGTAGTCATTATATTGACAAAAATGAAAGGATTGATATGGACCCCGGAGCTGGGATACAATACGTCACTGCAAAAGGAAAAAATGATATATTTTTATTAAAATTAAATTCCTCAGGTGCTTTTGCATGGGTTAAGCAAATTGGTGGGAATATGAATGATGAAGTATATTCGCTAAAGTTAGATTCAAAAGGATTTATTTATGCCACGGGTTCGTTTGAAGATATTGTAGATTTTGACCCTGGACCAAAGGAGTTCTATTTGACCGGTAATTTCAAAAAAAACATGTTCATCTTAAAATTTGATGGATCGGGAAATTTTGTTTGGGCAAAAAGAATTGGGACAAAAAGTTATCGAAATACAATGGCCATCGATTTATCCGGCAATATTTATATTACAGGTTCTTTTAATGAAACCACTGATTTTAGTACCACTAAAACAGCATACTTTCTAACTCCAGATGGAGATGATGATATTTTCATTTTAAAATTAAATAATTCAGGTGATTTTCAATGGGTTAAAAAAATAGGTGGCACAAAAAAAGACTATGGAGATGGTATATATTTAGATAAAAATGGAAATGTTTTTATTAAGGGGATTTTTGAAGGAAATGTTGATTTTGACCCATCTTTGGATGTATATGAGTTATCAACCAAGATTGGAACAAGAAACTCATTTATTGTAAAATTAAATAATTCAGGTAGCTTAATTTGGGCCAAACATGAAAAATCTGCTTTTATCATTAGTTGTAATATTGACCGGTTTGATAATATTTTTATCGGTTTGGGTTATGAATATCTTTCCGCAATAGCTAAGTTAGATAATAATGGAAAAGAACTTTGGAGTTTAGTAATTGGAGGGGTAGGAATAGGAGCAGGAATTGGAACCTTTGTTTCATCAGTAATTGTAAATTCATCCAATAATATTTTTGTATTAGGTAGTTTTTATGAAACAACTGATTTTGATATGAGTACAGATACATTTAACTTAACCTCTAAAGGTGGTAGCGATATTTTTATACTTAAAATGAATCAGAACACTATCTCAGAAATACCCGTTAATAGGATTAGTCCAATTAGGCTTTACCCTAATCCATGCAGTGATATTTTGAACTTTGAAATTGGAAACGAAGGATTGAATAAATTTCAAATCCAGGTTTTTAATTCCATAGGTCAAATAGTAATTGAAGAAAGCCCAACCATTCAACATTCACATTTCAACATTCAACATTTACCTGCCGGGTTGTATTTTGTAAAAGTGATAAGTGATAACCAAATCGTTGCTACCCAAAAAATAATTAAATATTAACCCTGAATTTTTAAAAATGAATCTAAATTTTAGGTTATGAAACTTTCAGACTCGATTGAAACACTAGATTTTGTAAAAATATCGAAGGATTATTTTAAAACGAATTTTATCGCCAAAAATAGGCCTGCTATAATAAAAGGATTACTGGATAACGCGATTGCCGGTAAATCCTGGAGTCTCAGTAATTTAAAAAGCAGGCTGGGAGAATTCTCAATTAAAGTATTTAATATCAATGAAAAAAACGGAACAAGTTATCTCTTACCAAAACATAAGATTAAATTAATAGAAATGTTTAATTTAATTGAAACTAATTCCACATCTGATTATAGAATGTTTGTAAATCCAATTATGAAAAAGGATAAGAAACTTCAAATTGAATTACCGTGTCCCGTTTTCTTTAAATGCAGATTTCAGCTATCAAGCCTTCTTTTTATTGGGGGGAAGGGTTGTGTGGTTCCCTTGCACTTCGACTTTATGAAGGATGATGGCTTACTCGTTCAATTCTATGGCAGAAAAGATGTTATTTTAGTCCACCAAAATCAAAGTGATTTTTTATACCGCTTACCATTAAATACCACATCCATGGCCAACTTGTTTGAGCCTGATTATAAAATGTATCCTGCCCTGCGAAAAGTGGAAGGAACAAAAATTACATTGCATCATGGCGATACGTTATTTATACCTTCCGGATATTGGCACCAAATTAAGTATGTTGACGCAAGCATGTCCGTTGCCTTTCGAAAATGGGATCCAAATCCTTCCAAAACGTATATTTTAGCCTTGCATCGGCTGATTCAAATTTCGTTTGATAAAACTGTTAATTTTATGTTACCTAAAAAATGGCTTTATTTTAAAGAGCACTTAGCTAAAAGAAGAGCAGAGAAAGATTAAAAGACAATTTTCTTTTATTCCTGACCAGAGATTAGCCTTTGTATGGCTGTCACTTGCATCCTGCAAGTGACCTTTAACATGGCCTCTAACTAAAAACCCAAAAATTAACATTAAGCATAAAAATTATTTTACTTTTGCTAAATGAGTGGGTTAAGAATGACAAGACCTGATGATTTAAAATTTTGTAGCCCAAAGAGTTTTAAGTTGGATAGACTTTTTTCCAAGAAAAACCTATAAGGTTTCTAAAACCTTATAGGTTTACTCACAAACCTTAAAGGTTAATAAGTTTAGATAAAATTATAAAATATGACAGATTATCACCAACCACTCTTACCCGGTGAAACATACCATTTGTTCTCAAGAGCAGTTGGCAGCGAAAAACTATTTTTATCTGCCGATAATTATTTGTTTTTTCTTCAAAAATTAAAACTACATACATCGTCCGTTTGTCAGTTTTATTGTTATTCATTGTTGCCCAATCACTTTCATTTATTAGCAAAAATTAATGATAAAGAACACATTATTAAACATTTTGAAGAAATTAAAAAAGTTTCCTATCAACCTCTCCAACATGATATTTGTGATTTTATTATGGAACGCTTTAGTAACTTTTTAAACAGTTACACCAAAGCCTTTAATAAAGTACATAACCGCAAAGGTGCATTGTTCATGGATTATCTAAAGCGAAGTAAGGTAAATAAAGAAAGTGATTTTACTACTTTTGTTTGGTATATTCATAAAAATGCAGTCCATCATCAATTAACAAAAGTTATTGGTGAATGGATGTTTGATAGCTATCATTCCCTAATAAGTGAGGCTCCAACATCCTTATTAAGAAAAGAGGTATTAGAATGGTTTGGCGTCAAAGAAGACTTTATTGATTTTCATAAACAACAAATCTATCCTAAAATAGAAATTAAAGACATTTAGATTATAGACCTATAAGGTTTCTAAAACCTTATAGGTCTGTGAATTTTTCGGCATTGATTAAAAAGAAACAATCCGATTATTATGATATTTGTCGTAAAAAATTATATCTAATCAAAAAATACTTAAGCCAAAAATTTTAAATCTTATCATTATGAAAAGGTTACTTTCAACAACAATTTTAATTTTAGGCGTGTTAGTTTCATATGCACAATGGCATTACGCTAATGGTCCTTATGGAGGATTTGTAAGGTGTTTAGCAATTGACGGGTTAAGGATTTTTGCAGGAACAAAAAATAATGGTGTGTTTTTATCGACCGATACCGGAAAGAGTTGGTCACCGGCTGATAATGGCATTTACCCTGGAGTTTGTATTAATACAATTGTTATTAGCGGATCAAAAATTTTCGCAGGCACCAATGGTGGAGTTTATTTATCCGAAAATAGCGGAAAAAGTTGGGATTATATAGGATATAAATTACTCTGTAATGATGTCCGGTCAATGGCAGTAATTGGAAATAATATTTTTGCCGGTGGTGAACTGGGAGGCGGACTCCATTTATCGAATGACAATGGTGCCAACTGGACAGCGGTGGATAGTTTAGGTACAAGCAGCATTGGCGCTTTAGCTGCTTCTGGTACTGATTTATTTGCGGGAACGGGAACCGGTATTTTCAAATCTTCAAATAATGGGAAAAGCTGGGCTAAAGTAAGTTCATTTCTTGCAAATGAATTTGGAATAAGCGGAACCAATATTTACGCCGTGGGAGAACAAACTATTATGTTATCTACCGATAATGGCAGTAATTGGAAAAAACTGGGAGGATTTTTTTCAACTTATCCAAATTCAATAGCCGTCAGTGGGTCGAAAATATTTGTAGGATATTTGGACGGTATTAGCTTCTCAAATGACAATGGAAATAATTGGAAGAAGGTGAATAGTGGTTTAACAGATCTTCGTATTCATGCAGTAGCAATAAGCGGCAATACTGTAATTGCTGGCAGTCAGTTTGATGGGGTATTTTTATCTAAAGATGATGGAAATGTGTGGAATAAAAGCAACAATGGTTTAGCTGATAAGGGTGTCTATTCATTTGCCGTTAAGGGAAACACTTTATTCGCAGGTACATCAAGCGGCTTGTTTTCATCATATGTTAATGGAAATATATGGACAGAACAAATAACAGGCGCCCCGACAGGAGCTTTATTTAGTTCAATTGCAATTGACGGAGAAAATATATTTGCAGGTAGTTTTATGGGTCTTTATTTGTCAACAAATAATGGAGCTAGCTGGATAACCAGAACTAATGGTTTAAAGAATAACACATTAACAAGCCTGGCTATAAGTGGAAAATACATCTTTGCAGGTACAGATTATGGCATCTATGTGTCAACCGACAATGGCGCAAGTTGGAGCCAGGCGAACAAAGGTTTTAGTAACCCAAGGGGAATCCGTTGTTTGCTTAAAAATGGAACAACTATTTTTGCAGGAACAGATGGCTATGGTCTTTATTCATCTGCTGATAATGGGACTAATTGGATACGCGATACTATCCTGCCTTATTCATCGCAAATTATGTACTTAGCATCAATTGGAACAAATATTTTTTCAGATATTTGGAATTATGGATTACATTTATCAACCGATAATGGCAAGACCTGGAACAAAGTGAAGGGACTGGATAGTGGTCAGGTGAATTCTTTAATTTGCAAGGACTGGAATATTTTTGTCGGCAATTCTCATGGCATTTCATTTTCCCGTGATTTAGGAACCTCATGGACTAAAATGAATGAAGGCCTCACAGATACTAACATTATTTCATTGGGAATAAGTGAAACGACCTTGTATGCAGGAACTAAAGGAGGCGTTTGGAAGAGGCCTATAAATGAGATGGCATCTGTTAAAACTAACAGAAATAATAATTACGTAAAGATTTACCCAAACCCATCGAATGTGACTTTAAATATTGATTATGAAAACTTGAATAATAAAACATTAAATATCCAACTTTTCAATTCTATCGGTCAAATAGTTTTGGAAGAAACCTCTGCTTTTCAACACTCACAGTTCAGCGTTCAGCATTTGCCTGCCGGGTTATATTTTGTAAAAGTGATACGTGACAATCAAATAGTTGCTATTCAAAAAATTGCCAAACAATAAAATATTAAAAGAATCCATTAAAGTCTGAGAATTTATCTATTTCCGTTGGTTTAAACCAACGGCAATCAATAAATTTGCCCCATGAAATTTGCCACCAAAGTTTTACATGCCGGGGTACATCCCGACCCTGAAACCGGAGCCATCATGACTCCTATTTACCAAACTTCTACGTATGTTCAACGCAGCCCCGGCGATCATGACGGATATGAATATTCAAGAACCCACAATCCAACCAGAACCCAATTACAGGATAACTTAGCCGCCCTTGAAAACGGAAACTGGGGATTGTGTTTCAGCAGTGGAATGGGGGCTATTGATACCATTGCCAAATTAT
>CAYHCM010000122.1:0-10437 GCA_964355045.1 uncultured Chitinophaga sp. | reverse complement strand
TGATAATCTTCGGGATCATGGCCGCCAAAAAATGTCCAGGTGCCTTTGCCCATTACACCATGAATATAACGGGCTTCGCCAAGGGATTGGTTTTGACCCATAATTAACACATCACTTTTTATTAAAGATTTTCTGAAAGCCGTGGTTTGACCCATAAATCCTTTGATAACTTTTTCATGGTCTTGGCAAAGCATGGTGGGTATTACATCAAACTTGGCCGAAAAATCAAACAACACAAATAAATCATTTTCCTCACTTACCGATCGTTCGGAATATTGCATATCAATGTTAGAATATTCGTATTGGTAAGGGTTCATTTCCAATTGAAAATTTTTGAACGCAAACGTATTATCATAATTCAGTTTCGATTGAGCATTGAGATCGGCACCATCACCATCGTACATACTTTCACAAATATCTAAGCCATCGGCGGCCAGAGCTATATCATAACTATCGGTAGCACTGCACATGGCAAACAAAAAACCGCCGCCAAGCGTAAAATCCCGTATTTTTTTTACAACAGCCAATTTCAGTTCTGATACTTTTTTAAAACCATGTTTAGCAGCAATAGCTTCCGATTCGGCTACTTGTTCTTTGTACCATTCAGCCTCATGATAACTTGCCCAAAATTTTCCATATTGACCCGTAAAATCTTCGTGATGCAGATGAAGCCAATCGTATAAAGGCAATTTGCCCTGCATTACCTCATCATCAAAAATGGTTTCATAAGGAATTTCGGCATAGGTTAGCACAAGCGTTACAGCATCATCCCAGGGCTGTTTTGATTTTGGGCTATACACTGCAACTTTTGGGGCTTTCAATAATTTAACCACTTCCATATTCACAGAAGGTTGGGCTATTTCGGTATATATTGCCTGAGCAGCGCCATCTGTAATTTTTTGATAACTAACGCCGCGCAGCAAACATTCCTTTTCTAATTTATCTGAATGATCAATCATAAAACTGCCGCCCCGGTAATTTAGGAGCCACTCCACTTCCTGGTCGAAAGTCAACACCCAATAGGCAATTCCATATGCTTTTAAATGGTCTTTTTGATTATTATCCATTGGGATTAAAAGCTTGGAAGCAAACGATGAAACGCTTGTAAAAAATAAAATAATTAAGAAAAATAATTTTGTCTTCAATTGAATAAAAATGAAATTTTAATACCTGAATAAACGGCTGCAATGCCGCATATATTGCTCAAAAGTACATAAAAAATGGCAGTTGAATAATGGCCATTATTAAAAAGTTGAATGGTTTCGACACCAAATGACGAAAACGTGGTAAAACCTCCAAGCAACCCAACTATTAATAATAATTTTAAATTTTGGTGCTGTGTTCCTAAAACAGAATATAAAATTCCTATTAAAAAACACCCTGAAACATTGATTAGAAAGGTAGAAAGAGGAAATCCGGAAGATGAGTTTTTTATAGTTAATGAAATTATATACCGCAACAAAGCTCCTGCTCCACCGCCGGCAATTACCAATAAAGCATTATTTAATCCCATCGTAAAATTCGTAATAATAGGTTTTCCAGGCATTGAGTTTTCCTTCCATATTATAACTAAGGGTTTGGTCTAACAGGCCGTTATCACTGTAAACATATTCAATCCAGGTATTGTTGCTGTACTGAGTTTTTATGAGCTGGGCATCAATATTATAATAATGCCATCCTTTGGTAAGTGATGATTTAGGCAATTTTACTTCTGTCGAAAACTCAAGCAATTTTTTGCTGATAGGCGTAATATCATACGTTTGCTTTTGTATCAATTGCATATCGCTTGTGTAGGTAGTTACTATTTTTTCGTTGCCGGCTTCGTCATATTCATATTTTATAAAAAAAACTGAGCTATCCAAACCTACCCGGTTTACAATTTTCAATTGGCTAACTTTACCCTTTTTGGTATAGGTATAATAATTGTCGGTAATAAATGAATCTGGCTCCGGCGGACGGATTTGTATTACTCTTGAAATATCATTTTTGGAATTGTAGTGGTAATAAATCTGAGTTTCACCTTCTTCCATTAATTGCCTCGTATAAATTAATCGGTTCAATGAATCGTATGAATTATAACTATTGGTACTTCCGCTCCAGCCATAGCATTTGCGACCATTAAATTGGTAAGTAATTCGGTTCAAGGTATCAAATTCATAAATTTCAACCTTACAACTGTCGTTCATACTTCGTTTTTCAAATATTGGCAACTTTACCCAAACCCACATTTTTTTTACTTTGTATTGTTTAAATAAAGCGGTATCAATTCCGTCCTGTGCCTGTGATGAATTGAATAAAAAAATAATCCCGGCTATTATTATTAATTTTTTATATGATATTGTCATTGTTTTTAATTTTTTGGTTGTGATAAAAATTGTACTTTTTAATTATTTAACTGAAAATAAACCTTCATAGAAATCTAATTGACGATGATTCGACCTTATTACCTTATTGATTAGCAAAATAAGGTAATAAGGTAAATTGCGAATGATATTTTTTACTACTAAGGTTGCTTTACTTCTGAAAGTAGTCATACAACGCGATTTTATTTTCATTTTTTATATTAGGGTATTCATGTTTCTTCTATTTATCAATTAGTGTTCCAAATATACATTCCCTGATTTATTTATTTTTTTACCGAGGCATAGGTCGAAACATCCAATCCAACCGTATCGTTTACCAAAAATTTATAATATCCGGCCATAGCTATCATAGCCGCATTATCGGTACAATATTCAAACGCCGGAATATAGATTTGCCAATTTTGCTCTTTCGCCATTTTTTGTAAATTTTTTCTTAAACCGGAATTGGCAGCCACTCCACCGCTTATGGCAATATTTTTTATTCCGGTTTGGTTGGATGCTTTTTTAAGTTTGGACAATAAATAGTTCACAATAGTATATTGTACCGAGGCACAAATATCAGACAAGTTTTTTTCTATAAAAGTTGCATCCTCCATTATTTTATCCCTAATCAAATAAAGAACCGACGTTTTAAAACCGCTAAAGCTAAAATCAAGGTCGGGAACTTTTCCGGATGAAAATGAAAAAGCTTTAGGATTTCCTTCGGCAGCATATTTATCAATAAATGGCCCGCCCGGATAGGGAAGTCCTAATATTTTGGCGGATTTATCAAACGCTTCACCGGCCGCATCGTCAATTGTTTTACCCAATATTACCATATTGAATGGCGAATTTACTTTTATAATTTGGGTATGCCCGCCTGATACCAAAAGGTTTAAAAAAGGAAACGGCATTTCAGGATTTTCAATAAGATGTGCCAAAACATGGGCCTCCAAATGATTAACTGCTATTAAAGGTTTATCTATACTTAAAGCCAATCCTTTGGCAAAACTATTACCAACCAACAATGAACCTAACAGGCCGGGGCCTTGGGTAAAGGCAATCCCATCAATATTTTGAATAGTGATTCCGGCGGTTTTTAAAGCTGAATCAATTACCGGAACTATATTTTTTTGATGCGAACGTGAAGCTAATTCCGGTACAACACCTCCATATTTTTGATGAACATCCTGACCTGCAACCACATTTGAGAGTATTTTTCCATTGCAAATAACAGCTGCAGCCGTATCGTCGCACGAAGATTCTATGGCCAATAGAGTAATATTTTGGACATCAGAATCGTTGGTATGCATATTGCCATCCATTAAAGGTGCAATTTTAGTTAAATTCGCAGGTTAGGAGTTGAGAATTCTAAAAAAAATATCGAAAAGCCTTTTAATAACCATCGTATTTTTGGTTTTCCTTATTTCTATTGGGTACATTTTAGTTTGCAGCAGGCCTTTTCAAAACTGGGCTGCCCAAAAGGCGGTTAATTATTTGTCAAAAGAATTTAAAACCAAAGTAAACCTTAAATCTATAGACTTTGAATTGATAAATACCCTGGTGCTTGAAGGGCTTTATGTGGAAGACCTACATGGCGATACGCTGGCTTATTTTGGAAAATTAAAGACCAATTTTAATTACAAAATTATTTTTGATGCTAAGCTACAGTTAGCCAGAATTAGCAAAGTGGTACTTGAAAACACAAAAATAAACATGTTTATTCATCCCAATGAAAAGGACTACAACTACCAGTTTATAGTTGACTATTTTGCTTCACCTAAAAAATCAAATAAACCTTTTGTACCGTTCAAACTTTATATAAAAAATTTGGAGCTCCGCAATGTGGATTTTTGCATGCATAATAAAAATAGTAAAATAGCAGAGGGTCGAAAATTTGATGAATCGTTCATGCAATTAAAGGGAATAAATTCGCATATAAAGCCATTTAAGCTCATAGGTGATTCGCTTTATCTTGGAATTGTTGACATGTCGTTCAAAGAAAAATCGGGGTTTGAGGTGAGAGAGTTTTCGGCCAATACCATTATTTCAAGTTCAATGATGGAGTTTAGCGATTTGCGCTTGAAAACAGGATATTCAAAAATTGGCAATTATTTAAAATACACCTACGATGGGTATGGCAAGTTTTCAAAATTTATTACCGATGTAACCTGGGAGGCCAATTTATCACGCTCGGTTATTAGCATGAAAGATGTTTCTATTTTTTCTGATGATTTAAAAAGCTATTCGTTCCCGATAACGATATCGGGAGGCGTAAAGGGGACTTTGGCTAAAATGTATGGCAAAAAAATGGACATAAAGGTTGGAGAGCTAAATAAATTTAAAGGAGATGTTGTATTGAAGGATATAACAGATGCCGATAAGCTAACGTTTAATCTTAATATTTTTGATTTAACCGCTAATCCATCTTCCATTCAGGATTTAACAAAAACAAAACTACCCGAAGAATTATTAAGAATTGGCTCTGTAAAATATACCGGAACTATGGCCGGAGGCATAAAAGATTTTACAACAAAAGGATTAATAGAAACAACGATAGGAAAAATAAGAACGAATATTAATTTAAAATTTCCGGACGGAAAACCTGAGGAATATAAAGGTGAGGTAGAGTTATATGCATTTAATGTGGGAAAATTATTGAACACAAATACCTTGGGAAATGTTTCAATGATTACAACAATGGATGGCAAAGGATTCAGCATCGAAAATCTGAACACTGAACTGCAAAGCACTATTTATAATTTTTATTATGATGGCTATACTTACACCAATATAAGGCTTGACGGCTTGCTCGAAAAAAAGGTATTTATCGGTAATTTCGAAATAAAGGATCCAAATGTCAATCTCAGTTTTAATGGAATGTTTGATTTGAATAATGAAAATCCAACGGGAGATTTTCATGCAAAATTTGGTACGGTAAACCTTGCTAAGCTTGGATATGGTGTAATAAATATTAAGAAAATAGATGAAATAGATATGACCTTTGAAGGCAAGGATATTGATAATTTAATAGCCTCAGCCGTTTTAAGAAATGTTATAATAGAACGAAGAGATACCGTTTTTTATTTACAAAATATAAATGTTGAGGCTTATGGACTTTCAAGTGATCGCTTTGTAAAGGTAAACAGTATTATTGGAAATATTACACTCAGCGGGCAGTTTAAAGCAAGCCAGTTCGATGCCATTTCCGATAATTTTTTATATAATCTTTTTCCCAATTATTACCCTCAATTAAAAAGCAATGCTGAGCAGGTAAATGTTAGGTTCGATATTGATATTAATAATTCAAAATTGCTATCTGCTTTATTTTTACCATCCTTAACTTTCGAAAAATTTACAGCCACGGGTATTTATAATTCAGCTACCCAAAATATAGATTTGGTAGCTCGTTCCGATTATTTTAAATATGATAATTTCACATTTAACGATGTGAATGTGGAAAGCGCTAAACAACCCGGGCAGCCCTTAACGGTTTTTACAAAAATGAGTGGTTTTTATATAAATGACAGTTTGATAACTGATAAATTGAATTTGGCAGCCAGTATAGAAAGGAATGATATTAATTTTAAAATAAATGCAGCCGATACTACGCACGACATAAGTATTAGAACCGGGGGAAACATAGCCTTTTCGAAAAACACCATTGATTTAAACCTAATCGGGTCAACTGTTTTTCTTTACAATAAACCCTGGGTAATTAAAGAAAATAGCCATTTCAAATATTCGGAAAATAGAATTAAAATTGATAGTTTTAATATTTCAAACGGCAATCAATCAATAACCATAAACGGCCTGGCAAATGAAAAAATATTTGACGACCTGAAGGTAGAGATTAATAAATTTAATCTTGCTGAGATTAATCCTATTTTAATAAAATGGGGAGTTCAATTGAAAGGGATTACCAATGGAAAGTTTACACTTAACGGAACCAACACCCGGCCTGTAATTATTTCGGAAATTGACATACAGAATCTTTCTTACAATGGCGATTCAATTGGCGATGTATGGCTAAATACAAAACCGGACAATAACCCGTACAGCATGATTATTGACGGGCATGTTAAAAATGGGTTGATAAACGACTTAATACTTGCCGGAAATCTTGATCTTACACCCGGAAACGATAAAATAGATTTGGTATTAACGCTAACCAAATCCAATATTAAACCGTTTGAAATATTTACAACCGGTATTTTTTCAAACATAGTTGGCGTGGCTGATGCCGAGATAAAAGTAAAAGGCCGCCTCAGTAATCCTGATATTGTTGGAAGTATTGACATTTATAATGCCAGCCTTTTTATGGATTATTTGGGATTGCCCCTAAAAATGGAAAAGATAGATATTGAAATTGATGAAAAGAAAATTGATTTAGGAACGTTTGCGGTTTACGATAAATACGGAGCCCGGGCTACAGGTGGTGGCAAAATATATCATAAAAATTTTACAGACCTGAGGTTTGATATTTTTATGAAAGATCTTAAAAATTTTAATTGTTTGGATTTAACGGAAGACAAAGCCGACATGTTTTTTGGAAAAGCTTATGTGGATGGAAACATGACGATAAGTGGTTCGCTTAATGAACTTTATTTAAAAATTAATGCCAAAACCCGGCCAAAAACTGTTATCTCATTGCCCTTGTCGGGCACTTCCGAAAATGCAGGACCTGATTTTATTAAACTGGTTGACCTGCGGGCAGATATTATTGAACCCCCAAAAAACTTAAGCGGCATTACCATGGATTTCAATTTTAATATTACCGAAGATGCGCTGATACAATTGATATTTGATTCAAAATTTAATGATGTTATAGAGGCTAATGGAGAAGGAAATATTGAAATGAAACTGAATACGTTTGGCGATTTTTACATGTATGGAAACTATACAATACTAAATGGTAATTACAATTTTACCACATTAAGCAATTTTGTAAACAAGGATTTGAAAGTAAA
Organism: uncultured Chitinophaga sp.; assembly: GCA_964355045.1. Classification (GTDB taxonomy): domain Bacteria; phylum Bacteroidota; class Bacteroidia; order NS11-12g; family UBA9320; genus JABWCE01. The sequence continues at coordinate 3,125 of CAYHCM010000122.1, read as the reverse complement.
ACGCGGAAGTAATATTAAGTGGAACGGCAATCCGCTTGATGCGCTTATTGATATTAAGGCTATAACTACCATTACCGCTGATGCCAGAGTTATTTTGCCTCAATCGGCCAGTACCACAAGTAGTAGCAAAATGGTAGGGGTTGATTGTGAAATATACATGAAAGAAAAACTTTTTACCCCTCAAATAAGGCTCGGTATAGCGCTTTCCGAACAAAATCAATCGTCATTTTTTGCCGATGCAGAGCTTAATAATGCTATGAACCAAATAAAAAATGACCCTGAAGAAACCAATAAACAATTTGTGAGTTTACTTTTATTAAATTCATTTGTGCCTATAAATAATTCAGGAGCCTTGGCAGCCCAAACAAATTATACGTCATCCTTTCAAAATAGTTTAGGATCGCTTATGGCCAGTCAGGTTAATAATTGGCTAAGGCAAATAGATCCGAATCTTGAATTGGGCGTGGATTGGCAAACGGCCAATACTGCAGAAACCAATAAACAAATTATAGTATCGCTCAAGAAAAAATTATTGAATGATCGCCTTGAAGTAGGTGTATCGGGCTCGGGTAATTTATCGTATGATGTAAATGTAAGTTTTAAAATTAAAAAAGATGGAAGTTTGCTTTTGCGTCAATTTAACCGAAGGGCAAACGACCCTTTAAATGTAAACTCACAGCCGGTGAATACAAACGGTTTAGGATTGTATTACAGGCGTGAGATTGATTATTTTTTTCCGAAATGGCAGAAGAGAATACATAATAAAAAGCAGAAAAAGAAATTGAGCAAGCAGCATTAATATAGTTTAATTTTTTTTTCAGGCTACCCATTTTAATCGCTACCATTTTCTATAGATTCATCACTATACTCAGGCCTATCGGGTGGCAAAAAATAAAGCAGAAAACTTGCCAAAATCATACATAACGATACTTTGGGATAATAGAAAGAAATTACCAAAGCCAATAGTGTTAGCCCAAGCGACATAAAAAGCTTAAACAATTGTTTATTAATAAATGCCGTGGTAAGGCGCGGGTCAATTAACCTTCTATTTGGGAAAGCATATATATACATTAAAAGTACAGTTGGTATAGGTAATAAATAACCAATATTTAAGGTAGTAACGGCTGCACCAAAGCTTTCTTTATCTAAAATAAAATCGGCAAACACGGCCGTAGTAAAGGGTATAAAGGCAATAGTCATTAAAAACAGAATATTCAAAAGATTGAAAACATGGTTGGTTTTTTTGATAACGTAGGTAAAAAAATGATGAAGATTGCTCCAATAAATTCCGATTACCATAAAGCTCATGATATACGATAAGTATGCAGGCCAAATGTGCATGAGGTAATTATAAAGTCCGCCTGCATGGTGGATTTGCTCATGTGTTGGGATTTTTATTTCTAATACCAACAGTGTAATAGCAATGGCAAACACGCCATCGCTAAAAAACTCGAGACGGTCGGTTTTCATGTAGGGATTCTTTAATTTTGGCTTGGGCATAATAAATGGCATTTTAAAACCGCAAATATAATTTTAGGGAGGATAATTCCTATTTAGTACATTAAATTGGGTGAATCCCCAAACCCAAATCCCAAAACCCAAATTCCAAAACTCAAATTTCATCCGCCTCAGGCGGATCAATTCATGGCCGTAATCTTAACAGCAGCCGGGTTGGCACCCAAATTTTTCACATAATATTTAGTATTATTGGTATCATAATTAAGCTCACCGGCCAAATGATTTTGACTGCTCAACGGGTCAATCACAGCGTTTTCGGGCGGTGGAGGAGTGCCCGGCAAGTCGGCAAACCATTCCTGAACAGGCTCGGTACTCAGGTTCTCCAACAAAAGGTTGGTATTGGAGCTTATGCCTGTTATCATTACCTCCTGCTGCTGTCCGGCTTCCAAAGTAAGGTTCACAACCTCGTCCAGTTGCGGATTGTTGCTGGTCAGCACATATTGATCATAGTTGGCCGGATTGTTCATACTTTCCCAATAATTTTTGCCAATGGCACACAGGTCAAGCATCATTTTATAAAGCGCATTACCTGCCACCACCCGTTCCACGGTCTTGGCCTTACGGATGTTTACAGCAGTATCAAAGACGGTACCCGCTTCATCCAAAGCCGAAATTTTGTCATCAAACGACGTAATATACCCCTGTGTAATACCAAACTCAGTACCCAAATCGGCCTGATACTTGGTCAATGCCACAGCCGTAACCCTTGCCTGCCTCAACAAACTCGGAGCATTAAGCTGGCTAAGGCTTCCGGCCAGGGCAAATTCTATTTGCTTAGGCGCATCGTTGGGCCATTTGGTTTCCACCTTTTGCGCCAGTTTAAACATGGCATCATACAGCACCCCGCGGGCATTGTCCCTCACCAGCTTGGCACTCATCATTATGCCCATGTACGTTTCATCGCCACCGGCGGTAATAAAAGCGGTTTTTAGCGCTTGCAATGGCGTAATTTTTGACAATGTAAAACCATATTCGGCCAATACATACTGGTCTTGGGTAAGGCTGCTTACCAATTCATCACACCGTTCGGGCAAAAATGCATCCGACAATTGATAGGTTCTTATTATTTTTCTTTTCATACAATACAAACTATTTTAGTTCACCGCAAATATATAATGATAGTTCAATATAATCCAAATTTATTTATATAAAATTTTATTTTTATTAAAATAAAAATATATATATTACAAGATCAAATTTAAGTATAAAATAGTTTGTTGCTATAAAAAAATAGTTTATTGTTTTAATAAAATAAAATGTTTCTGTAATAATTAGTTTATAGTTTTAATAAAATAAAATGTTGCTGTAATAAAATTGATTGTTGGTATAATAAAATAATTTGTTAAGTAAGCAAAATAAGGAGCTATGGGTAAATCAATACAAATATAGCCTGAATACCCGGGTTTTGGATAAAAAAGGGAAGGGATTAAAAATAAAATGTAGATTTGAATGCATATATCTTACATTTGTTTGGTAAAAAAAAATATACGCAACTCCAAAAATAAATATACGCAACTGCCAAAAAAATTAAAATTGAAGGGAAATACTTATATTACAAGGGTTTTAGAGGATTTTGCACCTGCGGGTAAAGGAAAAATATACGCAAC
>CAYHCM010000121.1:5072-10469 GCA_964355045.1 uncultured Chitinophaga sp. | reverse complement strand
CAGCAGCAACCTCTGAACTTCCATTAGTTTTTCAGGGTTTGCATTTATAAGTAGTTGGTTAATATTGGCAGTGGTTTCACTGTGATGCAGCACTTTTAAGGGATGGGTATCGGGCAGCTCCGGGTCTTTTTCGGTTTTTCGCCATTCCAGAAGGTCGTTTGGGGTGCAATGCAGGGAGATACAAATTTTCTCCATATCTTTAAACATCATGGTTTTGTGAGTTCCGGCTACATATTGTTTGGCCATGGAATGGGTCAAACCCAATTTTCGAAGATGGTTGTAGGAACGGGTAATGCCTTTTTGCAGCATAATGCGGTGCAGATTTAAGCTTATCATATTTACAATAGTTAACGGAAAATTAAATAAAATAATATGTATTAGGGATCCATTTTTACGTTGAAAACCTCAATTAGTAAGATGTACGACCCAAAAAGTTAGAATCACGTCCCAAATGCTTAGAATTATGACCCTAACTATAAGATGCACAGCCAAAGTATTCAGATGCACAGCCCAATAATTAAGTTGCACGGCCCAATAATTAAGATGCACGACCAAATCAGTGTAATGCAAAGATTATAAGCTTTTTATATGTTAATAAAATGACATATTGGGTTAAAATAAAACAGCTTGGATTGCAGTTTTTAGAAGTAACCAATATAATAAAATTATGGATGACGTAAAAGAAAACAGACTCAGTATGTATTTGAAGGTGCAAACCCACCTTACCGGAAATTTAAGTTCCTACAATGCTATTACAGGTTTTACTATGGGCGTTTGGCCCGAATTTATAACCAACATTGATAACATTTTTACTAAAAACGCCATTGCCGACCTCGACCTCACAGGCTATGCCGAGGCCAAAGCCGACAAACGGGCTCAACTTATTGCCGCTATGACCACCATTTACAATGGCTTGGCAGCTTATGGAGCAGTGAACGAGATTAAACCCCTGCTACGCAAGGTAGATTTTTCGGCTTCTGAAATTAATAAGATGCGCGATTCGGAGCTTTACACCAATGCAAAAATTTTGCAAAGTATTCCGGATGAAATTGACAATGAAGCAGGGCTTGTCCCTTTTCAGGTGAACAACACTACCAAAACCGCCCTTCAAACTCAGTCGGACCAATACCTTGTATTGATTCAGCAGCCGCAAGACCAGGCAGGCCAAAGGTCGCAAGCTATTATTGAAATAGATGCCATTTTTCAAAAAATGGATATTCTGCTTAAAGACAAACTTGATTTTATAGCAGCTGTATTGGCCGGCATAAATCCTACAGTTTATGGATTGTATCAGCAAGCCAGAGTTATTGATGATACCGGGGCAAGCACACCACCCACCTATATTGGCGAAGTGAACCCCGGTGAAATTGTACAGATAGCCTCATTGGTATATAATGCCAATCGCAGTTTCCGAATGAAAAATGAAGGAACCGACTCTTTAAAATTTGGCCTGTCGGACGACGGGCTTACTATTATTTTACCGGGGGTAACGGTGACCGGTGGTAACCAAAGCACCCGCCTGAGCAGCACACTGGCCCCAACAGGCGGCCATTTGCTGGTTGAAAATATTGGTGTGGTAGCAGGCAGTTTTAAAGTATGGGTGGAGGAAGGATAGAAATTATTTTATTGTTTGAATTTTAAAAAAGTCCTCTGTGTGAATAGGGGACTTTTTTTTATTGGCTTTTGTTCTTCACCAAACGACGTGAAGTTTCGTTCGGTATGTACTCCGTCCGATAAAATAATCTATTCAGTCTCAAACCCAGGCCGGATACTTACCTGGATTATACCTATGCATCATTTCATAAATTGCATCGAACACATCATCCACACCGGGTTTCGAAAAATAATCTCCGTCAGTTCCATAAGCAGCGCGATGGTCTTTGGCTGTAATTGTTATAGGTTCAGCATCCAAAAATTTATAGCCATTTTGTATTTCTAATACCTGTTGCATCATATACGAAGTGGCTCCTCCGGGTACATCTTCATCCAAAAATACCACCTTGTTGGTTATTTTTACAGATTCAATAATAAGGTGCTCCAAGTCGAATGGTAACAACGTTTGAACATCTATTAATTCAACTGAGATATTAAATTTTTGTAATTCTTTACAAGCCTCATAGGCAATGCGGCAACTGCTGCCATAGGTAATTAAGGTAACATCTGAACCTTTCAGCAATATTTCAGGTTTGCCTAAAGGCAATGTAAAATCTCCAATATTATCCGGCAGTATTTCTTTTATTCTATAACCATTGAGGCATTCAATAACCAATGCAGGTTCATCACTTTTTAATAAGGTATTATAAAAACCTGCTGCCTGTGTCATATTTCTGGGCACCAAAACATACATTCCTCTTAAGGCATGAATAATCATACCCATAGGCGAGCCGCTATGCCAAACCCCTTCGAGCCTATGCCCACGGGTTCGTATTATCAACGGAACTTTTTGGCCACCCATGGTTCTGTGTTGAAGAGTAGCTATATCGTCGCTCATTATTTGCAACGCATATAATAAGTAATCCAAATATTGTATTTCTGCAATGGGTCTTAGTCCACGCAAAGCCATACCAATAGCTTGACCCACAATACTCATTTCGCGAATGCCGGTATCAGTAACCCTTAGTTCACCATACTTTTCCTGCAATCCGGCAAATCCCTGATTAACATCTCCTATTTTTCCAACATCTTCACCAAAAGCCACAATTCTATTATCGCGGGCAAGGGCAGCATCAAAGCAAGCCTGAACAATTTCACGTCCGTCAATTCGTATTGACGAATCGCTATATACCGGTTTAATTACCTCGATTTTTAAGGCTGATTCGCTGCTACGACTATATACTATTGTATTATAGCGTTCATAATTATCGGCTTTAAATGTTTTAAGTAAATGAATAACTTTTTCCCGCTCATTATTTTTTTCATTAATCGTAAAACGTAAACATTTATTAATAACCGTAAAAATATCTTTTCTGTGTAACTCCTCTTTTTTTAGCAAATTTTTTAATTCTGTATTTATTTCAAGGGATTTTGAAGTGGAGGCCGATAATTTTTGCAAAGCAGCAACAGCTCTGTCTCTCTCATCAAGTATAGGTTGTAAATTGGCATTCCACGCTGCTTTTTGTTCGTCTTTTACAAAAGCAATGGCTTCTTTTTCCAGGTTTTCTATTTCTTCTGCGGTGGCAATACCGGTTTCAGTTATCCAATTTTTCATCTGAACAATACAATCAAATTCGGATTCCCAACTGAGCCGTTCTTTCGATTTGTATCGCTCTTGCGACCCTGATGTGGAATGCCCCTGAGGTTGTGTAACTTCAGTTACATGAATTATAACCGGTGTGTGATTTTCCCTGCAAAGTTTAGCAGCCTTTTGGTAAACCTTAATCAGAGCCGGATAGTCCCAGCCTTTTACAGTAAATAATTCATATCCTTTTCCATGTTCATCGGTTTTGAACCCACTTAAAATAGCGCTTAAATTTTCTTTGGTAGTTTGATATTTTGCATGAACCGAAATCCCATATTCATCATCCCAAATGCTAATAAGCATAGGTACTTGCAATACTCCTCCGGCATTTACCACTTCCCAAAAAACTCCTTCGCTTGTACTGGCATTTCCAATGGTTCCAAACGCAATTTCATTTCCATTATTCGAAAAATCAGTATAAGCATGCAACTCAGTATTTTCACGATATAATTTGGAAGCATACGCCAATCCTAATAATCGGGCCATTTGACCGGCAGTAGGCGAAATATCTGCGGATGAATTATAATTTTCGGTTTGCGATTTCCAGCTACCATCTTCATTTAATAATCGGGTTCCAAAATGACTGTTCATGCCCCTTCCGGCTGAACATGGCTCACGGGTTACATCGGCATCGGCATATAATTGGGCAAAAAATTCACGGATAGTGGTCATCCCTCTGGCAAACATAAACGTTTGGTCGCGGTAATAGCCCGAACGAAAATCGCCTTTGGCAAAACATTTGGCCATTGCTAACTGAGCCAATTCTTTACCATCGCCAAATATTCCAAACTTGGCTTTACCGGTTAATACTTCCTTTCGTCCAATGAGGCTGGCCTGCCTGCTTTCGTAGGCCATTCGGTAATCGGAAAGTACTGCAATTTTAAATTCTTCGCGGGTTATGGCGGCTTTTTCGGCGGCTATTTCACTCATACAGGGGCAAAGATAATTTTATTTACGATTTTAGTCTTGCTTTTTAACAAGACGATTTTTAGATTTTGCAGTATAAAAGATTTGATCCCGAATTAGTGGAGATGAAGATTTGTATATTCTAACAATTCACCATCATAATTTAACATTCCGACATTAATCCAATTACCTACTTTTGAACCATCAAATTTTTTAATTCAATTTTAAAGTATAGCAATGCTCTTAGTATAAATGTGGTATTGGGATGCCTGAGCAGCTCCCTTTTTTTTCTTGAGCCAAATCCTTTTGAAGGTAATAAAACAGAATACCTACTAATTCTACTTAGTGTGGTTTGGGTTATATATACCGCCGATCATATCATTGACGGATATAAATATAAAGGGCAATCCGGAATTTTCAGGTATGATTTTAATTGTAAATTCAGAAAAATATTAATCCCTGTGTGTGCCATTATTTTAGCTGGTTCTCTATGGCTAATTCATAAAAATCAGGATGCGTTGTTTGTAAACAATGGCGTGTGGCTTATACCTGTTATCCCCATTTATTTTTTTTTAAAAATAAATGGAAAATTAAAACCCTTGGTAAAAATGCTCATTGTTTCCATTGTCGTTTCTGCTGTAATTGTTTCCTTATATAAAAGTGAATCGTTTTTAGCTGATTTTTTATCATACGAACGCTTTATTATGCTGCTCCTTGTTTTATTAAATCAATTGGTTTTGGAGCATTTTGAATTCCATGAAGAAAATAAAACCGAACAACCAACATCGAAAGATTTGTATAGCAACATGGCCAAACGGGTTTTTATTTGGGTTACTCTTGTATTGGTTTTTTTAACATATTTAAATCCGGATTCATGGCCTTTTACGGTTTCATTATTTATTACCGCCTTGTTATTGCGGGCAATTTTACACTATCAAAATTGGTTTGAGAAAAACAGATTATACCGGTATTGGGCCGATTTTAGTTTTGTATTGCTGTGGCCATTGTTAATGTTTTTTAATTTTATTGCCTCTTATCTGTTTTATTGAATAATGTGAACCGGAGATGTATTTTTAATTTTATCAATGCTAAGAAACAGAAGCCAAGTTATACCTGATTTTCATTTTGCAGCGGCAAACAAAAAATTATAGAGGTTGATTATCCCCCCATAGAAAATCCAGGACAATCTTTTTAAAAATACAAAATAAATTTTGGTTATTTTGTTTTAAGAATTGGTTTAACTTTGGTCGTTT
>CAYHCM010000121.1:0-4972 GCA_964355045.1 uncultured Chitinophaga sp. | reverse complement strand
TACAAAATAAATTTTGGTTATTTTGTTTTAAGAATTGGTTTAACTTTGGTCGTTTAAAAAATAACCTTAATTTTTTTATGAACAGAAAAGAACTCCATAGCCAAATTGATTTATTAATAGAAAGACTGGCTGCAAACAACACGTCTTTAAAAGAACATGAAGGAAAGTTTTCACAACTGGAGACCGATCTTTTGCGCAAACAGTGTATCGAATTATACGATGCCATTAACCAATTGCACATGGTAAATATGATGGATAAAAGCAGTAAGCCGGCTATTGATAAAACCCCAAAAGAGAGTGTAATAAAAGATTTGGAAACCTCTAAAATTGAAAAAGCAATAGAACCGGAACTTCCCAAAGAGGAAATTATTAAAGAACCTGAACTGAAAAAAGAAGAACCTGAGAAAGAAGCTGAAATAGTGACTGAAAAAAAGGAAGAAGAATTAATAATTAGGATTGAAGAGCAAAAAAGTAAGCCGCACTATGATCCTCCAAAGTTTGTTCCGATTGTTGAAAAACCCGAACCGGTAATTACTCCTCCTAAAAAACCTGCTGAACCTGAAAAGAGCGTTTTGGATAAAATAAATGAAATGAAAAGCAATGTATCACTTCACGAATCTATTTCATCAAAAAGTGAGGAAAATGAATTGTCGCACCGATTTGCCAATTCAAAAATTGAAAAAATAAAGGACGCCATTGATATTAGTAAACGATTTGAAATACAATCCAATTTATTTCTTGCTGATTCAAATGCTTTTAATATTTCGATTTCGGAACTCGAAAATGCAGAAGATAGAGCTTCAGCCATCGAACTGTTCAATAAATTTGCACTCCGCTATCATTGGAAATTAGAGGATGAACTTGTACAGGAGCTAAAAAGTTTTATTTACAGAAAATATTAAAAGAAGTCTTAAGTTCTGTATGCTATGGTCTAAAGTTTTTGCAGTCACTTAGAACTTAATACTTTTAGAACTTAGAACTTTTTTAAATCTAATGCCCAATCATGTCGGTTTTAAAGCAACTGCCTTTTGTTAAATTGCTGATTCCCTTTATTGCCGGAATTTCTTTGGTAATTTCTCTTCCTCAGCTTGGCCGTTATGCGTTTATTCCAATGCTATTATTTCTCGTTTTATTCCTGATTTTTGCAATAAAGCGTACCGGAATTTTAACAAATCGGTTAGCAGGCCTTAGTGTATGTGGTCTCCTGTTTTCATTTGGTGGCTGGCTTAGCTATAATGCCGATCCTCATAATCATAGTGAAAATTTAAAAAAAGCCGGCCTGGAAGGAAATTACCTGATACGGGTATCCGAAATTCCACAGGTAAAAGCAAAAACAATTAAAATACAGGCTAAAGTAATTGCCCGAATAGATTCGAACCAAAAATTAATTAGGGCTGATGAATATGTCTTGTTTTACTTTGATAAAAAACTAAAGATGCCTAAAACAGGCGATGAATTATTGGTTAAATGCAGTTTTAATCCCATTCCTGACCCTGAAAATCCGTACCAGTTTAATTATAAACGGTTTTTAAAATGGCAGGGAATTTATTACCAGTCATTTATTAAACAACAGAAAAATGTATTGAATACCGGAAAAAATTCAGCTTCCTTTTTTCAGAATCTGGCTTATACCGGCAGCGAATATTTAAAAAAACTTTTTAAAGAAAACATCCGTGATTCAACAGCATTAGGGGTAACGGAAGCCCTGATATTTGGATACAAGGAGGATTTGCCAAAAGACCTTGTTGAATCGTATTCGCGAACCGGTACTCTGCATGTTTTAGCGGTTTCAGGTTTGCACGTGGCCATTGTATTTTTAATGCTGGCCCGGTTTCTTTGGTTTTTGAATAAATGGCGCTATGGGGTTGTACTAAAAACATGTGTCGTTATAATTTCTATTTGGGCTTATTGTATTCTTACAGGATTGGCGCCATCCATTATCAGGGCCGGGTTTATGATTAGTTTTGTTCTTATAGGCAAAGCGCTGAACCGGCACGCCAATGTATTTAATATTATAGCTGCTACGGCATTTATAATTTTATGTATAAATCCGTTTTGGCTTATGAATGTTGGGTTTCAATTGTCTTTTGCCGCTGTTTTAGGTATTGTGTATTTGCAGCAATTTCTGCTACCGCTTTGGGTTCCTCCCAATTGGTTTTTCCGTCAGGTTTGGAATATTATTATTATTTCAATGTGTGCTCAAATAGCTACATTTCCATTGAGTCTTTACTATTTCAACCAGTTTCCAAATTACTTTTTATTGTCTAATCTATTTATTATTCCGCTTACATCGGCTGTAATTTATACCGGAATAGGCATGGTTGTATTTAGTAAAATACCAGTGGTATTATCTCTATTTTCCTGGTTAACGGAACACCTTGTAAAGTTGACAAACTATCTGGTTGTATCTATCGAAAAACTTCCCTATTCTTTTATTGATGGGGTTAAAATTGAAATGAGCCAACTTGTACTATTATATATATGTGTAATGTGTGTAATTTTTTGGTTAGTTTTTACTAATAAAAAAGCATTTGTCTATGCGCTGTTATCTATGACCGTAATATTGGGAATAATGTGTTATGATAAAATAATTAAACAAAAAGAACACGGCATAGTGATATTTAATATCCCAAATCAAAATGCATTGCTTGCATCGGATGGAAATCAGAGTGTTTTATTTTCGGATAGTATAAATTCGGGAAGAACAATGTTTTATATAAGAGGGTGGCTTATTAATAAAAGAGTATGGCCGGTTTATAAAGAGTATGATTTAAAAACTATTGAAAAACAAAAAATAGAATTACCTGAAATGGATTTAAGACTTAAAAGAGGTGTATTATTTTTTAAAGGAACTAAACTGAATTTAATATCAGATAATATAGGTAAAATTGGTGCAGAACGAACCTATATCCTTCCAACTTTTTTCAATTGGAGGACGAAATACGCGGATAATATGACGGATACTATCTATATTGGACTGTGTAAATCGAAAAGGTTGCAAAAAAAAGTTAAAATATTTCTGTCAAAATATCATAATTGTGTAATTTGTGATACAAAATATAAGTACTTACAGTACTGAAAATCAATTATTAAAACCTAATTTATACCCCTTAATATTGGGCTAAAAAAAAAAATAAAAAAAATTATTTAGTGTGTTAATATTTTAAATATATATTTGGAAGACGTAAAATGATATGAAATTATGAAAAAATTATCTACTTTTAGTATTAAAAAATCTAACAATTATCTAAGTAAAGTATTTTTAACAATGGCTTTACTCATTTCTATGAGTTTTTCAGTTATGGCACAATCGCCCTATTGTGATCCTTATTATTCAACCACCAATTGCACGACATACTACATGTCAATTAATGCACTTGAAATTACTCAAGGTTCCACTACCCTTTACAACCGTGCACATAATACGGGGGGATACAATGGTTGCAATAACTCTAGCGGTTATTATGCATTAAACAGTACTTCCTCGCAGTGGACATTTAAAGCAGGTGCTACCTACAGGTTTGGTATGACTACCGGCCCAACTTATGCGGTAAATATTTTTATCTGGATTGATTTGAATCGCGATAATGATTTTGCTGATGCCAATGAATATCTTGTTGGTGTGCCTACGTGTAGCTCAAGTGGTTTTTTGACTGCCGGTACTTCAACATTAAATTATTTTAATGTTAAAATTCCAACCGGAGTTAATCCGGGAGTAACACGAATGAGAATTCGTTCACTTTATTATGGTAGCGGATGTTCCTCTATGTCGAGTACTGATGCAGGTTGTACTACTTTGCCATATGGTGAAGCCGAAGATTTTACAATTACTTTGGCTTCTGACCCTAATGATGCAGGAGTAACCAGTATTACAACTCCAAGTTGCGGTCCGGCATTAACAGCTACTGTTACTAATTTAGGAAACAATACCATTAATCCGGTACAAGTTGGATGGATGGTAAATGGAACACCACAAGGAACAATTAATTACACAACTGCAATTAACGTGGCAAGTTCTGTAAATCTTTCACTAAAGACAACCTCTGGTGCAGATTTTAATTTTCAAGATGGCACCACTTATACAGTTAAGGCTTTTACCTATTCACCCAATGGTACCACTGATCCTGATAAAACGAACGATACCGCGAGAATAACGTTCGTATATTTAGGACCATCCGGAACTCCAACTACTGTTGATGCCATAAAATGCGGACCCGGAAGAGCTCCGTTAGTTTGTACCACACCTTTTCAAACCGATTCAGTACTTTGGTATAATGCAGCTACCGGAGGAACAAAAATAGCAAACGGTAAAAAAACCTTATCACCTCCATTATTCCTTGGTGTTAATACCTTCTATGCCCAGTCCTTTAAATTGTCGAAACCAACAACTTTTGAAAATAGTTTAGCAGGTAATTATACCTATGTTACTACCGGTTATACCTATCAGGGAGGACTTGCCAACATTACCCCCAAAATTGATATGTTCCTTGATAGTTTAAAAATTCGGGTTTATTATCCAACAACAGGATCTACATTTACTGTTAAAATGAGAAACGGCGATTATCGGGGAAATATAACCACTACAACTGGTTGGACATTTATTGTAAATAGTGCTGTAGGACGTGTATATACAGTAGGCAGTCAAAATTATGCCACTATAAAAATACCCGAAATAATGTTATCGCAGGGAACTACATATGGCTTTTATATTTATTCTACATCTGCCAATCCTTTATGGACGTTTGGGTATGTTCCTTCAGGCGATACAAGAACAAATGCCGACATGACCTTGTTTACTCAGGATTATACTTTCGGATCAACAAACCCATATGATTACACAGGATATCCTTATGCAATAAATTTACAAGTCAACTATAGAACTGCCATTTGCCCAAGTTCAAGAGTTCCTATTAAAATTACTGTAAATCCAAGTCCAAACGGAGCCGGATTTATAAAAGGCACACCATTCCAA
>CAYHCM010000120.1:4490-10551 GCA_964355045.1 uncultured Chitinophaga sp. | reverse complement strand
GTTATTCTGAAAGGTTGCAATTTTATTAATAAAAAATAATAGGATGCAAACACGTAGTAAAGTTTGCATCCCCTGATTAGGTAAATGTATTTATTCTCAATAATTTAATTTAAAATCTATACCCCAACGATAATCCGAATCCGGTGTTTTTATTTACTAATTTGGTACTTACATCAGAGTTTATAGCAATAAGACCCAACTGAGAGTTGAAAATCATATTAAAACCATTAACAAACTGGTAGCCAAAAAACAGGTTAGCACCAACATCCATGTGTTTAAAGTAAATGGCATTATTGGCATCGCTTGTTGGAGCAGATTTTTGAAACTTAATATCCTGTTCACCCGTATATGATTCTCCTTTAAATTTTGCTTTGCCATTAATTGCATATCCAAAATAAGGGCCAAAACCTAAAATAAAATTTCCGGTTCCCACCAATGGTTTAAAAACAAAGTTTAACGGCACTTCCAAATAATTAAGGGTTAAAGTGCGGGTTACAGGTTTGTCATTATACATAATCGTTCCTTCCGATCCTTTGGAAATAAAATGCAAACCAGCCTGAAAATAAAATTCAGGTGCAATAGGAATTTCATCATTTACTCCGATATGAAATCGGGTAACCAATGAATTTTCTAATTTAGTACCGGAGGCATCTTTACCATTTATATTTTGAAAATTTACACCTCCGTAAATACCGAACGAAGATTTACCAAGCGGAGGTTTAACGGCCTCCTGAGCTATGGCAATGCTGCTTAATAGTGCCAACATAATTACTGAACCTGCAATTTTTTTTATCATGATTTTAGTTTTTTAATAGTTTATAAAAGAATAATTATTTAACTGCCACTTCATTTTTGGCTGCTTCACGCATCTTAGCATTGGCGGTTATTAAAAATTCAACTCTGCGATTTTGCGATCTGCTGTCCTCTGTATCATTACTGTAATTAGGAGCCGATTCACCATACCCTCTTGTGCTTGTTCGCCGTGATGAAATTCCTTTGGATACTAAATAATTTGAAACCGTTCCGGCACGACGTTTTGATAATGCCATATTGTATTTATCAGTTCCGGTATTATCGGTATGACCCTGAACTTCAATATTTGTATCAGGATATTTATTAAGAACCATTACCAAACTATTAAGATTATTTTTTGCGCTTTCATTTAAATCTGATTTATCAAAACCAAATAATATTTTATCATTAAACTCAACAATGATTCCTTCACCCACCCTATAAACCTTAGCCCCCGGAACTGAATTTTCAATTTCCTTAGCTTGTTTATCCATTTGGCGACCTATTACGGCACCGGCTGCACCGCCTAAAGTTGCTCCAATTAAGGCACCGAGGGCTGTGTTTCCTGAGGCTCTACCAACCACCGCTCCTATTGCTGCACCACTTGCAGTTCCTATTAAGGCTCCTTTTCTGGTTTTGTTCATTGTGCAACCTGCACCTATCAGGGTAATAGTACTTAAAATAATCAGGCAAATAGTAAGATTTTTAAATGTTTTCATTTTCAGATTTTGTGTTTTTAAAAGGTGTATCATTTAAGGCTTCAAAACTAAGTTCATCAAAATTGACAGATGTTACATCTTTCTGTTTTTATGTTACATTATTCTCATGTGTTCAAAATAATATTTAAGAGAATTGCGAGTCAGAGACTTTTAAAGGTAATGCATTGATTTGTTTAAAACCTATCATATAACTAAATTATACCACAGATTCTTAGATTAAGAATTCTCAGGTGATTAAATCAGTCCGCCAAGGCGAGATAAAATTTGTATTTGTGAAAAATACTTTTGCGCCAAAAAATAGGAACTATTTTTTATCTGATTTAATCTGAAATAATTTTTAATCTGAGAATCTGTGGCTTTTAATGCTAAGTATAAAAGTTATCTGTTTTGAAATTATCAATTATTTTATTTTTATTTTTTAATGCCGATTGCTATCGGCAGGTATGGATGAATCTTTGATTTGGCAGATTTCCATACCCAACCACTATTAAATACAAATTTCCGCCAATGGACATCGAATTTGGTTGATTCGTTTAGAGACGATTCAAACCAGAGTTGTAATAATTAGCTATAAATTTTAGAGGAAGAAAAATAGCAGGCTACCCCAAAAAACACCTGAGTTAATACTGCAGTTAAGGCTACAGCTATTAATCCAAAGGAATTCATAAAAAGAAGATTACCAGAAATATTAATAATACAGGCGACAATAGCCAATTGATTAATTCGTTTTACTTGGCCGGCGGCTGTAAGTAAAGTTCCAAAAATATTGACCAAAATAAATCCGGGAAAACACCATATAAGGATTCCAAAAACATAAGCAGCCGTTTCTGAATATTTTTCAGGATACAATTTTTGTATTATTGAATAACTTGCCATTGAGCAAACAATGGTGGCCACTAGAACCGGAATTAATATAAGTGAAGCCCATTTAACAATGGAAAAAATTCTTGCCTTATTAATCAGGTTAGCTGCAAATAAAGGCATCAACTGCCCGGCCAATAATGCTCCGATGATAGCGGCTGCATCCAACAAACGATAACTCATGGCATAATCTCCGGCCTGGGTACGTCCGTTGGGCAATAGTTTTAAAATTAATACTCCATCTAATCGGGTATAGATCGTCATCAAGGCAATGATGGCGGCATACGGCAACGATTTTTTTAAAAGATTGTAAATTTTGGCTGTGTCAAAATGAAACTCTGCTTTGCCAAGATAATTAGTGTTTGCTATCCAAGAAATTATAAATGTTAATAGCAATCCTGCGGTTTGGGCAAGGATAAATGTATAGAGGGTTAACTCCAATGGAAACAGACTAGTCCAAATAATTGCACCTAAACTTAAAACCACAAACAAGCGATCAATAACCGAAAGAATGCCATCCATTTTGAACTGATGAATAGCTGAAATATTAGATCGCAAATAGGTATTAAAAGATAAAAGCGTTTGGTTTAGAGCCAATAAACCAAATATTAAAAAGTCGGTTTTTGTAAAACCTATAACCAATCCCACGACTACGGCAATTATAAAAAAAGCAATAGTCAAAATGGTTTTAGCCCCGATGATAGACCAAAAATTTGTTTTATAAAATCCTCTATCAATAGCTACCTCGCGGTTGTTGTAATTGGTTAAGCCCAAGTCCAACAAAATCATAAATATTAAACTGTAACCTGTCAAACTGAAATAAGTTCCATATTCCTCATTGGGCAACAGGTTTTGAACTTTGCGGTCAATCACCAAAATCCAAACCGGTTTTATAAGCAGGTTGAGGGCTTGAATAAAGAAAAAATCAGATAGGAATTTTTTTCTCAAGGGGTCATTTTAAAAATTCATCAAATAAAGGTTGTATGACGGCTTCATCTTCCAATTGATTTTCCAACCCCAGACTTATAATTTTATTTACCATCTGGCTGTTTCGGCTGCCCTGTTCCAAAGCATATTTATACGGTTCGTTGCTAAAAGTTACTAATTGGTATTGCGACCTGAAAATACCAGGATAGAGTTCACACAATTCATGCTCCACATGTTTAAAATGAAGAAAGTCTTTATCTCCTACCAAGTCGCGCATTTCCACAAAATTTTGCAAAGCCAGATTGGCAATGGCATCGGCATTCGGTTTACGGGCTTTTTGATATTCATTAAATAAGGTTTCCCAATCGGGATAATATTTTTCGAGCATTTCATCAAACACCACACAATCTTCAAACGAACAGTTCATTCCCTGCCCGTAAAAAGGGACCACGGCATGGGCGGCATCGCCTATCAAAACCATTTTTCCATGAGCCCATGGATAACATTTTACAGTAACCAATTGCCCGGTAGGGTTATTAAAAAAATCGTGATGCAAATCGGTAATCATCGGTTTTACATCGGCAAAGTATGTATCAAAAAAAGTATCCAAATCCGTAGTCGTTTTTATGGAATCAAAACTTAAAACCCCGTCTAACTGAAAAAATAAAGTACAGGTAAATGAACCGTCAATATTGGGTAAAGCGATCAGCATAAAACTTTCACGCGGCCAGATATGGAGGCGGTTTTTATCCAATTGAAATTCACCATTTGCATTTGGAGGAATACACAATTCTTTATACCCATGTTTCTCATACTGCTGTGAATAATCAAACCGTGCGGTGGTTTGCATTTTATACCGGATGGCCGAAAAAGCGCCATCTGTTCCCAATACTCGGTCGGCTTGAAATTCAGAAAGAGTTCCATTTTCATCTTTAAAATAAACGATGCCTTCATCCAAATTGGCATCCACACAATTGGTATTAAAATAGAGGGTGATATTGGGCAATTCATCTGCCAATTCAAGCAAACGAATATTTAATAAACCGCGCGAAACCGAATAGATAGCCTGATCATCCTTACCATACGGTTGATAATTAAGTTCACCAGATTTGGTGTGCATCATACGTCCCGACATTGGGATTCCGGTAGCCAAAACTTGTTTATCCAACCCTACTTTTTTCAAAGCATTGATTCCCCGTTCACTCAGTGCCAAATTGATAGACCTTCCTGCAGATATTTTATTTTTCCGCATATCGGGCCGTTTTTCAAATAAATGAACATCAAAACCCCGCTTGGCCATAAACACGGCTATTAATGAACCTGCCAAACCTCCTCCAACGATTGCTATTTTTTCCATGTTGCCGACAAAAATAGTATTAAAGTACTTGGAATTTGGAATTTGTATTTTGGAATTTCCCTTCCTTTCCTCACCCGAAGCTTTCCCTCAAAAAATCCAAATAGCGTTGCCCCCGGTTTTCGGCAAACGAATCGGCTAAGAGCATTATGCCTCCCTGAATTACCATGCCAAGACCTACCCCTCTCCAAAAACCTTCGGGTGAACTTAGTAAAAATAATATCAGTCCTAAAACTATCAACCCCATTTCGAGATAGAGGTAAAGTTTAAATTTGGTCATTACAATTTCCATCCGGGGTATTTCAATATTTTTAATATTTTTTTTTCCTTTTTTGGAAAATGCAACAACCCGGTTTTCATCGGCCGGAGTTTTAAAATAAATATAAGCACTAACAGTTAATTGAATGATAGCTACTATAAGCAAAGGCCAACTCACCCCGTTTGAGAAACTTTTATTAATAACCAACAGAAAATAAAAACCACATACAATAGCTGCAGTTCCTATTGCAATTACGATTAGGCTTTCAATTCGTTCAGCAAGGAAATACGCGTGAATTTTGGTCATTAACCCGACAAATGTAATTATTTAGCCTAATAAACAACGACTGTTTTAAAGAAAACTTTTGCTTCCATAATACCAATGTTGTAATGTTCATTTTATTGAACAAAAATATTTTTAGTGGAATTTGGTATTTTAGTGCTTTAGTGGCAAACACCAATAATAAAAAACCCTGCCTAAGCAGGGTTATATTTTTTAAAAGGTATTTATTTTTATTCGTTTGCCTATTTCTTCCACATCATTTTTAAACTTTTTGTCGGTATCAATCAAGTCATTCACGGTTTGGCAGGCATGAATAACGGTAGAATGATCGCGACCACCGAAGTGGGTACCTATACTTTTTAAGGAAGCTTTGGTCATGCTTTTGGCATAGTACATGGAAATTTGACGAGCCTGAACAATTTCGCGTTTTCGGGTTTTCGATTTCAACTGTTCTACCGAAAGGCCATAAAATTCAGTTACCAATTTCTGTATATAATCAATAGAAACTTCGCGTGATGAATGTTTCACAAAATTCTTCATCATCTTTTTGGCCAGTTCTATATCTATTTCCTTTCTGTTAAGGGATGCCTGAGCCAATAAACTTATCAAAGCACCTTCCAGTTCACGCACATTGCTGTCAATATTATGAGCTACATATTCCACTACATCTTTAGGTAATCTTATTCCATCCTGATACATTTTGCTTTCTAAAATAACCATTCGGGTTTCAAAATCAGGAATCTGCAAATCGGCTGATAATCCCCATTTAAAACGGGATAACAAGCGTTCGTCTAAATCTTTCAAATCCTTGGGCGGCCTGTCGCTTGTAAGAATAAGCTGTTTTCCCGACTGATGCAGATGGTTAAA
>CAYHCM010000120.1:0-4390 GCA_964355045.1 uncultured Chitinophaga sp. | reverse complement strand
CAGGCATCGTAATATTGGTTGATAAATTTTTCGGATGAAACATACAGTACGGTTTTCTTTTCATAAATGGCTTTGATGTGATTGCCAATGGCATGAGTTAAATGGGTTTTGCCCAATCCTACTCCTCCAAATATCATTAATGGATTAAAAGCAGTACCTCCCGGTTTGTTGGCTACAGCAAATCCTGCACTTCGGGCTAAGCGGTTACAATCCCCTTCAATAAAATTCTCAAACGTATAAGCCGGATTGAGTTGCGAATCAATATTCATTTTCTTTAATCCCGGAATTATAAAAGGATTGCGAATATTGTTGTTCAGATTGATTGGCAAACCAACTTCGTTTTTATGCTTAGGCTGGTTTTTGGTAGGTACATTTATAGTATAAGGGTTTCCATTAGCCGATTGGCTATTGTCTATTATTATATTGTATTCAAGTTTCGACCCCGGTCCCAATTCTTTTTCCAGGGTCTTTTTCAGTAATCCGACATAATGCTCCTCTATCCATTCGTAAAAAAACTGGCTCGGTACCTGGATCGTTAGTACCTTGTTTTCCAGTTTGAGTGCTTTAATAGGGTCGAACCATGTTTTAAAACTTTGGGGAAGAATATTATCCTTAATAATTTTTAAACAATTGTTCCAAACTTCAATGTGGGTTTCTGACATTAGTGTATTGAGTTATTAAATTAATTAGATTTCAAAGGTTTAGCTATATTTGATTAGCCTTATTAATCCGACTGTAAATATTGAATAAAAATTCACATAAAAAAATTTATTTATACTTGATTTTTAACAATTTTTTAACATAGTAAAATCAGGGTTTGAGGGCTGTTGTCTATTTATTAAGCCGGTCATGTTTTTTTCTATGTGATGATATTTTATGGTTTAATTATGTCGGCTTATATCAATCTCCTTGTATTCATTGGTACTTTCGTTTTTTAAAGGCCTTTTTATAAGAATAATGACCGGGGGTATTTATTACTAATTAGAATTATTATATATTTCTTAACGAGTATTGTTATATTAATAAATTCTTAATTACACCTAATAATTGCAGCGAACTGCCGAAAATCAGATTGAAAAACTACATGACAAGTGCAATTTCTTTTTTCAAAAACTCAATACCTCCGCGGGTGGGATGATTTTTTTGAAGCATTAATTCACTTAAGATGGCTTTGCCCAAGTCGGTTCCTTTTGCGTTTTCGGGTAATGCTTTATACGATTCATCTACAATATGCAATACATGTTCACGTATTATTTTTATCAATTCCCAGGCCTGGCTCGATATATAAATTTGCTGAGAAATATTATGGTTAAATTCTTCAGCCACCTGATTTATTATTTGCAAACGCAGTTCTGAAGCGGTTTGCCTTGGTTGCGAAAGCATTATTATCAGGTTATCGGGAGCTATACGTTCCAACAATATGGTAAGCCTTTCGTAGGCCTGTAATTTAATGGGGGTAATAAGGCCGGCGTTTTTTTCCTTTATTTCTAAAAGTTTCTTTTTATAATCTTCTTCTAAAAACTGGCGCATCATTATATAGGTGGCCGAAAAAACAATGATGGAAGGAATAATAAATTTTAAAATATCAACTATTACCTCGAATAATGTTGTTTGCAGGAGCATCATAAGGTGCAAATGTAGTTATTTAGGAAGTATTCACTCATATCAGAATACAAAATTTTTGTATTAATTTTGAAGCTGATTATGACAACTGAAACTATTAACGATTGCCCGATAGCAATTACAGAGGCTGCATTAGCCGAAATAAAACGATTGACAAGCAGCGCTGATGTGCAGCCCAATCAGGCTTTACGTATAGGTGTAAAGGGCGGAGGATGTTCGGGTTTATCCTACCTTTTGGCTTTTGATGATATTAAACCCGGAGATAAAAAATTTGAAGTGGACGGAGCTGAAATAATAATGGATAAATCGCATATCATGTATGTAATTGGTATGGTGGTGGATTATGGCGATGGACTAAATGCAAGGGGATTTACATTTACCAACCCCAATGCCAAAGAAACCTGCGGGTGTGGTACCTCGTTTTCGGCATAATCTATGTTGGCTTTCAAATTAGTTTAATAAAATTTGTAAGGCTATGAATAATTTAGATTTAAAAATGTATATATTCGTTTCAAATAATCAATACTCAATTTTCAATACTCAATTTTCAATTCCTGACGGATGCAAAATAGAAAATATGATTTAGAAGACAGGTTGGTTGATTATGCTTTTAGAATTATTGATATTGTAGAAGCATTACCTAATACAAAAGCCGGGAATTATATTGCGGGTCAATTGATTAAATCAGGTCATTCACCTGCCTTCAATTACGGCGAAGCCCAAGCTGCTGAATCACCAAAGAATTTTGCTCATAAAATGAGTGTAGTACTAAAAGAATTTAAAGAATGCAGAATAGCATTAAAAGTAATCCGCAAAAAGGAAATGATAAAACCAGTATCGAAGCTTGATGATATTTATAAGGAAACTGAGGAATTAATAGCTAATGTAGCTAAAAGTATTAGCACCTCTAAGAAAAATAATAAGCTTTAATCATGCGAAGAAAGGTTGATTATTGAACATTGAAAATTGCTTATTGAATATTATCTAGCAACGCCTCAAATTCCAAATCCCAAATCCTAAAAACAAAATTCCAAATCCCAAATCCCAAAGTTCAAATTCCAAAGAAGTCAACGAAATCTAAAATCGTAAATCGTAAATCAAAAATCGTAAATAAAAAATGCCTCTCCTCCAGGATATAAAAATAGCAATAGATGCCGTAAGGGCTAATCTGGGAAGGGCTATTTTAACCTGTCTGATTATAGCCGTCGGTATTATGGCATTGGTAGGAATGCTTACAGCCATTGATGGAATGAAGGCTTCTATTACCGACAACTTCAGCCTTTTGGGAACCAATACATTTACCATAATTAACGGAAGCGCCTTTGTTGATTTTGATGAAGATGAATACACCGAATATAAAAACATTGATTTAAAGCAATGCCTCGATTTCAAGGAACGCTTTAAATTTCCGGCGGTGGTTTCTAATTATATAAATTATACGTGGCAGGCTGTGGTAAAATCGCCCTACGAAAAAAGCAACCCCAATGTTAATATTACCGGAGCCGATGAAAATTATTTAATAATTAACGGGCAAGATTTAGCTGAAGGCCGCTACATTTCACGGTCGGATGTACAAAACGAATTGCAGGTGGCTGTAATAGGGGATGAATTGAACCTCAAACTTTTTGACGGAGTATCTGCTATTAATAAAACGATAGTAACAGGAGGTAACAAATATTTAGTTATCGGAGTTTTAAAATCAAAGGGCCAGGCTTTTGATTTTGGTTCAAACCGTATAATGCTTGTGCCCTATACCACAGGGCATAAAAAGTTTTTTCAACCGGGCAGCAGTTATAGTATAGGAGTAAAAGTAACCGATCATACCATGCTTGCAGCAGCCCAAAGTTACGCCACCGGAATATTCAGAAATGTAAGGGGACTGACCCCCAAAATGCCGCTAAATTTTGATTTTCAATCGAGCGACGGATTATCAACCAAACTTATTTCAAGCCTTTCATTTGTAAGTATAGCAGCATATGTTATAGCGTTTATCACTTTGTTTGGAGCCACCATAGGGCTTATGAATATTATGCTGGTTTCGGTTAAGGAGCGTACCCGTGAAATAGGAACCCGCAAGGCATTGGGCGCCAAACGCGGTCAAATACTTCGGCAGTTTTTGATGGAAGCTATTGTTATTTGTCAATTTGGTGGTTTGGGAGGAATTATTTTAGGAATCATAGCAGGCAATGTGGTTTCATCTATGATTGACGGCCCGATGGTAATTCCCTGGGCATGGATTATTTTGGCTATTGTGCTTTGCACTATTGTAGGATTATTGGCAGGAATAATGCCTGCACGCCAGGCCGCAAAGTTGGATCCTATTGAATCGTTAAGGTATGAGTAGTGTTTACCGAAGCCTATTCAATAAACTTCCAAAACCTAAGTATGAGATTCATGAACACATTAAAAAACAGATAAGGTATTGAATAAATTTACACCCTAACTACCAATGGATATTACCAAATAATAAACCCGATGGATAAATGAGATTTATAAAAATAAATCTTACTTTTGACTTGTAAAAAAAAATATGCGAAATACCCATTAGCAAAAATGCACACCAACACATTTGAAATTCATGGGTATTCCATATGACATATAAATAAAAAACAGAAAAATACATATGAAACCCGAAAAGTGTAAATGCGAAACTTAGAGAAAATTTAATTTTTAGTGATAACCCTTATATGATAAAGGTTACAGGATATTTTACTATTTCGGCTAAAGAAGAAATAAGCGAAACCGGTTTCGCATATTGAAATGTTAG
>CAYHCM010000119.1:7368-10571 GCA_964355045.1 uncultured Chitinophaga sp. | reverse complement strand
TATTCTTGAACTAATACCTCTGTTGAAATATGCATTCGTTTATTAATCTTGCGAATCATAGCTAAGGACAATTTTCTTTTTTTACTCAATATTTCAGTTACCCGACTTCTGAATCCTATCACATCCGCCAAATCCTTTGGTTTATAATTCATTTGTTCCATCCTAAATTTAATAGCTTCAATTGGATCCGGTAAATCAATAGGATAGTGAATCTTTTCATAGGTATCAATTAATAAGGATAATAAATCCAATTCATCTCCTTCTGGTGTTCCAAATTCTGCGTCAAATATAACTTCAAGTCTCTTTAGTGCTTGTTTATATTCTTCTTCGGTTTTTATAACTTTATAGTTCATAATTTATATTGTTTCAGCTTTTATTTTATCATACTTACCATGAGTACCAATGAATCTAATCCAAATAACTCCATATTTGTAATTAATCTTTACAACCAAACGATACGAATTACCTTTAATATTAAACACTACTCTATTATCTTGTAATATGCTTGCTGAAGGATAATCCAATTTTATTTCATTGGGTGAAATCCAATTAGATTTTTCAGCTTCATCATACCACGATTTTAACTGGTTTTCACAATCATTGTGAATCATCCAAAAATCCCGCAATGTACTTTTTGCAATTACCCGCACCGTTGTTTGTATTGGCAAAGGTATAATTAAATTACCAATATGGTAAATTTTTTTCAGGCCGAGCTCCCTTGAAAAAAAAATTGTATCAATAAAAACTCTGTAGTTTCTGTTTATTTTTGTAATATGATAATCAGAACGTATAAGGTAGATACTGAAGAGCATCTTCAGGAATTGGATAACTTGGTAGCAAGCCTTCATTATGTGGAGACTTTAGAACCGTATCGGATTACCCCATCTGAAATGGCTTTAGGTATAGGAAGACCGCTTACGGACGACGAGTGGAATACCTACTTTGATAATTATCCAAATCAAGGAAAAGGAAAAACCGGTGCCGAAATACTTAAAAATTACAAAACCAAATAAATGAAGAATGAACTTCATTTATCTTGAAAATGCTGAAAAGGCTTTAATAAATTTGGCAGATTTTATTGAAAGTATTAACCTTCAAGGAAGTGGATATCATTTTATAGAACGGTTTATTTCAAAAATTGAAAATTCAATTAAACCATCTGTTATTTACAAATTATGCAAACATCGTCACTTTGCAATAAGAGGGTTTTCCTGCATTTTTATTAATGGATGGGCCATTGTTTTTAGAATAGAAAACGATACCGCTTTTATTCATGAAATTGTTTTAGGTAAATTGTTGTATTAGGAAAAGTTAAATTTTCTTCCCGGCAGAGATTTCTAACAAGGCACTTCCAAGCCGAGGTCATAATAATGGAATGAGCCGGGAATGTGGATGGCGGGAAAAGTATCGGGAGTAATTTGTAGCCTTCTTTGTAATTTAAGGCTACTGTATTTTGAAATCTGATTGTTGACCACTTTCGATATGCTATCAAGGCAATTACGACGGGAAAAAATCATCCACCTATGTTTATCATACTACGGTTAATAATTTTTGAGTAATCCGCATCTTCAAATATAGAGGTAAATTGTCCACCTAATGCCTCTTCCTTATCTCTTACACATTGTTTTATTAGTGGACGAATGTCCTCATTTTTTCTGAGGCTTCCTAAAATATCTACCTCACTTTTAGAGAAAAGACAATTCTTAATTTTGCCGTCGGTAGTTAATCTCATACGGTTGCAGCCGATGCAGAAAGGTTCGCTCATGGTGCTGATAATGGCAAATGTTCCTTTATGTTTTGGAATAAAATATTTTTTGGCTGTATCACTTTTTTCTCCGGGTAATTTGATGAAATCGTATTTTGAAGAAATTAATTCAAGAATTTCCATTTGAGAAAACACTTTTTCTTTGTTCCACCCGTTTCCTTCAAATGGCATGAATTCGATAAACCGCACATGCACCTTTTGATACTTTGTCCATTCTATAAAATCAAGTATCTCATCATTGTTCACATTTTTCATGACAACCACATTTACTTTTACATGAAAATTATGTTTAAGCAATAGATTAATGTTAGATGTAACTCTATCAAATTCGTTCCGCTGTGTTATGAAATAATTTTTTTCTTTATTAAGAGAATCCAGACTTACATTAACAGAATGTATTCCTGCATTAATAAAATTTTCAATAAACTCATGAACAAATACCCCGTTCGTAGTAATCCCAAGTTCGACCGGATATTTTGATAAACGTTCAATAATTTTCGCGGCATCTTTTCTAATCAGGGGTTCTCCACCCGTGAGACGGATTTTTTTTACACCTTCTTTTACAAAAACAGAAACGATGAAGTCAATTTCCTCAGCCGTCATTTGAGTGGCCCCTGCAAAATATCCTCTCGGCAAGTCAACCGGGCAACAGTATGCACAGCGAAGATTACACTTATCGGTAAGTGAAATCCGCAGGTAATCGTGAACACGGTCGTATTTATCTTTTAGCATTTTAAGATTGATATTCTGTTATTATAAATTTTTATTGAATAAATATTTTTTGAAATCAGTATTTAAATAGTTGTGGCTTGAAAGATACCATGACGTAAGCCCAATTGTTGATTCTGTCAGTGCTTCCGCCTTTTAATGCTTTCATTGTTTCTGTGGCAAGCATGTGCGAATATCCTGCCTGAAGAGTGACCCCTTTCGATAGGCTTAGAAAAAAAGTAAGGTCAAGCTCAGTTCCCAATGAAGGATCCATGGCTTTGCGATTTCCTGATTTTACTAATTCGGTTTTATCAAGCACATCGGCAGCAGTTATAAACTGATGTATATCCAGGCCTATCCACCATTTTTTATCTTTATATTTTGCCTTGAAATAAAAATCACCAAGACCAACAGAGTTGATATGATTGCCAACATAAAAATAATCCATATAGCCGTTGAATTTATGGGCTGTGCCATAGAGGGGATTGAAAGAATGGTTTACGTCCCTGTAGTATTTTGTTGTATCCGTTTGACTTTGTCCTGAAAGTATTTCACCTCCAATTCCTATAGTAAGTTTTGAAATTAATGCATAAGAAATATCTGCTCCGCCGAAAAATGCTTTAATATCTTTTTTGGTGGCACCATCAGTTCCCGTTTGATAATAACCACGGACAGAAACAAATATTTTACTCTTTTTAAATTCAATATAAGGTCCAACAGTTTGGCTGAA
>CAYHCM010000119.1:5754-7268 GCA_964355045.1 uncultured Chitinophaga sp. | reverse complement strand
GGACGAATTTCCCCTGTAATAGTTGTTTGTGCGTAACATACATTTGAAGCAACAAATAGTGCAAAAAACGTAAAAAACAGGATCGGATTTTTCATAAATTTTCTTTTGATAATTAAATCGGACGTTACAAAATAATTGAAAAATATTTTTTCAACTTCTCTTCCATTTCTTTAAATTCAACAGCAGTAAGATATTTATGCGCAAGTGCAAATACAACATTGTCTTCACGGAAAATATGAAGGCGAATCAGTTCTACTAATGAATTGCCTTGTTCCACAGCCATATCAACAAGCACGGCACGAGATGCAGGATCAGTAAGCCGCGATGCAATTCCCATTAAACTAAATGATAGAGTAGTAAGCTGCATTATTTTTATATGATCGTTTTCGAGCATATCCACCGCAGTTTCGGGAATAGCGGTTGCACTTTTTTCGCCTATGTCAATTAAGCGGTCGTGAAGCAGCGGAAACAAAACCCGTTCTTCTTTCAGGTTATGCATGACGATAGTTTCGTCAAGAAATTGAAAGAACTCACCGAGCTTTCTGTTTCTTTCTTTGTTGACACCTTCTTTTCGTATTTCTATAAGAGCAGTTTCGAATTGATCCAATTCTATTAAAATTATTTTATGCTCGTCAATAAGATGACGAAGAAACACCGAAAGTTCATGATAAGCTACCGGCTCAATGCCGGGTGGTTTATATGCATCGGGTGGATCCATAGGTGAATACTCAGGTTGCCCGATTGTTTCTTTTTCTGCATTTCTTTTTATGAAATCGGTATTTGTAAAAATAGTGTTCATCTTTAGTGTATTATAATTTTAATTTATTTCAAATGACTGTGTTATTATTATGAATTATACTGATTCGTATCATATTTATATCTGAATAATATTAGCTTGGTCTTTCACACCCTTTACGATTGTAATATTGCCAGTTTATCCATGTTGCAATTATTGAGAAAGCAATGAGACCGTAGAAAAAATTAGTTGCCGTACCGGTGGCGCCAATCACAGCACCAATAATCACGGAGAAAATAAAAGGACCATAAGCCGCTACTGCTGCAGTCCAGCCTATAACTCCTGCGGCTTGCCGCGGATTGTGTTGAAAGATTATAGGGTATTGCCTGAATGTAGCTGCATTTCCTATTCCTGTAAAAAAGAATAATCCAAGCATAACTATCACAAACATTGGAAATTGCTCCATGCTTGTGGGTGCAACTAGTCCCATGGTGATAAGCATTGTGCAACCAATTATCAAACCTATGCCTGTAATGGTTGTTAGAATGGCACCACCTGTTTTATCAGAAACAAACCCAAAAAGCACCCGACTGGCGGAGCCAATAAGTGGCCCGTAAAACGCATACTTCAACGGATCGGGTGCCCCGTCAAAACTACCATAAAGTGTTTTCATCATAAGCGGAAACGCAGCCGATAATCCGGCAAACGAACCAAAGGTCATTACATATGTAATGGTGCAAAACCACGTATGTTTCTCTTTGAAAATATCCAACTGTTC
>CAYHCM010000119.1:0-5654 GCA_964355045.1 uncultured Chitinophaga sp. | reverse complement strand
AAATTTCCAATACCTGCCTGTATTCCGAGCGCAGTTCCTTTTAACCTTTTTGGAAAAAATAAATTGGTACTTGGCATATAGGAAGAAAAATCACCTCCGCCAAATCCACAGGTAAAAGCAAGCACCATAAACACCCAGAACGGCGTTCCGGTATTCATTACGGCTAAACCAATTCCAATGCATGGAATTAATTTTATAAGGGTGGCAAAAGTTATAACATGTCTGGTGCCGTAAACCGGCAATAAAAAAGTATGTATAATGCGCAATGTGCCTCCGGCCAATCCCGGCATAGCAGCAAGCCAAAACAATTGATTGGTGGTGAACTTAAATCCGATGCCGGGAAGTTTCACCACAATTGCACTCATCATGAACCATGTAGCGAAGGATAAAGTAAGAGTAATTGTTGTTATCATAAGGGTTCGCCATGCCTTACGTTTACCGCCTTTTTCCCAAAGATCATTGTCCTCAGGATCCCATTTTGTAAGCCAGGTTTTCATCATACAATTATTTATAAATTTAATGTCCGTTTGATGATTCAAATTTTTCTTTGGTATGCGGTGCAGCTTGATCCCTCATATGAGTAATCGTCCTGTGCATCCACCACAGGCATATTGCCGTAACAAAGAAAAGAAATATCCACATGCTTGTCCAAAGTCCTGTTTCTCTAAGTAAGTATCCGAAAATAATTGGAGAAAAGAACCCGCCTAATCCGCCAAGCACTCCAACCATTCCTCCAACTGCACCAACATCGTTAGGAAAATAGTTGGGAATATGTTTATAAACTGCAGCTTTACCGATACCCCAAACAATTCCAATTAAAAAAATTAAAATGGTAGCTATCCAAATGTTCGCCTGAAAATAAATATGCGTGGTACCTTTAGCTATTAATTGTTTTTTTACAATATGGTCACCAACCTTTACTACCGGTACCTGCCATTTTTTTTTAACAGGGAATATCGTAAAGGCCTCGCCGGAATTCTTATTTTCAGGTTTTATTATCATAGGGTAATTTATTGCATCAACTGTAATTAGACTATCAGAGACGTGTGTAACCGTACCTTGTCTTGTAGCAAGGAGACCTTCACCGGGAGATTCCATTTCCATTTGAGGAACAATAAGAAGAAAACACATAATACACGAGGCCACAAAAATCCAATACATCACTTTTCTTGCACCTAATTTATCAGATAACCAGCCTCCCAAAGCACGGATAAGGCCCGACGGCATACTGAATATTGAAGCAAACAATCCTGCGGTAATAAGTGATACAGAATACATATTTAGATAATACGGGACCAACCATTGCGAGAGGGCCACAAAGCATCCGAATACAAGATAATAATATAAACCAAATCGCCAAACCCGCGTTTGTTTTAAAGGTTCCAACATTTTTATAAAACTTTTACCTTTTGCTGCTTCCGATTTTTTGTTTTTGACGAAAATCAAAAAGATGATTCCCATTATTATTAAGCTCGCTGAATAAATTTGGGGCAGTTGTCTCCATCCCTCCAGATTAGCTCCATCGTGGGTAAGATTTTTTAGAAGTGTAGGAGCTATAAGGGTTGTAATTCCCGCTCCGAAATTTCCCATGCCGAAAATTCCCAGCGCACGTCCCTGCCATTCTTTGGGATACCATAAGGATGTAGATGCAATGCCAATTGAAAATCCAACGCCTGCGATTCCAAAACCGAAACTACACCAGGCAAAAGCTGCAAAACTATTAGCATAGCTCATTAAATACATAGGGATGGCACAGAGAATAAGCAATCCGCCAAACATCCATTTTCCACCATATTTATCCGTCCATATTCCGCCATTAAGCCGTAAAATAGAACCGCTCAGAACCGGAATGGCGAGTAACCAACCTATTTCAACCGGGTTCCATTTGAAAATTTGATTGTCAACCAGAAAAGCAACGAGTACACCATTGAACATCCACACAGCAAAGCAAACAGTAAATGCAAGCGTGTTTAGAAATAAAATTTTATGGGCTGTGGATGTTACTTTTTGTTCCATCTGTTTTACCTATTAATCTCCCTATTCTTCTGTTTTCATTTTAAAATTCATTCTTCCTAAATTACGAAATGCAGAAGAGTACCGCACCATGTATTTTCCTCCGGGAACAACAATACTGTCTTTTGAAATAGGGTGAAACGTATTGCAATTGCAGAATTTATTCCCGTTTATTTCGTATTCAAATTTTATTCCCTCGCCCTGTGCAAAAACACTGCAGTAGCCAATTGTTTTACCTTCTATATATTTCGGATTTTTTATCAGGGCATATTCTATGCAAAACTCATAAAAAACCAAAAAAATTACGACAATCAGTATGGCAAGAATTCCAGCGTTGATAATCTTCTTCGTTTTTATTTGTTCGCGAACAAGCCTTAACAGATTATAAATTATTCCTGCACTGATGACAAAAAGCAACATTGCTTTTACAATCTGGCTGGTAAGTAATTCTTCATCAGTAACAATGTTCAGGAACATTCTTTAATTATTTTTTGGGCGCTGTACTGACCAGGGTGTTCGCGGGCTGCGTATTTTTCTTTTGTTCCAATACCACGTTACTTGCTGGAACGGGCGCCAGATATAATTTATAGGAGGAACAAGAAAGTGGACCATTCGTGAAAAAGGTATAAGCCCGATAATTGCAAACGCACCGATAATATGCAATTTCACTGTCCACGGAAGTGGAACTATTGCGGCAATTTCAGGCTGTAAAGTAAAAATGGAATACAAATAAGGAGTTAGTAATGATGAAAACCAGGAAGAACCCCAACGGAAATTGTAAGCAATCCACAATCCCGTTACGGTTTGAACAATTAATAAAATATATACTACGAAATCCATTTTATTGGTTACAAACTTGAGGCGGGGAGTGGTGTAACGTCTTATTATAAGATTTACCAACCCTATTAACATACTGATACCGAAAACAAACGCGGTTATTTCTAAAATCATCAAACGAACAGGCTGACTGTTCCATGCAAGTACACTTCTCGGAAATATGAACGCAACAAGATGCCCGAAGAAAAGAAACATTACCCCCCAATGAAATGGAACTGAACCATAAAACAACTTTCGGCCTTCCAGAAATTGAGATGAGAGAGATGAAAATTGAAATCCTTTATACGTGTATCTGTAGATGGACCCAACCAAAAAAAGGGAAATAGCAATGTAGGGAAGCCCGATGAGTAAAAAGTTGTCTAAAATATTCATGATAATTAAATTTATTTTTTTTTATTTTTCAGTAAGCATTTCGGTTTCTATATTTTGACTGAAATCTTTAGGTGTAGCTATTCCTTGGGTATAAGCCAAGTCGGCACCACTGCATGAGCATGATAAGGGGTTTTCGCATACTACCTCAGGTTTTAATTCAATTGCTTCTTCATAGCCAAAATCATTTTTCAGTGCAACGAATAATGCCTGAAGTAATGTTTGATAAACTGTTCTGTACTGATCCGAATAATCCAAAATCACTTTAAGGTGTTTTTTATAAATCTCATCTTTCTTCTCTATCTTTTCTGCTTCGAACTCATCTCTCATTTTAACAATTGCGGGGATTACCAACCGCGTTGCTATTTCATCCCGCATGGTAAAGTCTTTCATTTTTGGAAGTAGCCTGAGGATGTTGGGTAAATGATCCGAGAGTTCAGTATTACAAGGGTTTCCTGCTGCCAGATGTTCCTGATTTAAACCAACGAGTAATTGCCCGCGTTTGTAATCTTCACCGAAAAGAATAAATCCGATATCCAGTGTAGTAATAGCCTGTAAATCGAAGGACCGAAGAAAAAGTTCCTGCATTTCTCTTAATGAAGATATCTCGGTAAATTCGACAAACGTTTTCATCGCGATAGCTGACTCTGGCGAGCATTTACTAAAATGAGAATGTATTTCTTTGATCCTTGCCGGATATGATTGATCTGCCGGATATTCAAATAAACTTGCCAGCAACTCGTAGTCAACCAACAATGGCTTATGTAAGGATTCTGTTTTTGGAGTTATATCGTATGCTGTTTCCATTTTTTTAATAATTATAATCCCCTTCTGATTTTACTCTTAATTCCGAAACCGATTTCACCTTTTGTATCACCTGTGAAGTCCATCATTTCAATGGCCTGCTCACGATGTGCGGGAGGAATTACAAAACGATCTTCAAATTTGGCCAAAGCAGTAAGATAAAATATTTCATCGGCCATTTGGGCTGTTATTCCTGCTTCGCGTAAAACTTCTTCTGCTTTCTCATCGCTGATATCACCCACAGTTACCCTTCTTCGATGAATTCTTACAGCCATAAGTTTTTTCCATTTATCTTTTATCATATCTTCATTGCCTGCACTGAGTAAACTGGCGAGATATTTTAATGGAAAACGAACCTGATCCAATGTTCCCCAAAGTTCTTTGGTACTTGTATCGTATAACCAATTGTCGTCCCAGTATTTGGCTATTGGATTCATCTTCTCTGATTGAGCCGTGTTATCAACCTGTTTTACGGTAGCCATAACAGGAAGCAATGGCGGAACATAAAATAGCATTGGCAATGTGCGGAATTCGGCATGAAGCGGTAAGGCAATTTTCCATTTCTTGACATATTTATAAACAGGAGAAAATTGTGCAGCATGAATTGTTGAATCGGCCACACCGTTCATCTTGGCAGCCCGAATCACCTCTTCATCAAACGGGTCAAGTATTATGTCGAGCTGACGGTCAATAAGATTTTTCTCATCATCATTTATGGCCGATTCAATTTTTGATGCGTCATAAAGCAAAACTCCAAGGTAACGAATTCTCCCGACACATGAGTGCATGCACGCAGGTGCGAGACCTGCTTCCAAACGCGGAAAACAAAGAATACATTTTTCTGATTTTCCGGTATGCCAATTATAATATGATTTTTTATAAGGACACGCAGTTACACACATACGCCAGGCCCGGCAAACTTCCTGATTAATCAGCACTACGCCATCTTCTCCGCGCTTGTATATAGCGCCTGAAGGGCATGATGCAACACAGGCCGGATTGAGGCAATGATTACAAATTCTTGGTAAATAAAAGAAAGCCATTCTCTCCAATTGAAACATTACTTCTTGCTCGGCAGCCGAAAGATTTTTTAAATTAGGGTCGTTACGTGCAAAATCAGTTGTTCCGCTAAGGTCATCATCCCAATTGGGTCCCATTTTGATATCAATAGGTTCCCCTGTTACAAGAGACACCGGACGAGCAGTAGGCTGATCATCACCTTCGGGAGCTTCAATTAAATCGAGATATTTAAAAGTAAAAGGCTCATAATAATCGTCAATAACAGGCATATTAGGATTGTAAAAAATATTTGTAAGCCCTCTCCTTTTACCTGCTCCTTTCAGTGAAACTTTACCATTGTCTTTTTGCCAACCGCCCTTGTATATGCTTTGATCTTCCCATTTGGTGGGATAGCCGGTTCCGGGTTTTGTTTCCACATTATTCCACCACATGTATTCTGCACCTTTACGGTCGGTCCAGATATTTTTACAAGCTATAGAACATGTGTGGCATCCGATACATTTGTCGAGATGAAACACCATTGATATTTGTGAACGAACATCCATATCTTTTTATTTATGTTTTGTGAATTTTGATTTATTATTTAATATTCCTATTCGTAAATTCCTATT
>CAYHCM010000118.1:0-10590 GCA_964355045.1 uncultured Chitinophaga sp. | reverse complement strand
GACATTTCAAAAGCCGGTATGTATTTTACAAAATATTTTGTGTCTTTATCTATAAAACCAATTACTTTAATTCCACAGCTTATGCTTCGGTGGTCTCTATTAATCTTTAAATAATTTTTAGGTTCCTGATTCAATATTTGGCAATTGATGACAAAGCTAATATTTATGAATCTGAAATAAATTTATTTTTCTTTCATAGCCAAATCTCCCATGAACAAAGGCAATAGTCATTGCGGGACTCAGCTTGGAAATATCAAAGCGGCATAAGTAATATTCTAAAATTAATCGAATAAACTTATTTTTGTTTTATGAAATGCCCTTGTGCTGGATATGCATACAGACCACGAATGAAATTGGGTATTCCATATGACCTTAGTCAAAAAAATAAATATTAATTACATATGAAATTGCTGATAGACATAGATGAACACAGTACCAAAGGTAAACTCACCATTGATTTGATTAAGGAATTAGGGTTTGTTACCACAGAAATACCTTCTGCCACTGACTATGCTTTTCCTTCAAAACGGAAAATAACGAGCGAAGAATTAAACTATCTGTTGGATGAAGCGGAAGTAAGTGAAAGTTTAATTTTGAAAGACGAAATTGTTAAGTATAACAACGACAAAAAGTAATGCAGATTGAAATTAAAGCCCCGGCAATGAAAACATTAAAAAGCATTGCTGATTGGGTGGAGACTAAAAATACAGTAGGAAGCGGTAATCGTTATATGACTAAATTTTATAATTTCATCGTTTCACAAATGGATTCTGTTCAGGCACTTCCTCTTTGTAAATTCCCGGAATTTAACCTTCGAAAATTAAAATGCCTGTTTTATAACGATTGGGTAATTGCTATTAAGGCCGAAAAGAATAAAATGGTAATTCATTCTATTATTCATGGCTCGTGGCTTAATTATTAATAAACGTTGACGAGGTTTTGAACCTCGTCAACGTTGCAATATTCCCTACCCCGATTTCCTACACGAAATGCTTTTCAGTTTCAACCCTTTTTTGGGATCCATTTTTGAAAAAGCACCGGGTTTTACCATTCTTTCTTTTTTAAACCATCTCTTTTTTATTTTTTCAAGGCGGTTGTCGTAAAAGAAAATCTCGCCGTTTTGCTCATACTTTCCAAAAATTACAATTCCGGCTTCGTTGCTTAATACAGGGATTTCAAACTTTTTGGAAGAGTTGGGTTTTATTACTACCAGATTTTTAGTGGCCGAATAATAGACAAACAGTTCCTCAATGGCTTTCTTTTTAAAAGATAACTTTCGGGTCATTATTGGTTCCCTGGTTTTGGTTTCCTCTTTCGAAATATTGATAAAACTAACAGGGTAATCAAACGTCTTAACCGCATATTTACAATCGCAGCCTTTAATTTCAAAAATGCTGTCGGGTTTGCCCGCACTGGCCCATATCAAATCTTCGTTATCACTTTCACGGGCTATAAAAAATTCACTCTGAAGGCTTACTTTTTTCAATGGAAAAAATGCTGTAAAACTTTTTAAGCTTGTTTCAACCGGCTTGTTACCTGATGTAAATCCTTTAAGGTGCAAAATGTTTTGGTCGCGGGTCAGGAAATTTTCATCCATGGTTTTTCCTGTAATACGGTTTTCGATAAGCTGGCATACGGTTGTTATTTTGTCCGTATTTACCTCAATACTGTCCATACTTATGCCGTTAAAATCGCTTTTTGCAAACGAAAGAATTATATCGTTTTCTATCACTTTGGATGAATCATTATCTATTGACGGCATATCGAGCCAGGCAAAGGGATTGTTTTGACAAATGGTATTTTGACTTGGCCTGGGTTTGTCAATATTTACCCAACGGTTCAAAAAAGAACCATCCACTTCAAAATAGGCACAATCATCGTAGCCTTTTTTAAATTTAATATCGAGTTTTTTCCAGTTTACAGGTTTTGTACCTGCTGTTATCCCTTCATAAATTTCCATTAACGGATCCATTTTATGAGCCGGAATCCGAATAGTAACAGGTTTTCGCGGGTTCACTTCAATGCCATTTACCGTTGAGGTAATTCGCATCATCCCGTTCGAAAAAAGATAGTTCCCGTCCAGGGTTTGAGCCGATACATTGTTGCTTTGCATTTGCTCATAATTGGTAACGGGATAAAATTTAATCAGAATTTCATTGGTAAAATAAGGGTCGAATGTTCCTTTGGCAATAAATGTTTTAGCACAGCCATCCCTAAAAATGGTATCCTTATCAAATAATACTTTTACGTCAACCCGTCGGTTTCTCTGTTTTCCCGCCTCGGTTCCATTATCATAAGCAGGCCGCATTTCACCTTTAGGATCCACTTTTATGCGATTGACTTTTATGCCATTCCTCAGCATCTCGGCTCTGATAGCCGCAATTCGTTTTTTGCTCAGTTCATAATTGTAATTTTCTACCCCAATACTGTCGGCACTACCTTGCATTGTAATCCGGTAATAAGGATTAATTTTCATGGCATCAAGCAGTCGGTTCATGCCCGGCATATGGTTTGATTTCAGATTAAAGCTGTCACTTTGAAAATAGAATTGCTCTTCGCGTCGTGTTTGTGAAAAACCGGTTAAGGCGAGGAATAGATACAGAAATAAAAAGAGTTTTGAGTTCATACGTTTTTTATTTCTTAAACGAATTAATATTTCGTTTAAGTATGTAAAACTCTAAAAAATAGGTTATTGCAATAATTTAGTTTTTTTTTCGTTACCGGTTTTTTTTTATATCAAAACTTCCAAATCCAAATCAAGGATTTATATTTATCCATCTTTTGCAATAGGTTTTCCCGTTGAAAATAGCCTGAACCAAATAGGTGCCGGCTACAAAGTCATTTCCTGAAATAGCATATGTTTTTGAACCCGATTCTATTGTTTCATCAGCAATGTTTTTTACAATTCTGCCTGCAACATCAATTACTTTAATTTTTAAATTACCTGAATTTTGTGTTAAAAAATTTACCTGAATTTGGGAACCCGGATTTCCAAAAAGTAATAATTCATTTTGAACCGACAACAGTCCTTCAACCGGTTTTCCCTGTTCAATAAAATAATTGCGATTGGCCATAAATCCGAAAATCGTTTCCATACTTCCATCAGGCCAGTAAACCTCTACTTTGTCAATGGAGTTTTTACCTAAACCAAAATGCAAACGATAAGGCGATTGGTGCCTCACGCCTCGTCCGGCTGTAATTTGTCGGGTAAGTTTTTGACCACCTGAATACACAATCACCTTACTCCCAATTGCAAACAGGTTTCCATTAGCGGCTTTAATATCAAAGGTTATAAACCTGGTATCTTTTTCACCTTCGTTTTTATAAAGCCTTATTCGGCCTTCGTCACCTGAGCAAAGATCCAACAATCCGTCGTTATTAAAGTCTAACCAAGTAGCATCTTCACCAGTATTGAGTTTTTGTAAGCCATAATCATACGTTTTTAAACTAAAAGTGTGATCGGGATTTTGCAGGTACAGTTTAACATAGCGGCAACCATAAAAAACGGAGATATAAAAATCCAATAAACCATCATTGTTCACATCTCCCCACGTGCCACCGGCATAGGTTTCTTCGTACTGAATACCTGAAGGCGGATTTACCATTTCATTGGTTTTATTTAAATCGGTGAAATTATAATCAGGCTTACCTGAGTTTTTGTAAACCGTTGTGTTCCGATGATCATATTGCAGAGCAAATGCAGGATGCGAGAATTGGGGGAGCAAAATATCAAAGTTGCCGTCGTTATTGTAATCGCCAAAGTCAATACCGGTGCCGTGATTGCTTCCTGTATTATTTTTATCAATTCCTTTTTCCGATATAATATCGGTAAAAGTTCCATCGCCATTGTTTCTAAAAAACTCGTCGGGTTCTAAAAAATAATTGGTAATATATAAATCCAAATCACCATCACTGTCAAAATCAACAAAGCTTGAACCGCGGCTCCGCCTGTTGGTATTTCCATTGCTTAGCCATGTGGCCTGATCGGAAGATTTACACACCACTTTTTCAGGAAAATTTGCAAGTCCGTTATGATTAGGATAGAGTTTATTGGTAATATCTGAAAACACACCATTCCCATTATTTTTAAACAAATAATTAGGATAAGGCTCGGGATAAGCGCCCCAAAGCTGACCTATAAATATTTCAGGAAACCCGTCGCCATCAATATCTGCAGCCGAAAATGAGCTGATGGAGGGAAACGATTTCAATCCGGTAGTTTTTATTTTTTTAAAAATTAAACCGCCTTCATTTCTGAAAAAAATACCCGAATCACCACTTGAAAAGAATGCCAGAATATCTAAATCATAATCGTTGTCCAAATCTACGAACATAGCTGAGGCTGAGCCAGAATATCCAATCTTTGAAGTTTGATTACTAAACGAAATCCCGGCTTCGTTTTTATAAAATTTGCTTTGTGTTAACAAATCCTGAAACCCGTCATTATCCACATCGGCCCAAGCTATAACTGAGTTTCCAAGATTGGTATCTATCCCTACAGTATTGGTAAAGTCTTTGAAAAATGGATTACCTAAAAGTTTTTTATACTCCATTTCCACCTCTACGGCAAAAGCATTTTTGGAACCTAAAGTCCACTGATTACCCAAAGTTTTTAAAAACATAAAATAATAATCACCACCTGAACCCGACTTACAGGTTGCGGCAGCAGGCTTATTTTCAGCATAAATTCTGG
This sequence comes from uncultured Chitinophaga sp., assembly GCA_964355045.1. Lineage (GTDB taxonomy): Bacteria > Bacteroidota > Bacteroidia > NS11-12g > UBA9320 > JABWCE01. The sequence goes on along the minus strand of CAYHCM010000118.1, from coordinate 5,897 downwards.
CCCCATTTTTTAAATTTTTAAAGGCAATAAAAAACTGGGTGTTAACTGATTTGATTGGTGTAGGCAGTTCCAGACTTATCCATTCTTCGCCTGCCACGGTTTTATTTAAAGTAATCCATGGAAACAAAGGCAATTCCAATTGAGGAAATGAAGTTCCTCCTTCGTGGCCAAACAGCGTAATTTCTAAGGAACCGGTAGCCATTGTTCCGCCAACTTTTATTCTTATTTTTTTTATGAGTCCCGGTGCTTCAGGTTCAAAACGGGCTATCAACAAATTGAACCCTGAAGGATATTGATAGGTAGCAATGTTTGGATCAAAATGTCTTAAAATTTCAGACTGGGAAAACCCTTTATAAAAAAAGCCAAGCAGGAAAATTGAAATAAGTAGTTTTTTAATCATGTATTACTTTTTAGTCTATCAAAAGTAACCATTCCTTTTTATTATCCAAATCTTAAGAATGGGCGGCAGTAAATTGTGTTTTACCTGCTTAATTATTCAAAGACATAAGGTCTAATTTTAAATTTCCGGGAGATTAACCTTTCCAAATAATGCAAGTTTTCAAAACTCGTAACATTTGCTGGTATCCATTTCCTCTTAAAAATTTGTCATAACAGAATACAATCAAAAAAAAATAATTTTGTAAAATGATTACGGCTCATCAGGAAAAAGTTATACGAGAATTAACAGGAAAGTACAACCCTACATTAATTGGCATTTTTGGTTCTTATGCCCGCAATGAGCATACCCATAAAAGTGATTTGGATGTTTTGATTGATTTCTCATCAAACCTTGATTTATTGGAATTAACAGGACTGGAACAAGAACTATCGGAAGCTCTTGGTATATCAGTGGATTTGATAACAGCCAAATATGTTAATGAACGCTTGCAGCCTTATATAAATAAAGATTTGGTTAGGATTATTTAAAATAAATTAAACCGATGAATTACAAAAAAACTTAAATTTGTAGTGGTGAAATGCAAATTTAGTTTACCTTAAATTAATAAAATAAATTAAAAATGAAAACCCTAACCATAGAAATACCCGAGAATAAAACTGAAAAAATGGTAATAGAATTATTAGCTAAACACGGTATTGCTTTAGCCAACAGTAAAAACAAGACGAATGAACCTTCTGAAGTCTCAAAAAAACTATCCAAAACCGAGCAGGATTATGAAGATAAGGTAGATAGAAACATTGCCCTATCAATGCAAGACGTAGATTTAAGCGTTACAGTTAAAGAATCAACGGTCATGCGAAATTTAAGAAAATAATGGAAGTAGCTTTTACACCCGGCTTTAATAAAATAGTGAGCAAGCTGCGGGATAGAAAATTAAAAGATACCATTATTGAAGCCATCGAAAATATAAAGGCCGCTAGCAAACCAAACAACATTCACAATCTCGAAGATATTAAAGGATTCAAAACCTATTTCAGGGTTAGGATAGGTGATTATAGAATTGGTATCCGAATTGTTCATAATAAGGTTTATTTTATTACCGTAGGCCATAGAGGAGATTTTTATAAATTATTTCCTTGACTTTTAATGACTATATTATCTTTACCAAACCGAATGGAGTTCTAAATTCAAAGGAATTTTCGAACTCTTACCATTATTTTGTTTCCATTCCTTTAAAATATTTTTCCAACTTTCTCCGTTATTTTTGTACAAGATATAGCCTAAAAAAATATCTTGATCAAAAACCTGCATTATAAAGACTATTTTCTAAAACTTTTACTAAGTTGCTCGCTATTGCTGGCATTCTCTGATTTATACAGTCAGGACAAAATTCAAATATTTTTTGAATCGGGTAGTTCTAAAATTGACGAAAAGCAAGAATTAAAATTAAAAACCCTTCCTTCAAAATTTAATTTAGCCGAGTTGGATTCGGTTTGGTTTATTGGCAAAGCCGATTCATTGGGAAAAGAAAAATCCAACATAAAATTATCAAATAAAAGGGCAAATGCTGTGGCTGATTATTGCAAAAGTATTTTACCCGAAAATATCCCATTCCGCATTAAAGGGCTTGGTGAAAAACAAAAACTAATTGAATTTAAAGACCGATCTGTTACTATCGTTTTGTTTTTTACCCCTGCGATTATAGAGGAAAAACCACTTGTAAAGGATACCATAAAACCGCTGAAAGGATGCTATTATATTGACGATACCTTATTGGCCAGATCAAATATCCGGATTATTACCAAAGGAAAAAAGAAATTTGTGCTGATAGAAGTAGCCCTTGAAGATTTGGATATTGGAAAGAAATTGTATTCGGCTTCCGAAGCTAAGGTGGAAGATATTATTCCCAAACCTGTGAAATGGATAAAACGGAAAAGCGGAAAATTGTGGTGGCTTAAAGTTCGTTATCAAACCACCATACCAAAAGAAGATTTTGATAAATATAAAATCTTTTTTGTAAGAGCCCCGGCTTGCAGCGAATGCAGTATTAACCTTACCTCAGTCGAAAAAGGAATTGGTGTGGATTCTTGCCTTTGGGAAGCCAAATTTTTGATGGACAATGTGCAGGTAAAAACCATACTATTCAACCGAAGGTATTTAAAATTAAGAGCTCCCATTGAATACGTTGATTTAAGCACGCCCTATTATTTAAACTATAATTTGAATCAAAAAATAAAATGGAAATCGGGCAAAGGACTAAGAAATAAAAATTATTATACAGCCAAAATCCCAATTTATACCTCCTTTAAAAACTATTATTTTAATGGTATTTCACAAAAAAAAAGATGCTGCCCGCCTTACAGGCTTAGAGGTGGAGGTGGAATATTATGTTGTCGTGGTTTTATGCCGGGTGGTTTAACACTCATGTTGGAAACCGGAGATAATTATTTAAAAAAAGCACATCAGCCTTATGTGGGTTTATTAATAAACTACGAATGGGACGATTTTAATTTTAACCTGATTTTTGGAACTGATGACGATTGGCATTTTTATTCAGGTATCCGATTCCAATATAATTATTTCACCTTTCCGTTAACCTTTCTAAATCCCTTTTCCCGATGGCAGGACCCTAAAGATATGAATGCTCAGAGAACAATTAACTACTCTCACTATAAAATAGCCGAAGGTCGTATGAATCTGTATGTTGGTGCAGAATACCGGCGGAGTAAAAATGAAAATGACGACGTTTTTTCAGAACAAAATATTCATACCGGTATAGCTATGAAATTTGATAACAGAAACCTGCAACGGATTTTTTTACAGTATGGAATTGGGTATGATTTTAATAAAATTAATGCTACTAAAGTTTATACATTGTTGCAATTTGGGTTGGTGATGGCGTTTAGGTTGTGGTGAGAATAAACGGTATTTATAAATTTGAACAAGAATTTAAGAATTAACTATTAACCCCACAACATTTTTTATATTTCTTCCCACTATTGCATGGGCAAGGTTCATTACGACCAGGTTTTATAGCGGCAATAAGTGGTTTCTGGTCGGCATAATAATCCGGAATATTATACTCAGATAACGCTTTGGCTAAGGTTCCGGGAATAGAAAAAGCACCTTCAGATTCATTCTCATTAGTATCTTTATTATATCCTACTTTATAATATTGCCATGTATTCACAGCATCATCATACCTTAAAAAAATATCCGAAATCAGGTTCCTTTTATGAAATCGTACCGAACTTGGATGATGGAGTTCTTTTAAAACTGCCTCTATATTTCCTTCAATATATTCAGAGGCCAATTCGTTTTCATAAATCTCTATTATCTTTGATTCAAGTTCCTTTGCCTCAATATCCACAGCATCTCCCACCATAAAAGCAATTACTTCATTATCTAAAATTCTATCATCATCCTTGTTATCAATAAAAAATTGAAACATATCCTTATACCAATCTATTACCTCCTTCCTTTGTTCTGGAAAATGCAAAACCAGTTGAGATAAAGCTACTGAAACCTGACTTCGGGCAAACGTATAATTATCGGGTTCTTTCACATAATCTTTTAAAACATCCAGTTGGTTACCTCCCAATACAACAAGTATTTCCCAAAAATCTTCAGTAAGAGAATCGCCAAACCAATATTCGAGAAACTCATCATCTTGTCTCAATAATTGCAAAACAACCCCTAAACTTTCAGTTGCTTTTAATTCAATCAATAAAAAAAGTGCATGATTTAAAAATTCATGGCTTTCTTTGCTCCATTCCAATTCTTCACTAAAATAATCATATCGGGCAATACTGTCATAAATCACAGTATTAAGGTCGGTTATTAAGGATTGACGGGGTAGCTCGAGTATTTCTTTTATTATTTCGCAATCTATCTGTAGGCTATTGCAATAAAATTGTTCAATTTGAGGATGAATAAATTTAGGCTTATCTTCGGTGGGTTCAATAACAAATGACGAAATAGGTATTACATTGCGAACCGTTTCTCTTTCTTTTTTAAACCTTTCAGCTCCAGCCTTTAATTGAGCCGAAAAAATTCTTTGCTCTCCATATTTTATTTCATCAGCTTCAGAATCAATTTCTCTAATTATTTCAAGTCTTAATTCAGCCGCTTTAATATTTCCTGTATCTGCCAAATACCAAACTGCAATATTATTAAAAGCAATTACCTCAGTTGCATGAAACACCTCACGCTCGGGGTATAGAGCTTTTATTTCTAAGGCTTTGCCTAATATTTCCAATACCTTCTCATACTCTTTGTTTTGTAAATAGTGATGTGCTTTATTTATTTTGCCAAACAGATAATCGGGATGTTCATCCAATATCCAATCATTTATTTGTAGAGCTTTTGCACTATTTCCTTTAGCTGAATACAATACCGATAGATGATTTTTAAACTGAGGAATATGCGGATATTTTTGAATCAATTCGTATATTTCATTTACACCAATAGTTTCATCTTTACATTTTAAAAATGTTTCTTCTAATAGCTCTTTTATTTTCGGGGTTAGGCCATATTTTTTATCATTCAAGTCATTTTCCCATGAGATACCATAATTGTACAATTCTAAAGTTGCAGCATTTGTGTCCATATTTTTAATAAATTATGGACAAATCTAAAGTTGATTTTCTTAACTTGTTTTTGATGTGGATAGAATGTGGAAGATTAATACAGATTCAAAAGTTTTTCAAAGTATTTCAAACCTTAAATATTTCTGAAACCCTTGCCCTGATTGATATGCCGCTATTTAATAAGATGCGGGCTTCCTTTTAATAGTGGAAGCAAAAGTTTGAATAATAAAATTCTAATTTATTTTTTCCAAAACCAACCTGCCGTTTAAGTTTTGCAATGGCCGCGAGTTGTTTTTATAAATATTTTCGAAGGTTTTAATTTGTGCTGCACTTGCCTGTATGGTTTGTTTCATTACCATCCATTTTAGTCCCATGCTGCAAGGCGGGGTTGTTAGCGAGCCTGTGTAGGTGTAATACTTTTTATCCATTGGCAGCAGGCTACCAATATTAATGCTATCTGCCGTAAGCACTTCTTTTTCCTTTTCCATTGGAATATTGTTAAAAATATTTTTGATAAACTCATTTTCGGTTCCTTCTTCTACCAATACACCTATTACAGCAATATTACCGGTAATTGCATCCGCGTGTACAAAGTGAATTTCAAGCGGAGTTTGCACGCTATTTATTTCGTGCTCGCTGCCATGATGAAAATGAAACTGTTTAAAATTATAGGTAACTCCATCTATAGTAACAGTGTTGCTGCCTTCATTCAACACTTCAATGGTGTGGCCATTATCAACTATCGAATATCTGAATTTTTCATAATCAAATTCAATATCATTGAGTTTGGCTTTAACAGTTTTAGATGTATCAATATTAATGGGTGATTGTACTTTTCCAATGCAATCGCCAAAACCAATGGATGCCCAATCCGGATTTTCATAATTCCAGGTAGGATCGGCTTTATG
>CAYHCM010000117.1:0-10889 GCA_964355045.1 uncultured Chitinophaga sp. | reverse complement strand
AGTGATAATGCGATTGTTATTTATAATATTGCCTATACCAATGTTGCAAATATTTTAAAAATTCCACCTTTATCCAACGAGATATCCGTTTATCCAAATCCGGCAATTGATAAATTGGTTGTAAAAATTGGAAATATGAATCCGGATTTTGTTTTTAACGTTTATAAATCAACAGGAGAATTAGTGAAATGTCAAAATTTGTATCGGATGAATTGTATTTTTGATATTTCAAATTTCCCGGCAGGCATCTATTTTTATACATTTCAAAATAAGGAAGGAAGATTGGTCACAGGAAGAATAATGAAAAATTAAAAACAACTTATACCATTTATCATATTAAATTTATATAACATGAACTCAGAAATTAAAAAATTGTACTTCCCTTTTAGAAGATTCCTATCAAAATCAAAAATGTTGGTGAGTAAAAAAATCATTTTTAGTTTACTTATTGTAACCACAGCTTATGCATGCAACAGTATGGCCAATGGCAAAACTGAATCGTTTAAAGTTTGGGGCAATTGCGGTATGTGTAAAAAAACAATTGAAAAAGCCCTTTCCGAAAAAGGCATAACAGGCGATTGGAATAAAAAAACTAAGATAATAAAAGTGACCTATGATTCCTTAAAATTCAAAAGTCAACAGGTACATGAAATAATTTGCGCTTCAGGATATGACACAGAAAAATGTAATGGCGATGATAAAGCTTATGATAAATTGCATGAGTGTTGTAAATATGAGAGGAAAAAGAAATAAACTTTTTATGAATTAATGAGTTTTATGAGTCTGATAAAAGCCGGGCTTTTTATTTTTATTAACGTATGCATTAGTTTTTGCAAATCACTTTTTTTGAAAGTTATCTCTCTGTGAAGCAAGTCCGGATTATCGCTTAAATTGTAATCCGCCATTTTAATACCTGAATTTTTTGCTACTCCAATAATCCATGGTTCAAATCGTGGTTTGATGAAAATCATTTTATTTTTATTATCCCTATCAAAACTGTATCGTATATTATGTTCATCAGATTCAGATTTTTGGTAGAGCTTTTTATAATAATCGTGTTGAAAATCCCTTTCAGGATCTTCATCTATCAGGCCACAAAGATTTGTTCCGTCAGCTAAGGTTTTACAAACTGCACCACTTCCGGGATGGTGTTGGATATTATCTCGTGTTACGCCCATATTCAGCATTAACACCTCTTCAGGAAGGCATTCAATATGGAATTTGCTCATCATAAAAACTTATTGAGATTAAAGAACACATCATGTTGCAATTGAATGACCTCATGTAATTGTTCATGTGTCAAAAGATGAACTTTTGTTTGGTAATTATCCATATTGGTTACAAAAACGTTAAGTTCTTTTGAAGGAGATTTTTCAATAATATTTAATAGTAAATAAGGGTTATGAGTTGAAATGAAGTATTGATTAGTTTTATCCTGAGCTATTCTTTCGGCAATATATTTGGTATAAAATGGAAATGTATTTGCTTCCGGTTCATCAAAAATAAGGGTGGCATATTTGTGGCTTTCAATGGCAAGCATTATAAATACTATTCTTTGCAGGGTTTCCGAAATGGTCATATAAGGATAGCTGTAAATTATTTCGTCTTCTTCTTTAGCAATTTCTAAATCGTTGTCGTCGGGCTTTAGATTTATTTTGTAACCTTTTTCTCTGAAAAACATGGAAACCATTTTTTTTAAATCAGAATTACTAAGCAATAGATTTGGAATATTGTCACCAAAAGGAGGGTTTAGAAAACCGGGAAAAGTTTGTTCGAATTTTTCAAGTCGTTTAAAATGGTAAGCTGCTATGTGAGTGGATATATTTCCTCCAAAATTCTGAACAATATTTCCATTATGTTCCATTCTAAAATTAGGTGTACCATTCAAATCTTTTTTAAGTAATTCTAAATCTTCATCCTTTTTATAAAAAACACCTATAAAATTATTCATTACTGTCCCGAATTCATTTTTTTCATATTGCAGCTTGAATTTCTGAACATTCGTCTCTATATATATTGGCTTATCTAAAACAGAATCATAAAATAAATTGCCGACACTTTTATAACGAATAAACTTTTTGAAATTATTTTCCATAGCATTAATTGAAAAGAAACTCAATGCTTCAAGAATGTTCGATTTTCCTACATTAGGTTCTCCAATAAAAATATTAACACGATTGGTGTTTATTTTTAAATCCTTAATAGATTTGTAATTCCGGATGTGAAGATCAGTCAAATGCATTACGCAAAGGTAACAAAAGTAAGTAAACTGAGCTTTCAAAAATTTGGAACATATAATTCATGTCGTTTATTTAAAAATTTATTTTTTAAATAAAGGGGTAATATCATTCCCCTTTTTTAGTTTTACCGCTATGTTTGTACATTCTTTAAATTAGCAATATGAAATGCCCATGAGCAAATATACACACCTAATAATAATGGAATTAGGCATTCCATATGACCTTGATATAAAAAATATAAATTAATTACATATGAAAAAGCGCATTCTATGGTTTATCCTTATTCTGGCTGTAATAGCCGCGGGTATTTATTACTGGTTTTATCTTACTCCCGATAAAAATATTAATGCATTTTACCTTATTCCAAAGGATGCCATGTATGTAGTGGAAACCACCACACCAATCGAAAGTTGGAAACGGCTGGCAAAAAGTGATGTATGGAAATTTCTTAAAAAACAGGAATATATGGCCGAAATAGGCCAGAATGTCGATTATTTAGATTCATTAATAAATGACAATTCCACTTTATTTGGTCTTTTTGGAAGCAGGGATTTGCTTATTTCAGCACATAAAACTAAAGCAAAGGATTATGATTTTTTATTTTTAATAAATCTTAAAAAAGGTTCTAAAATAGGGTTTATTGAAGAAACTCTTGAACAGGTACTTACTTCATCAGGTATGAAAGTAGAAATCAAAGAGTTTAAAAATAAAAGCATTTTGAGTGCATACAATTCGGTTAGTAAAGAAACTTTATATTTTTCAATAGTTCAAAATTATTTATTGTGTTCATTTACCAATCAACTTATTGAAAGTTCAATAATGGAAATAGAAGAACCGCATTTAGGCAGGGATGAAAATTTTTTGAATATTTATAAAGAAACTGCAGAAGACGGCCTGTGCAAACTATATATTAATTATAGTTATCTGGATGATTTTATGCAATGCTACAGCGATCAACCCAACCCGATGATAAAAGACCTGAGTAAAACCATGTACTATAGCGGATTAAAAGTAGAGGTTGAAGATGAATTTGCAGGATTGGAAGGATATACAAATATTAATGATTCTTTAGATTCCTATTTGCAGGCGCTCATGCTTTCGGGCAAGGGTGAAATAAAAGCAAATGAAATATTACCGGCCCGCACGGCTATTTATCATACTTTAGGTTTCGAAAGCGGGTTAGAGTTTTATAAAAATTTGGTAAATGTGCTGCAAACAGATGAGGCTACCTGGAAGGAATTTGAGAGCAATAAAAATAAAATTGAACGATTTTTAAAAATTGATTTGGAGCGGGATATGCTCAGTTGGGTAAGCGATGAAGTAGCTTATGTAGAGAATGAACCATCAAAATATACCGAGCACCTTGATGATATAATGGTAGTGATGAAAGCCAATAAGATAAGTTATGCAAAGGAGAGATTGAATTTTATAGCCGATCAGGTAAAAAAACGATCGCCGGCCAAGTTTAAAAAAGTTGATTATAAAGATTACACCATAAAGTATTTGGATATAAAGGGTGTTTTTAAAATGTTTTTTGGAAAACTATTTTCAAAACTTGAAAAACCCTATTACACCATTGTAGGCGATTATGTAGTTTTTAGTAATAATCCAAGGACTATAGTAAGTTTAATAGAAGATTATGAAACCGGCAATACATTGAGTAAAGATGAAATTTTTGAAGATTTTTTAGATAAATTCAATCGGGAGTCCACGATTTTTTCCTACATTTCTTCAAACCGTGCTTTTCCTTTATTCACAAAAAAATTAGACCCTGCTTCTAAGGCTGGTGTAGCTAAAAACGAATTGTATTTCAGGTCATTTTCGGATATAGGTTTTCAGTTAACGGAAAAGGAAGATAAATTTTTTACAAAAGTTCGATTAAATTTTAAAGAGTACAAACCCGATACCTCTATTGTGGAAGAGGATAGCCTGGCAGATGCGGCCGAAGATGCGGCAGCTATGCTGGATTCAATGGATGATGTACAGCGATTTTTGATGACCAAATTTGAACACAATGTAATAAAAGATTATTACCTCAATAGCGATAAAATAAGGTTTGAAGCAGAAACAAAACGCGGAGAGCTTCACGGACGTTATCGCGAGTTTTACGAAACGGGAGAAATGAAAGTTTATGGCCGCTACCGCAAGGGCGAAAAACGCGGAGTTTGGCATTATTACAATAAAGACGGAACTCTTCAGCGCAAAGAACGCAATGGAATTATTGGAAAAATAATGGGGAAATTAGAAGAAGCGGATGAATAAGTTTTGACTTATTTCTTAGATTTAATAGCTTCTTCAAATACCGATTGAAGCACCGGTATATATTTTTGATAGGCAAATTCAGATTGAGCAACGAGCCTTCCTGATTTGCCCATAGCATTAAAAATATCATAATTTTTATATCTTTCTACAATGGCCTCTGTTAGTTGGGCGGTATTGTCGGGTTCAATAAGATATGAATTTGTTTCATGCTCCAAATATTTTTCAATATCACCTACTCGGGTGCAAATAGTCGGGATACCGGTAGCCAGATATTCGCCAAGTTTAGTTGGAAATCCATAATGTGAAAAAGGATGATTGGTACGGTTCATTACCAAAAGGTCGCATTTTGAAAGGTAATGCGGTACTTGTTCATATGTAATTTGGCCTGTTTTATGAACTTGTCCATTCAGGCGATGTTTTAATAATTCTGATTTAATTTCTTTTTTATAGGGGTTAAAGCCAATCAATTTTAATTTTAAATTTGGCACATATTCAATGGCATCCTTAAATCCTTTTATTATTCCATGAACTCCATCTTTTGCACCAAAAGAACCGAGATACCCTACAGTGTATGAAGGAGGATTTCCGTTTAGGTTCTCAAATCGTTTTAAATCTACAATAATCGGGATTAAGGTAATTTTAGAAACCGGTAAAAACCGAATGTAATGTTCTTTTAATTTATCTGAAATTACAATTAAATGGCTGCAAACATATTTAAAAATATATGCATCAAACCGGTCAGTAAGGGTAATGAAGCGATGCCACAATTTATCGGTCTTGCTTTCCTGTTCCAGTTCTGTTTTTTCTAAAATTAATGGGATTCTTAATAATTTTGCTAAAAAGTAAATATGGCCAAAAAACAAAAAACGCGGGCTGTATAAAAAAATAACATCAAAGTGTTTTCGTTTTTTTATAAGCAATAAACTTGAACAAAAAATAGATTTAAGATATGTAAGAAATCTGATAATTAAATAAGGGCTTCTTAAAACGGTTCCGCTTAAATAGTTGAAATATATCCCGTCAAAAAATCCTTTATTTTTTTTGTTAATTCGGTTAGAGTTAAAGATGGTTGGGCTCAGGAAAAACAGAAAAACCTGATTGCCGTTTTCTTTCAATCCATTTGCCAATGCACGAATTCTGGAATTGGCAGCATTGCCTTCCTGAAAATCAATATTTGCAAACCAGGCTATTCTCAAAATAATTTTTGCAATTTATAGTTTTTGCAGGTTTCTTAATTCATAAATCCGTTCAATAATATCCACAACTTTTAATCCTTCCAAGGCATTGGTATCAATACGACTTTTACCATTCAGGGTGTCAATTACATTTTGGATGACGTAATGATGATTGGCCGCGCTGCCTTTAAACGGGCCATAATCATTGGGAGGATTGGTTTCGGCTAATTCCGGTAATTGATAATCCTTTATATGACAATATTCCACTTCATTAAGATATTGTCCACCAAGTTTAATACTTCCTTTGGAACCAATCGCTGTAATACTGCTCTCCATGTTTGTATCCCAAACGGAGGTTGAAAAATTAATACATCCCATTCCGCCGTTAACAAATTCAAAATTAACAACGCCTGAATCTTCAAACTCCGTTAATTGCTTATGTGTGGCATTTTTAAAGGTAGCCTGAATGTTTTTTATATCGCCAAAAATCCAATACATAATATCAATGAAGTGCGAAAATTGGGTAAACAAGGTACCTCCGTCCAATTTCAACGTTCCTTTCCAATTACCGGGTTTGTAATACCTCTCGTCACGATTCCAGTAGCAATTTACCTGAACCAACAAAATTTCTCCTAAAACATTATTATCATATATTTCTTTAAGCCATTTAGAAGGAGGGCTGTAACGGTTTTGTTTTACTACAAATACATTTTTGGATTGTTGCAGCGATTTAAAAATAACTTTTTCACATTCAACTTTCGATAAGCCCATCGGTTTTTCAATAACCACATGTTTGCCATGTTCAAGGGCAAATAATGCAATTTCGGTGTGAAGACCATTTGGGGCAGCAATATTTACCACATCTATTTCCGGTTCATTCGTTATTAATTCCTTATAGTCGTTATAGAAACGTGGATAAAGCCCCAATTCATGAAGTTTTAATTCACGTTCAGGCAAAATATCGCAGCATGCAATGGTTTCGGAATCGGGATGTTCATGGGCAATTTTAGAATGACGCAGGCCTATATGTCCCAGCCCAACCACCGCAAATTTAATTTTCTTCATAAGGCTCCACCAGGCGTTTGTATATTTGGTATTTTAAAATAATGTAACTGCAAATTAAAATTATAAGAACATACGTAAAATAAAGGTATCCAAAATACCCTTCGCGGATACATAAAAACATGCCAAAATTAATTATAACCTGAACAATGGTATAAAAAAACGAAACAAACAGATGCGGAAATTTGGCAATATTTACAAGATCCTGAAAAAGATGCATACGGTGTGGTTGAAATATATTTTGGCCTTTTATCAACCGGTAAAATATTGTCAATCCTGATTCTACGCCATACACCGCCACCATGGATAAATAAATAATATTATTATTATGAATAACTAAATACAAGACATAAAAAACGGCAATAAGACCTAATGAAACGCTTCCGACATCGCCGGCAAAGAGCACTGCCCGGGTTCTGAAATTATAAAAACCGAATATTATCAGGGCTATTGTCAGAATAGCAATCAGATTTTGATCAAAAACATTTTCAATTTTATAATCATAAAAAAAGATGGTTTCATAAATGGATAAGGTATATAAACCGGTCATACCATTAATTCCGTCCATAAAATTATAAGCATTTACAGCCGCAACGGCTATTATGGCAATCAGTATTGTAATAAAAGGTAAAAACTGGGTTCCATTTGTTATGTCCATCATTACCAATCCCACCGCTACAAAGTGACATAGTAACCTTAAAAATGCATTGGAACCTTTAACATCATCATAAAAACTTAGAGCTGACGCGACTAATACACCAATAATAAGATAATAATTATGCAAGCCAAAAAAAATGGCATAAAAAATTAAAGATATAGGAACAATTATACCTCCGCCCCTGAATGTTAAATTTTTATGTGAACTGCGTTCGTTCGGAACATCATACAGATTCAATTTTCTGGCTATAGGGAAATAAGCCAGAATAGTAATTATCTGAAGTGGAATTATAAAAAATATTTTGTTACTCAGATCCAAATTAGTTTAGGATTGCAAAACTAATTAAAAAATTTTGGCTTTAGGCAGGTCTTTAAACCAGGTTAAATATAATTTGTTTTTAGGTAATATTATTACCAAAGCAGTAAGAATTAATATTTTAAGGTCGGTTAGAAAGGAGATATTTTTACCATACCAAATTTCAAGGTTACATTTATATGGACCAATAATTTCATTATAAAATTGTTCAGGCGAGAGTTTGGTTTCGGAAACAAGTTTTTCTTCATCTCTAAAAACAATGGAGCCAATGCCTGTAATTCCTGGTTTGTTTAAATAAATTTGGTCTTTAATTTCTTTAGGTGTTGCTATAAAATTTTTATCAACCAAGGGTCGTGGACCTACAAAACTCATATCTCCTTTCAGAACATTTATGAGTTGAGGTAACTCATTAATTTTGGTCATTCTTAAAAAACCTCCCATAGGTGTAATACGTGGGTCTTTTCTTAAAGTTAGGGTTCCGGTTCCCATATTCGGGCTGTCTTTAAGCATGGTTGCAAATTTCCAGATATCAAAGTATTTGCTTTGGTATCCGATTCGTTTCTGAAAATAGAAAATATAACCTTCGCCGGTTAGTCTTAATAGAATTACAATCGGCATTAGGACAGGAGATAGGACAGCAATGGCCAGAAACGAAAAAATAATATCAAAAAGTCGTTTGAAAAATTTATACATGAGTTAATGTTTAGGCTCCAAATTCCAAAATTCAAGCACCAAATTTAAAATAAAATGGGAATGATTTAGAGGTTGAGGTTGAGGTTTAGGTTGAGGTTTTCTGCTGAAAGCAACCTTAACCTTAACCTTTACCTTTAACTTAGCCTTAACCTATTCTCCATTTAATCATCTTCAAACACCTCATCTAAATCTAAAACAAAGCCGGGCAAAATTGGGGTGATAATTTTATCTCCCCGTGTTAAAAGCCGTGTAGGTTGAAATTTGCCATCAACCAATTTATAAATAAGAACCGTTTGCTGATCCGGATGAACAAGCCAATATTCTTTGACTCCGGATTCTTCATATACCTCGTATTTATTTTGAAGTTCCTTTTTGTTATTTCCTTTTGATAGTATTTCTATTATCAAGTCAGGGGCCCCAATACAACCTGCTTCGTCCAATTTGGACGAATCACAAATAATACAAATATCTGGCTGGACTACTGTAGTAATATCTTGATTCTTTTTAGATTTTACAGGAAGCCTTACATCAAATGGAGCCTCATAAACTTTACAAGACTTACCTTTCAAAAAATGGTATAATTTACTACTTATGTCTAAAGAAATTCTTTGATGAATTCTGAAGGGAGCCGGACTCATTTTAAAAATTTTTCCCTTAATGAGTTCTACCTGTTCGTCAAATTTCCATTTTAGATAATCGGCATAGGTGTAATATCCGTAAGTTACATCGGGTTCTTTTACTTCATTCATAGTTCAAAGATAAAAAAATGTTACAAATGAAAGAAGTTTTTAAATATTTGAGGTTGAGGTTGAGATTGAAGTTTAGTTTTAGGTTGAGGTTGAGGTTTAGCTTTAGGTTTATGTTGAGGTAGAGGTTTTCTGCTGAAAGCAACCTTAACCTTTGCCTTTGCCTTAACCTATTCTGCCTTTACTCATCTTCAAAAACATTATCCAAATCCAAAACGAAGCCTGGCAAAATTGGCGTTGTAATTTTATCACCTCTTGTTAATAGCCGAGAGGGCTGATAATGGTTATTTACCAATGTATAAATCAGCAGACTTTGTTGTTCGGGATAAATAATCCAATATTCTTTAACCCCTGATTCTTCATACACTTCGTACTTATTTTGAAGTTCTTTTTTATTGTTACCTTTAGAGAGTATTTCAATTAATAAATCCGGAGCTCCAATGCATCCTGCATCATCTAATTTTGCAGGATCGCAGATTATGCAAATATCGGGTTGAACAACGGTAAAGATATCTTCATTTTTCTTAGATTTGAGAGGAAGTCTGACGTCAAAAGGTGCATCATAAACCTGACAATTTTTTCCTTCAAGAAAATGAAATAACTTACTTGCAATCACAATAGAAATCCTTTGATGAATTCGTTTGGGAGCCGGACTCATTTTAAAGATTTTACCTTTAATGAGTTCCACCTGTTCTTCAAACGTCCATTTCAGGTAATCAGCATACGAATATCTACCATACAAAATATCAGGTTCTTTTGCTTCCATGGTTCAAATTTAAAAAAAAAATTGAAAATTTTAGAGGTTGAGGTTTATGTTGAGGTTGATATTAATCGGATATGGCTTGAGAAGCAGAGAAGTAATAATGAGTTTTTCTATTATTCTAAATTCGAATGATAATTTATTGTTTATCAATCGCGGTCTCATTCTTTGATGGATGATAATATGGCTTTTTTAACTTTATCAGCATTTTGTGGTGAGTCTTGTTTAATATAAGCAATGGCACTCTTAAAATAGGATACAGCCTCCTTATCCCAAATAATTTTCCTTCTTTTGTTCACCATTCGTCGGCATCTTGTTCCAATGTTTCCTGGGATACAAAATCTCCGGCATCTATTCTCGGCATAGAAGTATCTATTTCATTATTATATTGCTCAAGACTTATTCTGGAATGAGAATTTCTTCTGCCAACAAGAAAAGTTTTTATCAAATCCAATACAGATTTTTTTTCCCTATCAGTTAATTGGACAAAATATTGCAACATTTCTTGATGTAAATTAGATGCTTCCATAATACTATTTAATCGAACAAATTTAATTTATAAAAGGTAAAAATTCCTTGAAATATTTTACTTTACTACAAACAGGATAAATTGTTGTACTAATGGAAGACAAATTTGCCTGTGGCGAGACCAAGCTTCAAATTCACAGAGGGTTTGAAGTGTAGGTCTTGGTTCTTGAATATTGGAGTTTGGGCTTTGAGGTTTTAAACTCTCATGGATTTGGTTGACGCAAATTATCCAACGTGTGGTACAAGGTTTTGGTTTTGAATACTCATTTTCTTAACCTCAACTCAACCTCAACCTCTACCTCAACCTTAACCTCAACCTAAACCTAAACCTCAACCTATTTTCTACATTCTCTCATCAAGTCCCATTCCTGTTTCAATATGGCTAAATCCGGGTAACAGTTTTTTGATTTCGTTCACGATTATTGCTTTATCCAAACTATTATTTTCAAA
>CAYHCM010000116.1:3461-11036 GCA_964355045.1 uncultured Chitinophaga sp. | reverse complement strand
AAAAAGAGGATGGACTGTTTTAATTGCAAGTAATAACCCTGATTATTTAAAAATGGTGGACAGGGTTATTGTTTTTGATGAAGGGAAAATTATAGCCGAAGGCACTTATTATGAATTATCTGAAAAGCAAAAAGCAATGGGTAAAAAATTATTTTATGATAAAGAAGATGAGAATTAATAAAACCAAAACAAATGGCGAAGAACTATTTAAAAAATATCACACGTTCACTCTCTTAAAAGATTTCAGAGCAAGGATAATACTTACCCGGATACTCATTGGGTTTTTTATTTTTTTTCTGATTATTATGTTTGTCCCCTGGACACAAAATGTACAAAGCAGAGGAAATGTAACCTCTTTAAACCCTTCTCATCGTCCGCAAACTATACAGTCGGTTATTGGAGGGAGAATTGAAAAGTGGTACGTAAAGGAGGGAGATTATGTTAAAAAAGGAGACACTATTTTATATTTATCAGAGTTAAAAAGTGAATACATGGATCCCAAAATTATTCCCAGAGCTGCTAAGCAAATACAGGCAAAGGAACAATCCGTTGCTTCATACATGGAAAAAGTAAAAGCGTTAGACGCCCAAATTGATGCTTTATACAAAATACAAAAACTTAAAATTGAACAAACCGAAAACTATGTTAAACAAGCTAAATTAAAAATAGTGTCGGACAGTATTAATTTAAAAGCCTCAGAAACCGAATATTCAATTGCACAGAAGCAATTTATAAGAATGGAGCAGTTATATAAAGACGGCTTGAAATCCCTTACAGACCTTGAACAACGCAAACAAAAATTGCAAGATGCATTGGCAAAAATAGTAAGTGCTGAAAATAAATTATTAATAAGCCGAAATGAATACTTAAACGCTGTAATTGAACTAACCTCCATACAAAACCAATACAGCGAAAAACTCGCCAAAACCGAGTCGGAAAAATACGCCTCTCTTTCAGATATGTTTCATGCCGAAGGAGATGTTGCTAAGATGCAAACCCAATTGATGAATTATTCGGTGCGAACCGAAATGTATTATATTGCCGCTCCGCAAGATGGCTATATTACACGAGCCATAAGAACAGGTATTGGCGAAACCGTGAAAGAAGGAGAAGCTATAATTAGTATTATGCCTTCCAATTATGAATTGGCAGTTGAATTGTATGTGGAGCCTCTCCATATTCCTCTTATAGAAAAAGAGCAACATATCCGGATTATTTTTGACGGCTGGCCCAACATTGTTTTTTCCGGTTGGCCTAACTCCTCTTATGGAACTTACGGGGGCAAAGTGGTGGCAATAGATAATTTTGTTAGCGACAACGGAAAGTATAGAATTTTAGTAACAAAGGATGATACTAATTATCCATGGCCTAAAGAACTTCGCCCAAGTGCAGGTGCATTTGGTATGGCACTTTTAAAAGATGTGCCTGTTTGGTATGAAATATGGCGGCAAATAAGTGGATTCCCGCCCGATTATTACAAAAGCAACGAGTACAAACAGAAAAAAAAATGAAGAAAGGGTTTATAACGCTTCTGTTTTTAATAGCTTTTTATCACCTTTCCTATGCTCAGGATACAGTAATAGTGTTTTCACAAAAAGACTTATTTTGGTATTTGACCAACTACCATCCATTAAGCAAACAAGCCTCAATTCAAATTAAAAAAGGGGAAAATGAAGTTAGAAAAACCAAAGGCCAATTAGACCCCTCATTATCATCCAATTTAAACCAAAAACAATTTAATCAACAAGAATATTACAGTTTATTTTCAGGAGGACTAAAAGTGCCCACATGGTATGGTGTGGACTTTAAAGCCGGCTACGAACAAAATCGGGGTGTTAATATAAACCCGGAAAACAAAACCTCAGCAAATGGCTTAATGTACGCAGGAGTTTCAGTTCCGGTAGGACAAGGACTTTTTATTGATAAACGAAGAGCCTCCATCAAACAAGCTGAACTGTATGCCAAGTCAACCTTTATGGAACAGGAATTGATGCTTAATAATCTTTTTTATGATGCTACGATAAGCTACATGGAGTGGGTAAATTATTTTAACCAAATGGAATTGTTTCAAAACGCAGTTGATTTGGCAACTGAACGATTTGTAGGAGTTAAACAAAGTTTTTTTGGAGGCGATGTGCCTGCAATTGATACCTTGGAAGCATTTATTCTGGTTCAGGTTCGAGAGGTTAATTTGAATCAGGCAAAATTGAATTACCAAAATGCCACTTTAGAACTATCTAATTACTTATGGTTTGAAAATAATACACCACTTGAAATTACCGATAACATTATACCTCCTGTTATTGAAAAACTATCTCCTCTAATACCGATATCATCAGACACACTAAACTCCATTTTGAATGATTTAAAAACCAATCATCCGCAATTGCTTTGGTATGATTTAAAATTAAAGCAATTAGATATTGAAAGGCGATGGAATGCAGAACAATTAAAACCCATATTAAATTTAAAATACAATGTATTGAATGAACCAATTGGAGGTGATGTTTTCAGTGGCTTTTCAACAAACAACTATACATGGGGAGTTGATTTTACCATCCCGATTTTTTTGCGTGAAAGCAGAGGCCGCTTGAATATAACCAAGTTAAATATTCAGGAAACGAAATTTGAAGTAGATATTAAATGGCTGGAATTATCAAACAAGATAAAAAGTTATTATAACGAACTTATAGCATTAGAGCAGCAAATTAAACTTTTTAATCAAGCTACTGTAAATTATTTAACGTTGCTTGAGGCAGAAAAACAAAAATTCTTCATGGGTGAAAGCTCCATTTTTTTAATTAACAGCAGGGAAGCAGCGTATGTTCAGGCAGCTATAAAATTAATAGAACTAAATGTTAAATACCAATCGGCTATGGCTGAATTTAAGCTGGCAAGTGCAACATGGCTTTAATAAAAATTAATAGAATAAGTGCAACACCAATAATCAAATAAAACTTCAATATCATGGAAAAATATCAACTACAAATTATAGAAACACTAATAGTCTTAGTGGTTTTGGTTGTCATTCAGTATTTTAACAATAATCAGATAAATAATACGCTGAAAAAATTTAAGTTTCAGAGAAACAGAAGAAAGGTAACGGTAAAAGCTATCAACCTTTTTATGGCTTTAACCGGGATAATTATTTTGGCAGGTATTTGGGGCTTACAACAGCGTGAGATGCTATTGTTTGTTACATCATTAATAACCGTATTGGGAATTGCTTTTTTTGCCCAAGGGTCAATTTTGTCAAATGTTTCATCGGTATAATTTTATTTTTCAATCACCCGCTAAAAATAGGAGATACTATAAAAATAATTGACAAAGAGCAGTCGGTTGAAGGAGTTGTTGAAGATATTAGTTACTTCTTTTTACATTTAAAAACAACCGACAATGAGAATATTACCATCCCAAATTCTGTTGTATTACAAAAAATAATTTCAATAAAATCAGCCGATTAGGACTTGTATAACTTGACATGTAAAGAAATAAAATTTTACGAAATTGACTTATAGCGGCAAGTGCAAAAAGGATTGAAAACAAATTTAATTATCATATTAAAATGAAAAAAACAATCCTTATCAAAAATGCCACCATAGTAAACGAAAGCAAAAGAGTTGAAATTTCAAGTAAGGATTTCGAGGGGAAAGGCTCTATTTATGTCATTTTGCTCAAAACTAAAAATGTTGGAGTAATAAGAACAGGAAAAGTCATTAAGAATTAATCTATTTTTGAAGGGAGTTGGATATGTATCTTCACCTCTCTTTTTTCCATTTATAAAAGTGGTCATGAAAAAAAATTTCTTTTCAATCCTAATAACTATCGTAATCATAACACTTTCTTATAATCTATCAAACGCACAATGGTCTGTTAGTTTTGAAGTTATGCCCAAATTAACGTGTGCTAAGTTTGTTGGCTATGACGTAGTTCCTGCAATCTTCAAGCTCAATAAATTCACTCCGAGCGTCTCTTTCGGAGCCTATTTAAATCGTCAAATCACCAAAAACAAAGAAGTGTTTTTTGGTTTCAATTACCATATCAACAATTATCGTTCTTTCTATTATTGGAGTGATTATACCGCAGACAAGCCGTGGTATTATAAAACAAAGAGTATTTCCGGAACGGAGTTTCATGAACCTCAGATTGGCTTTCGTTATTCTAATTTCAATCTCTTTAAAATGAAAAACAACTATCTGAGAATTGGTTTGGCTTATAGATACCTCGATAATCTTGATGTTCTAATTAAGACTGGTACGATTTATGAAAATTCGAATGGAGGGTTGGATACTATCCAACTCAATAAACTTATACTTGATAATAATGCGTTTAGATTCAGCCTAATTCTTGAATATGGCAAAAACTATAAATTGGGTCGAAGAGACAGGCTTCTGTTGGATGTAGGATTAAGTGTGAGATTATCAGAAGCAGATTCACGGGTGAGAAATGAGATGATTATTGCAAACAAAAAATACGAGTTTACCTTTTTAAGAAATTCATCTCACATAGGTCTGAGCTTGAGAATGACATATAATAGAAGACAAAAAAAGACCTGATTGTAATTTAATAGTGGCGACAGATATCTCAATACCTTTTAAGAGTAAAAGTTCCGCTTAACAAAAAAACAATGGAAAAACAAACCCTGTTTTTGACTTTTTACGATGAATTGTTTATTCATTTATCAAAAACCACGTTTGATCGCAACCGGCTTTACGGAGCTATTGGTTACCAGTTTTTACCAAACTTAAATGTTCAACTTGGATACCTTGCTCAAACAGTGAACATCACAACAAAGCAATACTTGCAGACAGCAATTTTTTATAATGTTGATTTAAGAAAGAAAAAATGAAGAACCCAATCCTGATAAAAAATGCCACCATAGTTAACGAAGGCAAAAATTTTGTTGCTGATGTTTTAATTGAAGATGATATTATTTCAAAAATCGGGAACTTGTCCTTAGCTTCAAATTATAAAATTATTGACGGAACCGGAAAACACTTGTTACCCGGCATTATTGATGCACAAGTGCATTTTCGCGAACCCGGATTAACTCATAAAGGTGATATTTTTAGCGAAAGTAAAGCAGCAATTGCAGGCGGTGTAACCTCTTTTATTGATATGCCGAATACAATTCCTAATGTATTAACATACGAAATCCTTGATGAAAAATTCAAAATTGCGGCAGAAAAATCGTTGGCAAATTATTCTTTTTTTTTGGGTGTGAGTGAAAGTAATATTGACGACGTAATAAAAATGGATATTTCTAAATTCATTGGTATTTCAGATGATGGACTTTACTTTTCGGGGAAAGGAAATTTGCTTGTTGACAATCCCAGTATAATGGAAAAACTTTTTTCAAACTGTAAATCCATTATTGCAATTCATTCTGAAAGTGAAAAAATAATTGATGAAAACGAGAAGATTTACAGAGAAAAATACGGTGAGAATGTGCCTATCGAATGCCATCCTTTAATCAGGAGTAATGAAGCCTGTTATCAAGCCACTGAAAGAGCCATACAATTGGCCATTAAACACAATGCACGGTTGCACATTCTGCATCTGTCAACCGAAGCCGAAACCCATTTATTTCAAAACGACATTCCATTAGCACAAAAAAGAATAACAACCGAAGTTTCGGTTCATCATCTTTGGTTTTCAAATTATGACTACTATCGTTTAGAAAGTTTAATAAAATGGAACCCTGCCATCAAAACAGAAAAAGACAGGCAAGGTCTTTTCAAAGCATTGCTTGACGACAGAATTGACATCATCACTACCGACCATGCACCGCATACGTTAGAAGAAAAACAAAAGCCCTATTTTCAATCCATGTCAGGTGCGCCAATGATTCAGCATTCACTTAACATCATGCTTGAATTTTACAATCAAGGACTTATTAGTTTAGAAAAAATTGCCGAAAAAATGTGTCATAACCCGGCGACACTTTATCGCATCGAAAAAAGAGGGTTTATCCGAGAAGGTTACTTTGCTGATTTAATAATGATTGATTTAAACTCTCCTTGGATAGTGAGCAAAGAAAATATTTTATACAAATGCGGATGGTCGCCATTAGCCGGCACATGCTTTCAAACCAAATTAACTCATACTTTTGTGAATGGTAATTTAGTTTACCATGGCGGACAATTTAATGAATCAGCAAAGGGAAAGTCTTTATCGTTTAATTAATGAACAATTTCATCATTACTCCGATGGAACAAAAGAAATTGAAAAAGGAATCTTGAATATATTGTAAACATACTTGCGATTGACACAAGGAATTACTTATTACAAAAACCAACTTTCCATTACCTAATAGTTTTCCAACTACCTTTGCACAGATTTTAAACCACGGATCGAAAGTCCGGACCATTTAACGTAAGCAAATAATTCATACTAATAAATAATTTACTTCCCCCTATTTTATTTAATGAGAAAACCTGTTTCCTTTCTATTTCACAAATCCAAAAATCTTTTTTTTCTACTGTTTTTAGTAACTGCTTCATGCGTTATTTCACAAGCACAATCCCTTTCAATAGAAGGAAATATAACTGACAAAACCAATAAACCAATGCTGGCAGCCACTGTAAGAGTTTTAAATTCAGATTCGGTTTTTATAAAAGGAAGCACCACGGATGAAACCGGTTTTTTTAAAATAGATAACCTAAAACCCGGATTCATTATTATTAAAATTTCGTACATCGGTTTTAATGATTTGTATTTCAATAAGCAAATAACCGATAAGCCGCTTATAATGGGAACATTGATTTTATTAGAAAAATCGGCTTCGCTAAATGAGGCTACCGTAACCGGACAAACAAAAATGGCCGAGCAAAAAGGCGATACCACCCAATACAATGCCGGCGCTTTTAAAACCAACCCTGATGCCACGGCCGAAGATTTGGTAACCAAACTGCCCGGTGTAACTTCGGAAGATGGAAAGCTAAAATCGGGTGGCGAAGATATAAAACAAGTATTGGTGGATGGAAAACCATTTTTTGGGGATGACCCAAGTGCGGTTTTAAAAAATATTCCCGCTGAGGTAATAGATAAAATTCAGGTGTTTGACCAAAAAAGCAGCCAAAGCCAGTTGACGGGTTTTGATGATGGCAATACTTCCAAAACCATAAACATTATTACTAAAGTTCAGTTCAAAAACGGAATTTTTGGAAAAACCTATTCGGGATATGGCTATGAGGATAAATATAAAGGTGGCATGAGTATTAATTTTTTTAAAGACAAACGCCGGATTACCATATTAGCCAATACCAATAATGTGAACGAACAAAATTTTTCATCCGAAGATTTAGTAGGAGTAATGAGCAGTTCCTCAGGTGGCGGAAACCGCAGACCCTTAGGGCAAAGCGGAAGTGCGGCATCAGCCGGAACCAATAGAGGTGGAAGCAGGCAACAAGGCGGAGGAAATGATGCCAATAATTTTTTGGTGGATCAAAAAAACGGAATTTCTACCACGCATGCTTTTGGAATTAATTATGCCAACAGTTGGAAAAAGATAGATTTTTCAGGAAGCTATTTTTTAAATTATACTAAAAATAATTCGATAAGTAATCTTTTCCG
>CAYHCM010000116.1:0-3361 GCA_964355045.1 uncultured Chitinophaga sp. | reverse complement strand
CAGGAAGCTATTTTTTAAATTATACTAAAAATAATTCGATAAGTAATCTTTTCCGACAGTTTATTAGCAATGAAAATGAAGGAATAACCTATGCGGAAAACAATATTTCGCAAACAAAAAATACAAACCATCGAATGAACCTGAAATTTGAGTGGAAAATAAATTCTGCTAATTCCCTTATGTTTCAGCCACGGCTATCGTACCAATATAACAAGGGAAATAGTAAAATGGCCGGTGAAAACAGATTATTAAGTTCTTCTTTGAGCGGGGTGAATAATAGTTATAAAACCAATTTGGAAGGCTTAAATTTTTCAACCCCCTTATTATTTAAACATTCATTTGCTAAAAAAGGAAGGTCACTTTCGGCCAATATCAATCCCGGATATAACAGCAATATGGGCAATAGTCAGCTTTATTATTTCACCCGCCAAAACAATGATTCGCTGTTATCCGATACCATTAATCAAACCGCCGATTTGGATAAAGTAGGGTTTGTGCTTTCATCAAATATTTCGTATTCGGAACCTATTAATTCCAAAAGTCAGGTGCTTTTTACCTACTCTGCCAATTTCAACCAATACGATTCAAAGAAAAATACCTTCACCATTTCAAGCCCTGTTTATTCGGAAACTTTGGATAGTTCGCTATCCAACACGTTTAATACAAAATATATTTCACACGCTTTAGGCTCAAGTTATCGCTACCAAATAGAAAAGTGGAATTTTAATGGTGGTGTAGCATTTCAGTTGGCTCAGCTTAAAAATGTTCAACAATTTCCTTCTGATTACACATTACAAAAATCTTTTTTTAGCATACTTCCAAATGCCTCATTTCAATATAAATTTACCTTGCAAAAAAATTTAAGAATAAGTTATTACAGTTCCAACAATGCCCCTTCGGCCGACCAACTTCAGGAAGTTATTAATAATAAAAATCCATTATTACTAACCACCGGAAACCCCGACCTGAAACAAGACTGGCAAAATAATCTGAACTTTCGTTATACCTCCATTGATACCAAAAAAAATACTGCTTTTTTTGCATTGCTTGGTGCTACCATTACCAAAAATTTTATAGTAAACAGCACCTTCATTGCTCCGTTTGATACCCTTATTGCCCCGGGAATTGTTTTAACAAAAGGTTCCCAAATATCAAAACCGTTTAACCTTGACGGATATTACAATCTGAGAACATTCGTAAATTATTCATTTCCGGTTAATAAATTGAAATCAAAATTAAACCTTAATCTTGGTGGCTCTGTTAACAGAACACCGGCTTTGATTAATGAAAAACTGAATTATGCCAATAGCTCAAACGGAAGTTTGGGGGTAGCCATTACCAGTAATATAAATACTAAATGGGATTTTACCCTTTCATCCAATACCAATTATAGTACCATAACAAATACCCTCCAAAAACAATTGAACAGCAGTTTTATTAATCAAAACACAAAATTTAAAATTCAGGCTAATCCATGGAAAGGATTGGTTCTTCAAACCGACCTTAGCCATCAGTATTATAAAGGTCTTTCGGCCAATTACAACCAAAACTTTTTGCTTTGGAGTGCAGCGGTTGGTTACAAATTTTTAAAAGACAAAAAAGCCGATTTGCGATTGAGTGTGTTTGATATTATGAAACAAAATAACAGCATTGCCCGCAATACCACCGAAACCTACTATGAGGATGTTAGAACCACTATTTTGCAGCGCTATTTTATGTTGACTTTTACGTATAATCTTAAGTTTTTTAAAGAAACCAAAAAGCCAAAAGATACTCCGGATCCTAAAACCGACTAAAAAATATTTGGTTTAAGGAAGCTCTTATCAGGTGTGAATATTATAAAATTTTACCAGAGTTATACAACAGCAGATTAAATCTATCTTCTCACCTTTGTAGCCTTATTTACAATCACTATGAGAACGCCTTTGAAATTTTTAGCTGTTTCTTTCCTTTTATTTTTGTTGTCTTTTGATAGCTTTGGTCAGTTCATTGCTAACTATCACACAGCGTCAGGATTCCATATTAATTCAATATATGTGGCAGACTCAGGCGAAATTGATACCCCTTTCAACAATTCACCTCATCCCTCTATTAAAGATCAAATTACCCTAATTTATTTTGAATTGAATGCATATACCATTACACATGAAATGGAAAAACCGTTGGATTCGTTAATTGCCATTTTAAATAAATACCCTGAAATCAGGTTGGAAGTTTCTTCACATTCAGATAGCCGTGGTACGGCCGATTATAACATGGCATTGACTCAAAAACGCTCAAAATCAATAGCTGATTATTTAGTTTCAAAAGGTGTTTCTAACGATAGATTTATTTTAAGAAGTTTTGGTGAAACTCAACTTTTAAATAAATGCGAATACAACGTGGTTTGCACTGAAGAAATGCAGAAGGAAAACAGGCGCACAGAAATTCTCTTCTTTTACCCAATTCCTTACTCTGTTGCCAATTGACGGAGATACAGTTTTAACGCTTGGGCATACCAGAAGGGCGACTTCTACAACAAAGGTTTCCAGCGAAACGCAAACTCCAAACATTTAAAAAACTTTCTACGGAAACGCGAGATGTGCCTTTCTGGTATGCCGTGTGTGCCGTAGTCTTTATCCAACTTGAATATTAAGGTTCGGTAATTCTACTTGCAATTTTACTTTAGCCTTTAATGCTTTAAAAACTCTCATAAGTGTGTCAATTGTCACATTACTTGCATTACTTTCCAATCTTGAAATCTGAGCTTTCTGAACTCCAATGAGTTTTCCAAGTTCGTCTTGAGTCATATGTCTTTCAAGTCGGGTCTGCTTTATAGCTTTCCCAATTAAGTCCATTTGTAACTCATACTCAAACATGTCACGGTTGGGTGTCCCAACTTTCCCAATAAGTTTATCTTGTACTTCATCTAATGTATATGTTTTCATTTCTTGTTACGTTTTTTCTTTAGTTCAAAATATTCAGTTCGCAAGCGTTTTGCCTTCTCAATTTCTTCAAAAGGCACCTTGCTTTGCTTTTTTATTATTCCATGCGTTGATACTACAAATGTATTTTCACTTTCCGTCTTGTCCCAGAATGAAAATAAACGGTACTTTAATCCTTGATATAATGTCCGGAACTCCCAAATATCGTCACTAAGTTTCTTAAATAGTTCCGGGTCATGTTCGGTCTGAGATTTACGAATATTGTATAAAATTTTCTCACTATGCTTTTTATCAAGTTTTTCTAAGAATTCAAATGCTTCTTAAAGAATAATTATTTCGAATAATTTGTCCAAGCTGTGATTTATTGTCTATGCAAAAGTAAATTAAAGTTTCTGTATAATGAAACTTTTTGCTTGTTGGAATTTTTCCGAACTATG
>CAYHCM010000115.1:0-11139 GCA_964355045.1 uncultured Chitinophaga sp. | reverse complement strand
GTGGCTTCGGTTTCCTGTATTTATGGTGCAGGAAATCCATATGATTATGAAAAAAGTATTGTCCGTATTTCGGTTGGGCAAAAAATAGCACGAAATGTTTTTTTATATGCGTTGGTCGAAAGCCTCTACAGCCGCACCACCATTGAGTTTAAGCGCGGAACCTTCAGGGTAAACGGCGATAATGTGGACATATTTTTGGCGTATGAAGATTATGCATTTCGGGTTTCATTTTTTGGAAATGAAATAGAAGAGCTCAGTTCGTTTGACCCAATGACCGGAAAAACGATGGACAAAATGGAAGACATGGCAATTTATCCGGCCAATATTTATGTAACCAACCGCGATAGTATGCAGGCCGCCATTCGCGATATTCAGGATGATTTGGTAAAACAGATTGATTATTTTAAATCTCTTGGAAAACATTTGGAAGCCAAACGCATTGAAGAACGCACAAATTTTGATTTGGAAATGATACGCGAATTGGGCTATTGCAGCGGGATTGAAAACTACAGCCGATACATGGATAGGCGGGAAGTTGGCCAACGCCCGTTTTGTTTATTGGATTATTTTCCAAAAGATTATTTGATGGTGGTTGACGAGAGTCACGTTACACTTCCGCAAGTAAGAGGAATGTATGGAGGAGACCGCAGTAGAAAGCAAAATTTGGTAGAGTATGGTTTCAGACTCCCGGCTGCTATGGACAACCGGCCTTTGAAATTTGATGAATTTGAAATGATGAAAAGTCAGGCTATATATATAAGTGCCACCCCGGCTGATTATGAAATTCAACTAAGCGATGGAATTGTGGTTGAACAGGTAATTCGTCCAACAGGCTTATTAGACCCTGAAATTGAAATACGTCCCTGCACCAATCAGGTGGACGATTTATTGGATGAAATAGATTTAAGGGTAAAAATGGGTGACCGGATATTGGTAACAACATTAACCAAACGCATGGCGGAGGAATTGGATAAATATTTAAGAAACCTTGGTATCAGCGCCACCTATATTCATAGTGAAGTAAAAACTTTGGATAGGGTAGAAATATTAAAAAACCTGAGGCTGGGAAATATTGATGTATTGGTTGGGGTAAATCTGTTGCGCGAAGGCTTGGATTTACCGGAAGTTTCGTTGGTAGCCATATTGGATGCCGATAAAGAAGGCTTTTTGCGAAGCCAGCGAAGCCTTACCCAAACCATAGGCCGGGCAGCCCGAAACGTAAGGGGCAAAGTAATTATGTATGCCAATAAAGTGACGGAAAGTATGCGCAAAACCATTGAAGAAACCGACCGCCGTCGGGCTAAACAAATTTTATACAATACCAAACATGGTATTACCCCAACTACTATTATTAAAACGATAGAAGACCTTATAGAACGGGACGGACAGCCGCATTACGGAGCTTCATCAAAGGCCTATATAGAAAGTGAAACCATCAGCCTGGCTGCCGACCCTGTTATTCAATATTTAGCCAAACCCGAACTTGAAAAACTTTTAGCCACCACCAAAAGCCGCATGATGAAAGCTGCCAAAGACCTTGATTTTATTGAAGCCGCAAGGCTAAGAGATGAAATGCTGGAATTGGAAAAAATGGTCGGAAGGAAGGTGTAAAATGAGTGATTATTAATACCTATTTTGAAATATTAAATTCAATTTTATATTCGTTTTCTTTTATTTTATCATGCCCAATGGGGTAAGGTGTTGCACTTTCAATCGTTATATGTTTACCTAAATAATATACAGGTTTTTCGTTCATTTCTTCTGATGCAATTCTAAAGGTATGCGTTTTATTAATCAAAATTTCTGCAACAATTTCACCTTGCCATTTACATATAAAACCTATGGGACAGCGTGAATCACTTATTACTTTAACAAATTTTATTTCAATAGGTAATGAATCTTTATCAAAATAAAACAATCCACTTTGACCAACAGAAAGAATTCCTTGTCCTTGATAAAACCTGAAGGGTGGAATTGGCGGATCCTTTTTGCATGAAGAAATAACGAAAGAGAAAATTAAAAATATTAGTAAGCTTGAAAATGTGTTTTTCATCAGCATATTTTTTTTCAAATTTAATATTAAATAAAAATAAGTTGTGATAAAATTAAGGGTAGAATTTACTCCATTCAAAAACTCAAAAACATTTCTTCCAAGTTTTAATCCTTACTTTTGAAGGCCAATATTATAGGAAGTCCAATAATCGTTACTTCTGCAAACGTCGAATGTTAAGACTTTTAATATTTTTATTTATACCCTTAGGTTTTTCACTAAATCTGATAGCCCAAAATAAATTGGTATTTTTTTTAAAAGATTCATTACCCAAAAATATTTTATTTGAAAAACAGGTTACCGACTTGGCGGCGGCTGAAATGCAAGCCAATAAAATTGTAACACAGCTAATGAATAAAGGGTTTCTCACCGCTTCGGCAGATGAGATATTATTTAAAAATGATACGGCCTTTGTAAAAATTTATAAAGGAAATCAATTTAACTGGGGACAAATAAATTATAAATATTTACCCAAACCCTTAGTTAAGCAATTTGGGTTTGACCAATCAACAAAAGGCCCTGCAGCCATTGACCCATTAAAAAAATCCATGATTCAAACGATTAATTTTTTTGAAACCAACGGATACCCTTTTGCTTATTTTTACTGGGATTCATTAGTTATCCGAAATGATACAATACATGGTTCACTTTTTTTTGAAAAAAATATATTAATAACCTTTGATACCCTTGCTTTGTATGGTGAAGCCGGTTTGAGCAAACAATTTCTCTATAATTATTTGGGCTTTAAACCCGGTCAGCCGTATAATGAAACTGTTGTTTCTAAAATTAATGACAAACTTATAAAGTTGCCTTTTACATCGGTGATAAGCCGACCGCAGGTTTTTTTTGTAGGCCGTAAAGCCATCGTTTTATTAAACCTCAAAAAACGAAAAACCGACCGTTTGGACGGATTGATTGGATTTGCGCCAAATACAGGAGTACCCGGCGAAACAAAACTTTTGGTAACCGGCGAATTTCATCTTGATTTTAAAAACCTTAGAGGGAGTGGAAAAGGAGTTAAAGCCGATTGGCAAAGTTTTCAGGCAAGGAGCCAATCGCTAAGCGTTGGTGTAGCTTTACCTTATTTATTAAACCAACCGATAGGAACAGATTTATCAGCCGGATTTTTAAAATACGATACTATATATACTGAAACAAAATTTGGCATTAGCGCCCAATATATTTTTTCAGGATTGGATAATTTTAATGTTTTTTATGAGCAAAAAAATACCTTTTTATTGTCGGTTGACACCAATAAAATTAGGCAAAGCCGAAAATTGGGTGAGCTTACCGCTATGCAAACTCAACGATACGGATTAGCCTATAAAGCCAGTACTTTTAATAATCCAATAAGCCCTACCAAAGGATTTATGGCACACCTGACCTCTTCGGTTTTTAAGCGAAAAATAGAAAAAGACAGATTAATAAAGGATGTAAAGTTTTATGATGCACCTTCACATTCATACTTTACCGTTTACGATTCTACTCAACTGGTTTCCTATCAATTATTGTTTCAATATAATGTTGCAAATGCATTTTCACTTTCAAAGCGAATTGTGCTTTTTAATGAATTAAACGGCTATCATTTTATTACCCCAACCGTATATTTCAATGAACTTTACCGTTTTGGCGGCAACAGTACTTTCAAGGGATTTAATGAACAATCCTTATTTGCCAATTCGTTGACCATTTTTAATATGGAAGTGCGATATTTGCTGTCAGAATATTCGTTTTTAAAGGTGTTTGGAAATGCAGCGTATTATATGGATAAAAGTAGCCGGCCAAATAAAATAGAGTCGGACTTGCCGTATGGTTTTGGAGGTGGCATAAATCTGGAAACCGGAGCGGGTATTTTTAATATTAGTGTTGCTTTGGGTAAATCAAAATACAATCCTATTGACTTTAAAAATACAAAAGTGCATTTTGGTTTAATTAATTATTTTTAAAAAAAATCTTGGGAATACTATTATACATATTTCTATTACTTCAGTCAGCTCCCGAGGCCGATTCAAACAACATATCCAAAAGAGATAGTTCCCAAATTAAACCTGTTACGAGCCAAATTGAAACAATAATTAAAGATACCATTCGGGTTAAAGATACTTCGGTTTCTGAAATAATAATACCACAATCAAAAACCAGAAACCAAACAAGGGAGCTATGGGTATTTATAGCGTGTTGCATTACTTTTTTTTTGGCTGGTTTAAACCGGAAAATAAATGAAAAAAAACACGACCAATCCATATTAGGATTTTTAAATTTTGGATTGCTGGGGCAAGCCACCGATAGGTCGTTTTATGAATTTAATATTCACCAGCTTATAGGTCTTATAGTTCACAATCTTATTATTGCATTATGGACTTTTTATTTTTTAAAAGGCACCGACTTTAGATTTGTTGATAATAATTTATTGTTCTTTATCCTTTTATTTTTTCTGGTATCCATTATTTATCTCTGCAAATTCTTCTTTCAGTATCTAACTTTAAATATTTTACAAATTAATGACCTTGCGGTATTATTGGTAAAATGTACAATCAGCCTTGGTTACTTTGCCAGTCTCATTTCGCTGCCATTGTTCATGGCTATTTACTATATACAGTACCCCGAATGGCATTCAATATTAGTGATGGTTTTTGTGGTAATAATTGCTTCTTACCTCGTGTTCCGTACCTTTAAGTATCTTCAATTATTTTCACAATTTTTTGTTGGTTCAATTTTTTACAATATTCTGTATTTTTGCGGGCTGGAATTGATACCATTATTAGTTTTTATTAAAATTGGTAAGGATATCTTTTATTAATTAAATATTAGAGGTCATATAAATTGAAAGTAAAAAGCATTCTGATCTCCCAGCCCAATCCCGGCGACAAAAAAACAATCTATCACTCGATTGCTGATAAATTGAATTTGAAACTTGATTTCCGTCCATTTATTGAACTTGACCCAATTCCGGGCAAAGATTTACGAAGAATTAAAGTTAACATTCTTGATCATACTGCCATCATTCTTAATTCGCGCAATGCGGTAGATAATTTTTTCAGGGTGGTTGAAGAATTGAAAGTAGATATTCCAATAACGATGAAATATTTTTGCATCAATGAAGGAATTTCGCTTTATATCCAAAAATACACGGTCCTTAGAAAACGAAAAGTTTTTTATGGCAAAGGCACTGAAAAGGAATTTTTGGCAGAAATAAAAAAACATGCTCACGAAAATTATCTCTTTCCATGTTCAGACATTCGCAAAAATACAATTCCCGATTTTTTAAGAGACCATAATATTCAAAATAAGGAAGCCATATTTTACAAAACAATCACTTCAGATCTGAGCGATCTGGCTCATGTTTATTATGATGTAATTGTTTTCTTTAGCCCTGCCGATATAAAATCGTTGTTTGATAATTTTCCTGATTTTAAACAAAACGACACCCGTATTGCCGGGTTTGGCGCTACTACCGATGAGGCTATTCGCGAAGCAGGACTTATTAATAATATCCCCGCCCCAACGCCCGAATCGCCGAGTATGGTTACCGCCCTTGAAAAATATATTATCAAGGCCAATAAGGGGTAGGGAGTAAATTACAAATTACAAATTACAAATCCCAAATTACAAATCCCAAGAACAAGAACCAAGAACCAAATTCCAAATTCCAGGAACCAAATGGATTCTAATCTTTAAAGGATTTTTGGAATTTGATGCTTGAAATTTTATTTTTTTGGAATTTTAAATTTGCCTGCAATGGTACAACCAGCTTACCTCTTCATTATCGGTTGTAAAACACAAATAGTGATTTCCCCCATCGTTTAATCTGAATCGTTTTCTCAATTCATCTGTCGTTTCCCTGAAATTTCGAATCGTAATATTAGCCTGAATAATTTTTAGTGTTTTAAGGTAATCCTTAATCACTCTGGGTTTGTACCATATTCTTTCTATCACTTCAAATCTCCGGCCTTGAAAATTTTCTATTAATAAATCAGAAATAAAAAAAAGGCTTTGCGGAGCTAACATTTTTAAGCCACAAGATTGGGCATATTCATAGCATAAGCCAGCCTTTATTATGGCGCGGTTAGGTTCGTATAAATATATTCCTGAATTCGAATATTCCGATCTCGCCAATGGCGCCATTAGTTTTTGTTTTTCAAAATAATAAATTTCTTTGGAACCAATATTTACTGCTGCTTTCAGTATTTGGTTAGTTTTAATTTTTTTGCAACAAATCAAAATTTCTTTAACCTCACCCAACCAGGCTATTACATAAAGTTTATTTAAAAACGGAAATGATTTTTCAAGATAAGTAATATCGGCCATGGGCGAAATTTTAATCCAAACCTCCTCTGCTTTTCCCAACAATAATGCCATATTGGAAAAGATATCCGGCTCACTGTCTTCAATCCTGAACATTCTGCCGGTATTAGGTCTGCGGTCGGGATCGGCATAAATTATATCAACCGGTTCATGTTCTTTTACAAATCCGATACCATCTCCTAAATGTCTTTTTATATTTTGAATATTAAATAAATTGATATTAAAAACGGCCATATTATGTATGTCTTCATCCTTATCACACGAATCAATATGGGATGCATATTTAGCCATAGCCCAATCGTCAATCCCAATGCCACCGCTTATATTTATGATGTGTTTGTTATTTACCTGCATTATGACGGCTTTATAATTTGCAACCGCTTCGGAGGTTGATTGCTCATAACTTTTATCATTCAGTGCCGCCAAAACCGTGTAATGTTCAGGTAATTTTAATCGGGCTTTTTGATACAATGCAATCAGTGTTGATAAGGCTTTTATATCAATGCCCTTGTACTTGTTTGAACCTAAAGCCAGTTTTTTTACATCATCTTTTATATGCTCCCCAATAAAATGCCTGAAGGTTTCGTTACCTAATAAGTCAATAATTGTTTTACTTTGCACTAATATTAAAAAATTATGAAGTTTAAGAATGTTATTTTATTAGCAATTTTAGCACTCTGTATTGGAGTGGCCTCTTGTAAATCAGGCGGCATCGGTAGAAAAGATAAGTGTCCCGGAATGAAGATGTAATTTCGTTTTTAATTAAATGAACTTAATTATTCATCCTGATTCCTGCGATATGGTTATTTAGGTTTTATTATTTAATAAAGCCTGTTTTTTCTTTAATTCCGGATTTCAGAAATTATCCGGATTTTTTTTTACCAAAAATTTCTTCCTCTCAATAATACTCAAAACTTAATGTTTGAATAGTTTCATTCGATAAACTTTTTGCAACAGGACAATTTTTGGCAGCATATTCAAGCAGTTGCTTTTGTTTATCGGTCAATTGTTTATCCTCTATACTCATTTCTACTATGATTTCTTTTATCCGCCGTGGGTTATTATCCATTATTTTATGAATTGAAGCATTTATTTTTCCAAGTGGTATATCATGACTATTGGCTGTAATTCCCATCAGGGTAATCATGCAATTTCCCAATGCTGTGCTAACAAGGTCGGTTGGCGAAAAAGCCTCTCCCCGCCCATGATTATCGGTAGGGGCATCCGTTGTTATTTTTACTCCCGATTGTAAATGCCTCGACACCGCTCGTAAATTTCCCTGGTAACTTATTTCCGAAATTTTAGTCATTGTTGTATCTCTGTATATAGATTCTCAAAATTAATATTAATTTTACAATCAAAATGATTCGCAAGTCAATAATTATACCCTCCTTGTTTTTCTTTGTTTTGGCAAAAGGACAATTGACTGAGCGGTCATTTTACGGGGGTATAATGTACAAATCTTCAGGATTAGGAGTTGTTTATCAAAATAAATTTGAAGCAGCCAAAGGTTTTGGAAAACAGTTTGACATTGAGTTTGCTACTTATCATCATCCTCAGGAAACCAAAACTTTTAATAAGGAAGTAAATAATCCTACACCTTTTGTGTTTGGAAAATTAAATAAGACAGCCATTTTAAAAATGAATTATTGCTTAAGTCATAAAATTACAGATTTTTCAGATGCACAGCGCATAGGAATTGATGTTGTATTTGGCGGTGGTGTGGCCTTAGGTTTTTTAAAGCCGGTTTATATAAACCTAATTTATCCCGATGCATTCGGCTATGAAAAGTTAATAGCTGAAAAATATAATCCTGCCATTCATACCGATAAAACACGAATTGCAGGATATTCAGATAACAGAATAGGTTGGAACGAACTAGAATACAAAACCGGCATTTCAATTACGGGCGGTATTGGATTTACCTGGGGGTATTACACCAATTTTCCCAAACGACTTGAAGCAGGATTTTATATGGAATATTTTAACAAAGGCCTGCCTGTAATGGCTTTTGCCAAAAATAAAAGTGTCCGTGAAGGAGTTTATCTCAAGCTGTTTTTAGGAAAAAGAACCTCAAAAAATTAAAGATAAACACTCTTGTTGATACGAAGTTATAAAAATATATTTGCGGTTTAGCCAATGATAGAATTACCAACGTTAGAGCAACCCCGACAGAGAATAAAACCTGATTGGTTAAAAATACAATTACCAACAGGTTCAAACTATATTGGAGTTAAAAAAATTGTACGCGAAAACAAATTGCATACAATTTGTCAGGATGGTAATTGCCCTAATATGGGTGAGTGCTGGGGCGCAGGAACGGCCACATTAATGATACTTGGTAATGTATGTACCCGTTCATGTTCTTTTTGCGCTGTGGCTACCGGCCTGCCTACTGAATATGATTTGGATGAACCCATGAGGGTAGCCGAATCGGTTAAACTCATGAAGTTGAGACATTGTGTAATTACATCTGTAAACCGTGATGAGCTAAATGACAAAGGAAGCAGAGTATGGGCTGACACAATCAGATTGATAAAATTACTTAATCCGGGAATTACCATCGAAACGCTGATACCTGATTTTAGAGCTGACTGGGATGCGCTGCATCGTGTGTGCAATGAGAAACCTGAAGTGATTTCGCATAATATGGAAACTGTAAAAAGACTTTACAAAAGTGTGCGACCACAAGCCAAATACGAACGCAGCCTTGAACAGATTAAAAAAACGAAAGAATATGGATTAAGAACCAAAAGCGGAATAATGGTAGGGTTGGGTGAAACAGAAGATGAGGTTTTTGAAATAATGGATGATTTGGTAGCGCATGGATGCGATGTAATGACGGTGGGTCAATATTTGCAACCATCAAAAATGCACTTAAAAGTTGCAGAGTACGTATTGCCTTGGCAATTTGACATATATAGAGAAGCAGGATTGAGCAAGGGATTTGAAATAGTAGAATCAGGGCCTATGGTGCGATCATCATACCATGCCGAAAAACATATTTAGAAGAAATAAATAACAAACCCCGATAATTAGCGGGATACAGAAATTGAGAATAAAACACGTTTAAAAAAATTAATAAAATAATAAAAATGAAAAAAATAATACTATTTTCAGTTGGATTTGTAATTGTGGCAGGTTCAATATTTTTCGCGGTAAATTCCAAAAAAGGATATTATACAGACGAAAATTTCATGAGTAAAAAGCAATTTACCTCTTCAAAGGGTTTGGAAATGCTTTATAAAATGAAAGCAAATCAAAATACCGGCCTTATAAACATGGCCGATGTGGTAGCTGCTAAAAATCAGCTATCGTCCATGAGATTGCACAAAGCAGGTTTTCCATTGATTTGGGAAGAATCGGGTCCGGATAATGTAGGCGGAAGATGCCGAACTATTCTGATTGACAGGAAAAACCCTAATACCTTATATGCTGCGGGTGTTTCGGGCGGAATATTTAAATCAACTAATGGAGCAGGTTCATGGTCGGCATTGGATGATGCCTTGCCAACCTTGGCATTTCAAAGTTCTTGCCAAACCATAAACGGAACCATCTACTTTGGCTCAGGCGAAAACGCCGGGTCATTTGGCGGTGGTGGCGATAATGAAGGATCTTCATTTCCCGGCGAAGGAATTTTTAAATCTACAGATGGCAAAACCTTTACCCAACTAAGCACTACCCTTTCATTTAATCAGGTAAATTCAATGGCCTCGGCACCTGATAAAAATGTGGCGTATGCCGGAACCAACACAAATTTAAAATATTCAGATGATGAAGGAGCAACCTGGAAAAATGTTTTTACCGGTTCGTGCCGCGATGTTAAAGTTGCATCCAATGGAACAGTATTAGCCTATATGGGGAATAAAATTTACCGGTCCACAACCCCAACCGTTAGCGGAAGTTATGTCGCCGCTACAGGAATTACAATCACGGGAGGTTTCAACCGATTAGTAATAGGTATTTCGCCTCAGGATCCTAATTATGTATATGTTTTGGGTTCCACCGCAGGTTTTCCTAGTAATAATTTTGGAGGCTTGTTTCAATCAACCGATGGTGGAGCAACTTTTAATTTGATAGTACCTGCCGGAAGTAAAATATTTAACCCATTAAATCAGGGTGCCGGTGGACAGGGTGATTATGACCTGTGTGTTGCCGTTCATCCGCGTGATAAAAAGCGGGTTTTTATGGGTGCTGTAGTAATGGCCGAATGGACTGAATCATTGGGCGCTACCAGAGTTTATAACGGAACCCACGCCGATCAACATTGGATTACATTTGATACTGTTTCCAGCCCGATGCGCATGTATGTTGGGTGCGATGGTGGGGTTTACCGATCTATAAATGATAAATTTACTATGCTGTCAGAATACAACATTGGTTTTAATGTTACCCAATTTTATGGGATTGCAGCCAGTGCTGATGGCGATATTATTGGAGGAACGCAGGATAACGGTACACTATATATAAACAAGATTGGTACAGAAAAAAAACGCGCATACCCAATTTATGGAGGTGACGGTTTCCGCTGTGAAATTTCCACAAAAAACAGATCCAGTTTTATAGTAGAAGGCTATTTTGGTAATATAGGAAGGTCACAAAATAAAGGTTCAGCATTTGGACATATACTTGATAACAGAATAGTCAGATATAAATTTGAAGATGGAACATTACAACTTGACCCTAAAGGTACCTATATTAATGCGCCATTCAATACCGCAATCAAACTTTCAGAGAATGATACCTTATCGCGCTTGTATGTAGGTGCCAATGATGGCGTATGG
>CAYHCM010000114.1:5209-11173 GCA_964355045.1 uncultured Chitinophaga sp. | reverse complement strand
TCACTTACAATTACCGCGTTAAACGGATCCCATTTACATATTGAATCTCCTTTGGTAATTTTTTGACCGTCTTTTATTAATAAATGAGCTCCATAAGGAATGTTCATGGTAATAATAGGGTCGGCTTCATTGGCATCCATTATCTTTACTTCGCCTGAACGACCTATTACAACCGTAATTTCTGAGCCGTCGTCCTCGGTTGTTTTTACAGTTTTTATTCCATCAAATTCAGCTCTGCCGCCAAATTTGGCAAATAACGTGGACTCGGAGGCAATACCTGATGCAGCACCACCGGTGTGGAAAGTACGAAGAGTAAGCTGTGTTCCCGGTTCACCAATAGATTGGGCTGCAATAACCCCAACTGCTTCTCCATTTTGAACCACACGACCTGATGCAAGATTTCTTCCATAACATTTTACACAAACTCCGGCTTTAGATTCACAGGTAAGTACCGAACGAATTTCAACCGTTTCAATCGGCGAATTTTCTATCAACTCACAAATATCTTCCGAAAGTTCGGCACCTGCTGTACAAATAAGTTCACCCGTTAACGGATTATGAATATCATACAGACATGAACGGCCTAAGATTCGTTCGTATAAGGATTCTACAACCTCTTCATTATCTTTTAAAGCGGTCATTTCAATACCGCGTAATGTTTGGCAATCTTCTATAGAAATTACAACATCCTGCGCTACATCATGCAAACGACGTGTTAAGTAACCCGCATCAGCCGTTTTCAAAGCCGTATCGGCCAGACCCTTACGGGCACCGTGTGTAGAAATAAAATATTCTAAAACAGAAAGTCCGTCTTTAAAATTTGATAAGATCGGATTTTCAATAATTTCACCTCCGCCACCACCAACTTTCTTTTGTGGTTTTGCCATCAATCCCCTCATTCCGCCTAACTGACGTATTTGTTCTTTGCTACCCCTCGCTCCAGAATCCAACATCATAAATATCGGGTTGAATCCCTGATTATCTGCCGTTAGTTTTTTGATAAGTGCATCTGAAACTTTAGAGTTAACACGAGTCCAGATATCAATTACCTGATTATACCGCTCGTTGTTGGTTATAAATCCATTATTATAATTGCTCCAAACTTCTTCAACCTCTTTTTTGGCTGAAGCTACCAAACTATCTTTTTCATCGGGTACAGGTATATCGGCAATGTTAAACGACAATCCCCCTTTGAATGAAAATTTGAAACCAAGGTCTTTTATATTATCCAAAAACTCGGCTGTCACAGCTATACCGGTGGTTTTTACCAAATCACCAATTATATCACGCAATGATTTTTTGGTTAAAACAGTATTAATAAATCCTACTTCTTTTGGAACAAACTGGTTAAATAATACCCTTCCAACTCCGGTTTCAATTATTTTAGTAACTAATTCTTTGTTTTCAAGAACGACAGTTTTGATTTTGATAGAAGCATGCAAATCAATTTTTCCTTCGTTAAAAGCAATGGTTACTTCTTCATCCGAATAAAACGTCATTCCTTCACCTTTCATTGGGTGGTCTTTGGTACCTTTCCTTATTTTAGTCATGTAATACAATCCCAAAACCATGTCCTGTGAAGGAACGGCAATAGGTGCACCATTGGCTGGGTTTAAAATATTATGCGGTGCAAGCATCAAAATTTGAGCTTCCAAAATAGCCGCATGTCCCAACGGAACGTGTACCGCCATTTGATCACCGTCGAAATCTGCATTAAATCCTGTACAGGTCAAAGGGTGTAATTGAATGGCTTTCCCTTCTACCAATTTTGGTTGGAAAGCCTGGATTCCCAATCTGTGCAAAGTAGGAGCCCTGTTTAACATAATAGGGTGACCTTTCAATATATTTTCAAGAATTTCCCATATCACAGGGTCTTTTCTATCCACAATTTTCTTGGCAGATTTTACCGTTTTTACAACACCACGTTCAATAAGGCGGCGAATAATAAATGGTTTAAATAATTCAGCAGCCATCCCTTTTGGTAAACCACACTCATGTAACTTTAACCACGGTCCAACAACAATAACCGAACGCCCTGAATAGTCAACCCGTTTTCCCAAAAGGTTTTGACGGAATCGCCCCTGTTTTCCTTTCAGCATATCGCTTAAGGATTTTAAAGGTCGGTTTCCCTCTGATTTTACAGCGTTGGCACGGCGGGTATTATCAAGAAGTGAATCCACCGATTCCTGAAGCATTCGCTTTTCGTTTCTTAAAATTACTTCGGGTGCTTTTATCTCAATTAGTCGTTTTAAACGATTGTTACGAATAATTACCCGGCGGTATAAATCATTTAAATCCGACGTTGCAAAACGTCCACCTTCCAAAGGAACTAAAGGTCTTAATTCAGGTGGAATAACCGGCAACATTTTTAAAACCATCCATTCGGGACGGTTTTCAAATCGTGAATTTGAATCGCGGAAACTGCTGATAACTTTCAATCGCTTTAAAGCTTCCGCCTTACGTTGCTGTGAAGTTTCATTGGCAGCCTGATGACGCAAACCATATGAAAGTTCATCTAATTTTATGCGAGATAATAGTTCCCATAAAGCTTCTCCGCCCATTTTGGCGATAAATTTATTAGGGTCTTTATCATCCAAATAAAAATTATCTTTTGGTAAGGTATCCAAAATGTCCAGATATTCTTCCTCGGTTAAGAAAGCAAGATATTCCACACCATCCTCTGCTTTTATACCCGGCTGTATTACAACATAACGCTCATAATAAATAAGCATATCAAGTTTTTTTGTTGGCAAGCCCAACAGATAACCAATTTTATTAGGCAATGAACGGAAATACCAAATATGAGCTACCGGAACCACCAATTCGATGTGACCCATGCGTTCACGGCGAACTTTCTTTTCGGTCACTTCTACACCACAACGGTCGCAAACGATACCCTTATATCGAATACGTTTGTATTTTCCGCAATGACATTCAAAATCCTTTACAGGACCGAAAATCCTTTCGCAAAACAAACCACCCATTTCGGGCTTATACGACCTATAATTGATGGTTTCAGGTTTTATTACTTCACCAAACGAACGTTGAAGAATAATTTCGGGCGATGCCAGGCTTATTCTAATTTGGGTGAAATTGCTTTTTAATCTTAAATCTTTTTTGTTGAATGACATGTCTTACTTTTAAAAATAATTAAATTTATTCAAATGTTACATCTAATCCCAGGCCACGTAATTCGTGAACCAATACGTTGAACGACTCAGGAATGCCGGGTTCGCCGAGGTTATCACCTTTTACTATGGCCTCATAAGCTTTGGCACGACCCATAATATCATCCGATTTGATAGTTAAAATTTCGCGAAGGATATTGGCTGCACCAAATGCTTCCAAAGCCCAAACCTCCATCTCACCAAAACGCTGACCACCAAACTGAGCTTTACCACCCAATGGCTGCTGTGTAATAAGTGAATAGGGTCCGATACTTCTTGCGTGCATTTTATCATCTACCAGGTGACCCAATTTAAGCATATAAATTACACCTACAGTGGTTTTCTGGTCAAATCGTTCGCCGGTTAAACCATTGTAAAGATGTGTATAGCCCCATTTAGGTAATTTGGCTTTTTCAACATAATCTATAATTTGTTTTTCGGAGGCACCATCAAAAATCGGGGTGGCAAATTTTAGCCCCAATTCCT
This sequence comes from uncultured Chitinophaga sp., assembly GCA_964355045.1. GTDB lineage: Bacteria > Bacteroidota > Bacteroidia > NS11-12g > UBA9320 > JABWCE01. Next base: position 7,520 of record CAYHCM010000114.1, on the reverse strand, counting down.
TACCTGCCCAACCCAATACGGTTTCATAAATTTGTCCAAGGTTCATACGCGAAGGCACGCCCAATGGATTAAGAACGATGTCAACCGGGGTTCCATCTTCCAAAAACGGCATATCTTCTTCAGGAACTATTTTAGCCACAATACCCTTGTTTCCGTGGCGTCCGGCCATTTTATCACCCACCTTAAGTTTACGTTTATGGGCAATATATACTTTAGCCATTTTCAAAATACCTGAAGGCAATTCATCTCCAACGCTTATAGCATAATATTTACGCTTAAATTCGGTGGTAATGTCGTTATACTTCAGTTTGAAATTATTAAAAATTTGAACTATAAGCTCATTTTTTTCCTTGTCAGTTGTCCAGTTATTATAGGAAACAATACTGAAATCAATATCTCCGATATTTTTTAGAGTAAATTTGGTTCCTTTAGAAATTACTTCTTCACCATATATATTGTAAACACCTTGCGATGTTTTACCATTACCAACCCTGAATAATTTATCAATCAGGATTGATTTAAGTTTGGTAATATTTTTCTCATACTCCACTTCTATTTTCACCAAATGACCTTTTTCTTCAGCCTTTGAGGTTTTATCTTTTTTGGTACGAGAAAATAATTTTTTGTCAACAATAATTCCTTCGGTACTTGGAGGTGCTTTATACGATGCATCCTTCACATCCCCGGCTTTATCTCCAAAAATAGCGCGTAAAAGTTTTTCTTCGGGCGATGGTTCTGTTTCTCCTTTTGGAGTAATTTTTCCAATTAATATATCTCCTTCTTTTACTCTCGCTCCAATTCGAATCAAACCATTTTCATCCAAATTCTTAGTTGCTTCTTCACTCACGTTTGGTATGTCGTTGGTCAATTCTTCTTCACCCCGCTTAGTGTCTCGCACTTCCAATTCATATTCAGTAATGTGTAAGGAAGTGAAATAATCTTCCTTAACAACCTTTTCAGAAATTACTATCGCATCTTCAAAATTGTATCCCTGCCAGGGCATAAAGGCTACCATAAGGTTTCGGCCTAAAGCCAGTTCACCCAATTGAGTCGCGTATCCTTCAACCAATACATCCCCTTTCTTCACTTTCTGGCCTTTTCTAACCATTGGTCGAAGATTTACGGTCGTGTTTTGATTGGTCCGGCGGAATTTTGTCAACTTATATGATTTCACTTCGCCTCCAAAGGATGCCAATTCCATTTCTTCAGTATGAATATATCGAACACGTATTTCAGAAGCATCTACATATTCAACCACACCTTCGCCATCAGCTATCATAAGGGTTCTTGAATCGGTAGCTACTTTTTTCTCAAGTCCTGTTCCTACAATTGGCGATTCGGGTTTAAATAAAGGAACCGCCTGACGTTGCATGTTAGAACCCATCAAGGCGCGGTTGGCATCATCATGCTCCAAAAAAGGAATAAGTGATGCAGCTATAGATACAATCTGGTTAGGGGCTACATCCATAAACTGAAGTTTAGACGGATCAACCATAGGGAAATCACCTTCAAATCGTGCTTTTACTTCATTCGTTTGAAAATTTCCATCCGCGTCTAATTGCGCATTGGCTTGCGCAATAATTTTACCATCTTCTTCTTCGGCACTTAAATATATCACACTACCTTTGGTATCTACTTTTCCACCCACCACTTTTCGGTAAGGGGTTTCAATAAATCCAAGGGTATTAATTTTTGCATGCACACACAATGATGATATCAAACCAATGTTTGGTCCTTCAGGAGTTTCAATAGTACAAAGGCGTCCGTAATGTGTGTAATGTACGTCACGTACTTCAAAACCTGCTCTGTCTCGCGATAAACCACCGGGTCCAAGTGCCGATAAACGGCGTTTGTGAGTTATTTCAGCCAATGGATTTGTTTGATCCATAAACTGTGATAACTGGTTGGTTCCAAAAAATGAATTGATTACAGATGCTAAAGTACGGGCATTAATAAGATCTGTTGGGGTAAATACTTCATTATCGCGAATATTCATCCGTTCGCGAATGGTACGGGCCATACGAGCCAAACCAACTCCAAACTGAGAATACAATTGTTCACCAACGGTTCTTACCCTCCTGTTACTTAAATGGTCAATATCATCCACGTCAGTCCGTGAATTACTTAAATCAATCAAAAACTTGATGATGGAAATTATATCAGGTTTTGTTAAAACCTTTGTTTCCATCGGGATGTCAAGGTTTAATTTTTTATTAATTCTATAACGACCTACATCACCCAAATCATAGCGTTTGTCAGAAAAGAAAAGACGCTCAATAATACCACGGGCGGTTTCCTCATCCGGTGGATC
>CAYHCM010000114.1:0-5109 GCA_964355045.1 uncultured Chitinophaga sp. | reverse complement strand
CAGAAAAGAAAAGACGCTCAATAATACCACGGGCGGTTTCCTCATCCGGTGGATCGGTATTTCTTAATTGGCGATAGATATGTTCTACAGCTTCTTTACCTGAGTTGGACGTATCTTTTTGTAAGGTGTTTTGAATAATTGCAAAATCGTTTTTATTATCATCCTCACGGGTCAAAATTATAGTTTTAACTCCCGCATCAATAATATCATCAATCTGGCGATCTTCTAAAATTGTATCACGCTCAATGATAATTTCATTACGCTCAATAGACACAACTTCACCTGTATCTTCGTCCACAAAATCCTCAATCCAACTGCGAAGAACCCTCGCGGCCAAACGACGACCCAATACTTTTTTAAGCCCTGATTTGCTTACTTTTATTTCTTCGGCAAGGCCAAAAATATCTAAAATATCTTTATCGGTTTCGTAACCAATAGCGCGTAAAAGTGTAGTAACCGGAAACTTCTTTTTTCGGTCAATATAAGCATACATCACGTTGTTTACGTCTGTTGCAAATTCTATCCAACTTCCTTTAAAAGGAATTATACGTGCCGAATAAAGTTTGGTACCATTAGAATGGTAGGTTTGTCCGAAAAACACACCCGGCGAACGGTGCAATTGTGAAACAATAACCCGCTCAGCACCATTGATAATAAAAGTACCTCGTGGAGTCATATAAGGAATTGGCCCTAAATATACATCCTGAACAATAGTTTCAAAATCTTCGTGTTCAATGTCGTTACACGAAAGCTTTAGTTTGGCTTTTAATGGAACTGCATAAGTCAGTCCCCGCTCAATACACTCGTCGGTATTATAGCGTGGCGGATCAACAAAGTAATCCAAAAATTCTAACACGAAAATATTTCGTGTATCAGTTATAGGAAAATTTTCAGCAAAAACTTTAAATAAGCCTTCATTTTTCCTGTTCTCAGATGAAGTTTCTAACTGAAAAAACTCTCCGAATGATTGTACTTGAATATCGAGAAAATCCGGGTAATCTATTACCTTCCCGATACTTGCAAAATTAACCCTTTCGATTGATGTGATGTTTTTTGACAAGACTTTAAGAAATTAAAAAACGTTTAAAAAAATAATATTAATTATATATAAACAACGATAGACCCTCGGAAAAATCCGGGGTCTTTCGTTTAATACGTTGGGTTGTTATTACTTAACTTCAACCTCTGCTCCAGCTTCTGCCAATTTTGCTCTGATCATCTCAGCTTCCTCTTTCGAGATATTGGTTTTCACTTCTTTTGGAGCTCCGTCCACTAAATCTTTTGCTTCTTTAAGTCCAAGACCTGTTATATCTTTAACCATTTTTACCACATTTAATTTAGAAGGACCGGCATGTTTTAACATAACGGTGAATTCGGTTTGTACTGCTTCTTCGGCTGCGGCGGCTCCACCGGCCGGGCCTGCTGCTACTGCTGCCGGAGCTGCGGCTGGCTCAATGCCATACTCATCCTTCAAAATTGAAGCTAATTCGTTTACTTCTTTAACGGTTAAATTTACTAGTTGTTCTGCAAATGCTTTTAAGTCTGCCATTTTAATTTATTTAAATAATTTTTGTTTAATAGTGATTGAATAATAATGATTGTATAATTTTTATCTTTCGGATAATGTTTTTAATATACCGGCTAATTTTCCGCCGCCTGATTTAAGTGCTGAAATAACATTTTTGGCTGGTGATTGCAATATTCCAATTATTTCTCCTACCAAATCTTCCTTGCTTTTCAGGTTATTTAAGGCTTCTAATTTATCGTCGCCAAGGTAAATATCGGTATCAATATAAGCGCCCTTTAGTTGAGGTTTAGTTCCTTTTTTGCGATACTCCGTAATCGCTTTGGCTGCAGCCTTCGCATTTTCAGCAAATAAAAGTGCCGTTGAACCTTTAAGTGTATCGGTTAATTCTTTAAAATCAACATTCGATTTTTGCAAAGCCTGAATTATCAAGGTGTTTTTTGCTACACGCATTTTTACATCTCTGTTAAAAAATACCCGTCGCATATTATTTGTATCCTTGGCACTCATGGCTGAAGCATCCGTAACATATACAAACTTATAGTTCGTAAAATATTCTGAAAGCTCATCTACTACTTTATTTTTTTCTTCCCTGGTCATTTTTTGTTTTATTATAATTTATCAAACAATTGATTTTACATCTATTTTAATGGCCGGGCTCATAGAGCTTGACATTGTGATGCCTTTTAAATAGGTTCCTTTGGATGAGGAAGGCTTCAATTTGGTAATTGTGTCAATCACTTCCTTTGCATTATCAAATATTTTGTCAGCATTAAAACTTACCTTTCCAATTGCTGTATGAATTATTCCGGTTTTGTCCACTTTAAAATCTATCTTACCTGCTTTTACTGCTGCTACAGCTTTAGCTATATCCATGGTAACAGTTCCGGTTTTAGGATTTGGCATAAGGTTTCGCGGTCCTAATATTTTACCTAACTTACCTAATTTACCCATTAAACTTGGCATAGTAATAATAACATCAACATCAACCCAGCCTCCTGAAATTTTTTCAATATAGTCGTCCATTCCAACATAATCAGCTCCGGCACCTTTTGCTTCATCTTCCTTATCCGGAGTGCATAATACAAGAACTTTTACATCCTTGCCCGTACCATGTGGTAATGAAACGCTACCTCTTACCATTTGACTTGCCTGGCGTGGATCTACTCCCAATCTTACATCAATATCAACAGATGAATCAAATTTGGTAAATGATATTTTTTTAACAACTTCGGTGGCTTCCTTTAAGGTATAAACTTTGGCCTTATCGTATTTTGTTAAAATTGCTTTCCTGTTTTTGGTTAATTTGGTCATTCTTTAATAAATTAATTAGTGGTTGATGTTTCGCCTGCCATTGCAATTCCCATACTCCTGGCGGTTCCCTGTACCATTGTCATGGCTGCTTCTATTGTGAAACAATTTAAATCAGGCATTTTTTCTTCGGCTATTTTGCGAACCTGATCCAAAGTTACAGATGCTACACGTTTACGATTTGATTGGTCTGAACCTTTAGCAATTTTGGTATATTCCAATAATTGTGAAGCAACCGGTGGTGTCTTTATAATAAAGTCGAATGACTTATCGGCATAAACCGTAATAATAACCGGCAATACTTTTCCTTGTTTTTCCTGAGTACGTGCATTAAACTGTTTGCAAAACTCCATTATGTTCACACCCTTAGAGCCCAAGGCAGGGCCAATAGGTGGTGCCGGATTTGCCTGTCCGCCCTTAACCTGTAATTTTACAAAGCCTGATATTTGTTTTGCCATTGTTTATTGTTCTTTTTCTACTTGTATGTAATTTAATTCCAAAGGTGTTTTTCGTCCGAAAATTTTCACCATTACTTTTAATTTTTTCTTTTCGTCGTTTATCTCTTCAATAACTCCGCTAAAACCATTGAACGGGCCATCAATTACTTTAACAAACTCTCCTAAAATAAAAGGCTCAACATTTGATTCTCCCTTTTCATTATTTTCATCTACCGCTCCTAATATTCTATTTACTTCAGATTGTCGCAGTGGAATCGGAACTCCCTGAGTTCCCAAAAACCCAACTACTCCGTTTATGGCTTTAATGGTCGGAACTACTTCACCTACCAAATTGGCATTTATTAAAATATATCCCGGATAAAAACTCTTTTCTTTTGAAGCTTTTTTACCATTTTTTATTTCATAAACTTTTTCCATCGGAATTAAGATAGTAGGTACATTATGAGCAATTTTTTCACGTGCAAGCTCCGATTCAATCATTGCTTTCACCTTGCGTTCCTGACCGCTTATGGCTCTAACCACATACCATTTAAATTCGTCCTGCGATCTTTCCATCACCAATTACTCCATAAATTTATAAAACATATGGGAAATAAAGCCGAATGTAGTATCAATAGTATAAATAATTACACTAAAAATAAGTGCAGCCACCAACACAATAATGGTGCTGGTTCTTAACTCATCCCACGATGGCCATGAAACTTTGTTCAATAGCTCATCCATGGTATTGTGCCACAGTAGTTTTATCTTTTCCATTTATTTATTTTGCACGGGCACAAGGATTCGAACCCTGATCAAAGGTTTTGGAGACCTCTATTCTAGCCATTGAACTATGCCCGTTTAGTAATATCAGTTATATTTAATCTAATATTTCAGTTACTTGTCCGGCACCTACGGTTCGGCCACCCTCACGGATAGCGAATTTTAAACCTTTTTCCATTGCGATTGGGCTTAAAAGATCCACGGTGATTGTTAAGTTATCGCCCGGCATTACCATTTCCGTTCCTGTTGGTAAGGTTATTTCACCTGTTACGTCAGTTGTACGGAAATAAAATTGTGGACGATATTTGTTAAAGAATGGAGTATGACGTCCACCTTCTTCTTTTGAAAGTACATAAACTTCAGCTTTGCACTTTTTATGTGGGGTTACCGATTTTGGTGCACATATAACCATTCCTCTTCGGATTTGGGTTTTATCTATACCCCTAAGTAATAAACCTGCGTTGTCACCTGCTTCACCTCTGTCAAGCAATTTCCTGAACATTTCAACACCGGTACATGTGGATGTTAAATGTTCTGCTCCCATTCCAATTATTTCAACAGGATCGCCTACATTTATAACACCTCTTTCAATACGTCCTGTCGCTACAGTTCCACGCCCTGTGATAGAAAACACATCTTCTACAGGCATAAGGAATGGCTTGTCAACCAAACGCGGAGGAATAGGTATCCAAGTGTCAACAGCTTCCATTAATTCCATTACTCTTTCTACCCATTTAGCCTCACCATTCAAAGCTCCCAAAGCAGAACCCTGAATAATTGGGGTATTATCAGCATCAAATTCATAGAATTTTAGCAAATCACGAATTTCCATTTCAACGATTTCTAAAATTTCATCATCATCAACCATGTCAACCTTGTTCATAAAAACTACCAAACGAGGTACACCAACCTGACGGGCAAGAAGAATGTGTTCTTTGGTTTGAGGCATTGGTCCATCGGTAGCAGCCACTACTATAATTGCACCATCCATTTGGGCGGCACCTGTTACCATGTTTTTTACATAGTCAGCGTGACCCGGACAGTCAACGTGTG
>CAYHCM010000113.1:0-11175 GCA_964355045.1 uncultured Chitinophaga sp. | reverse complement strand
TATGGGCGTATGACAAATTGCACACTTAGGAAAACCTACCATATAACTAATGTTGACACAGATTCACAGATTAAAAAATTCAAATGGATTAAATCAGTCCGCCAAGGCGAGATAAAATTTGTCTTTGTGAAAAATACTATAATAACAAAAAATAGGAACTATTTTTTAATCTGGTTTAATCTGAAAAAATTTTCAATCTGTGAATCTGTGGCCTTTATTTTGGGTATAAAAGTTATCTTTTTTGAAATTGGTATTGGTATCAATACCCTAGCACTTAGTAGAATCAAAGCATTTACAACAACTAACCTTATTACCTTATTTGTTTAAACGAATAAGGTAATAAGTTTAAGTATTTTTCGTAATGTTTTCTATGAAGGTGTTTTTTATTATAGAAATATTTCGATGAATTGTGCAATTTGTCATACACCCTTTTAATATATTCAGTTTATTTTATTTCCATTCTCAAAACTTTTTTAGTATCAGTGGTTATCTTAAAATCATCATTAATAACCAGACCGCCAACCCAAATTATTTCTTTTTTTGAAATAACCACCCAAATTTTTTCTTTTTGGGGCAAAGAAAGTTTTTTATCAATTAAAATGTCACTCACTTTTTTATGGCCTTTCATTCCTAAGGGTATTATTTTATCACCTTTTTGCCAGAGCCGAATGGTTAAAGGAAAACTTATTTTTTCTAAATCAAAGCAAGCTACATTCATGAAATTTGAAATTTGATCCGCCTTTGATGAGATGGAATTTGAAATTTCAAAAACCCAGCTATGATGGGGAGTTTCAAGGTTAATAGTGTGAGAATAGATTTGGTAAGTTGGTAAATCTTCTTTCGAAATTCGTTCAATTATTAACTGGTCTCTGTTAATTATCAAACGATGGGTTGACGAAAAAAACAGTTTTCCTGAAATGCCTTTTAACGAATCAAAAATATCATTTACTACTGCAGCGTTAAATTCAAATTCAGTTAAAAGATTAAATAAAATAAATTTCGGTTCGGGTAATTCTACTAAACCTTCTATATCTATCAGGATGGAATCATTGGTTACTGTTATTATTTCTTTCTTAATATTTTCAATATAATAATTTATAAATCCATTGGCCTGTGAAATTATATCGGCATTGGCCTGAAGGGTATTTTCAAACGAAGGATTAATTTCTTTTAACTCCGGCAAAACGTGATGCCTCAATCGGTTTCTGTAATATTTATCGCTGAGGTTGCTGCTGTCGTTGCGGTATTTTATTTTTTTCTCACTTACAAAACTTTCTATTTCTTCACGACTTAGGCAAAGCAATGGCCTGATTTTATTTCCTTTTATCGGAGCAATTCCTTCCAAGCCTTTAAGCCCTGTTCCTCTAACCATATTTAATAAAATAGTTTCGGCATTATCGGTTTTATGATGAGCCGTTACAATTTTGGTATAATTATTTGATTCGCAAAGGTCATTAAACCAGAAATAGCGTATTTCACGAGCAGCCATTTGAATAGATATTCTTTCAATACCGGCATACAATGCTGTTTGAAATTTTTTAACATGTAATTTTAGGCTATTCGCTTTGCAAAATCTTTTAACAAAGCGTTCGTCTCCTTCACTTTCATCGCCCCGTAAATCAAAATTGCAATGAGCCACGGAAATTTTATAATTTTTAGAAATTAAATAATGAAGTAAAAACATTGAATCTATGCCTCCACTTACCGCCACCAAAAGGCTGTCACTATCCGTTATAAATTGTTTTGAATGTATAAAATCGTCAAGTTTGAGCATCAATTCCGTCATTGTGCAAAATTGATAAATAGAAATGGTATTACCATAAACTTCCCTGCTTCAATTTTTAAACTTAACTTTGCACCTCAAAATGTATGAGTGACCCCATAAAGCATGAATGTGGAGTAGCCTTTATCAGGCTGAAAAAACCATTGGAATATTACCGCATAAAATATGGTACTTCGCTTTTCGGCCTGAAAAAATTACAGCTTTTAATGGCCAAGCAACTTAATCGCGGTCAGGATGGTGCCGGAATCGGAATCATAAAATTAGACCCTAAATACGGCCAGCGCTACATAGCCCGCAAACGAAGTATCAGCAAAAATGCAGTGGCGGATATGTTCAATGAAATAAAGCAAAAATACGACGGGCTTGATAAAGAAAAAGTGGAGAACATGGAATGGCTTAAAGATAACTTTGCCTATGCCGGTGAGTTGCTAATCGGCCATTTGCGCTATGGCACTCATGGGGGAAATTCCATCGAACATATCCATCCTTTTTTACGACAGAATAACTGGATGAGCCGCAATCTGGTGTTGGCAGGCAATTATAATATGACCAATGTGGAAGAGATGTTTCAGCATTTGATTGAATTGGGACAGCAGCCAAAAGAAATTTCGGATAATGTGACCATGCTCGAAAAAATCGGGCATTTTATTGATGAAGAAAACGAATTGGTTTTTCGTAAATATCGCAATCAGGGCTTAACGCATTTAGAGATAACTGTAAAAATAAAAGAAGAACTTAATATTGAAAATATACTAAAACGCTCCTTCAAAAATGTGGATGGCGGCTATAATATGGTAGGTATGCTTGGGCACGGCGACGCTTTTGTAATCCGAGATCCTGCCGGAATCCGTCCTTCGTTTTATTGCGAAGATGATGAAATATTTGTAGCTGCCAGCGAACGACCCGCAATTCAAACGGCTTTTAATTTTAAACGATTAGATATAAAAGAACTCCAACCAGGGAATGCCCTCATTATCCGACGAAATGGCCAGGTAAAAGAAGTAAATATTATTCAACCGGTTGAAAAAAGAAGTTGCTCGTTTGAACGAATATATTTTTCAAGAGCCAGTGATGCCGATATATATCAGGAACGAAAAGCTCTTGGAAGACTTTTGAGCCTGGAAGTATTAAAAAAAGTAGATTACGATTTTAAAAATACTATTTTTTCTTACATTCCCAATACAGCCTCTACCGCCTATTATGGATTGTTGGATGGTGTAAATCAATATCTGAATAATTGGAAAATTAAAGAGATTACGAAACTTGGAACTACGTGTTCACAAGACCAAATTTCAAAAATAATTTCAGTGATGCCCCGCCTCGAAAAAGTATTGATAAAAGATGCCAAAATGCGAACCTTTATATCGCAAGGCAAAGACCGCGATGATTTGGTAGGAGAGGCCTATGATGTAACCTACGGATTGGTGAATAACGAACAGGACACCATAGTGGTAATGGATGATTCAGTGGTAAGAGGAACTACCTTAAAGAAAAGCATTTTACGAATTTTGGATCGTTTGCATCCAAAACGAATCATAATTGTTTCCTCTGCCCCTATTATTAAATATCCTGATTGTTATGGGATTGACATGAGTCGCTTTAATGAATTTGTAGCTTATAAAGCATTAATTAGTTTACTTCATAAAAATAATTTTGAGCATAAAATCGGCGAAACTTATCAGGAGTGCAAACGACAAATGAAACTGCCTGTTAGCCATATCAGAAACTGTGTAAAAGACCTTTATGATTTGTTCACTGATGAACAACTTATTGAGGAAATAAAAAATTGCATAACTCCCGATAATTTTGAAACCGAAGTGGATATGGTTTTTCAAACAGTTGACAATCTACATAAAGCGTGTCCTAATCATAAAGGCGACTGGTATTTTACAGGCAATTACCCAACCCCCGGTGGAATAAAAGTAGTGCTTCGTTCTTTTATATATGCCTTTGAAGGAAGATTAGAAAGGGCGTATTAAAAAACATATTTTATATTCTTAAAGAGTTGTGGACATAAAATTTCGTAAAACCGAAAATCTTCATATTTTACTTTGGTTGCTCAAAGATTTTTGCTGGATTACGAATTTCAAAATTCCGGGATTAATAATGATAGTTCCCACTATTTCCGTCGCCATATTTATTACCTATAAATCAAGGCATTTAAGTTCTGAACTTTGGCACAATCTGGCAATTGTCTGCTGGATTTCAGCCAATAGTATCTGGATGATTGGTGAATTTTTTTATAATGATACCACGCGGCCTATTGCCATGGTATTTTTCGTATTGGGCTTTATTTCATTAGGATTTTATTATCTTGTGAGGGAGCCTTTTTGGAAAAAAACAATGGGATAACTGATATTTTGAAAATTTATTCCTAAGGAAAAGTGTGTTGAATTACATTTATTCATTTGAAAAAGTGTGAAATATTACATTTATTCCTTTGAAAAAGAGTGTTGATTTTAATAATTCATTTTATTCAGACTGAAAAAAATAATATTTTTTGAACGATATGTTTCAAAACAGATAAATCAATCTCCTTGCTATGCGTTGAATAATAAATTTACAAATCAGTGCGAAAAAATGATGCCCGACCTTGAACTAATCCTCACCCATCCCTTTTCGGCATATTTGGCACGCCAATACTGAATTTTTCTTTTCGATATTTGGTAAATTGTAACGGGTTTTTAGCCATCTCCAGGTTTTCGATCCGTTGGTTATGAATTTTGTTGGCCATATTTAAAGCCGCTGTAAATGAAGAAACATTGGCGATACCCTTTCCGGCCAGTGAATAGGCAGTGCCATGATCGGGCGAAGTGCGAACTACCGGAAGACCGGCTGTAAAATTTACCCCGTCTTCAAAAGCCATATATTTAAAAGGAATCAAACCCTGATCGTGATACATAGCCAATACCGCATCGAACTGGCTAAACTGATGATTTCCAAAAAACCCATCGGCTGAATACGGCCCCATAACCACCATTTTTTCTGATTGAGCTTTTTCAACGGCAGGTTTTATTATTTCAATTTCTTCGCGGCCTATGACACCGCCATCACCCGAATGGGGATTTAAACCTAAAACTGCAATTTTTGGTTTTATAATTCCAAAATCAATACGCAGCGATTCATGAATGGCTTTTATTTTTTCAAGAATAAGTTCCTGTGTTAGCAAGGAAGAAACATCTTTTAGAGGAACATGTTCTGTAACAAGCCCCACACGTAAATTATCGGAAACAAGCATCATGGCATAATTAGGCGTTTCCAATTCTTTGGCTAAATAACCCGTATGTCCGTTAAAAGGAAATTCATTGCTTTTAATGCTGTGTTTATCAATAGGAGCTGTGCAAATGGCCTGTATCTGTCCATCCTTAATATCAGCCATAGCCATTTGAAGCGAGGCTAAGGCAAATTTTCCGGCTGTTTCGGAAGCTTCGCCGGGTGTAATATTAATTTCTTGTTCCGTACATATTCTAAGGTTAAGTTTTCCTTCTTCGCATTCAGAAGTGTTTTTTATTATTTTATAAACAGGCTTCTCGTCAAGTTCCAGAAGGTTTTTATAAAATTTAATAGATTGAGGGCTGGCATAGAGCACAGGAATAAATTGTTTCCCAAACCCTTCATCGCTAAATATCCTTAGAATAATATCCATGCCCACTCCATTGATATCTCCGGCGGTAATTCCTATTTTTATTTTTTGGCTCATGTTTGGTGTGGCGAATTTCGGTATTTTTATTCAATTGTGTTGTTTAAAGATTTCTTCAGGTCACATCTGTTTATTTCTTCACCTTATAAATATAATAAGTTTGGTTCACATTTACAGGGTTTAGAAAATGCATGGTTTTATCTAAAAAACTTGATTCAATGGTTTTCTCAAATAGCAAACCTTTTACATATTTTTTAATATTTGCCACCCGTATTTTAATATCCTTAGCTTCCGAAAACACAATATAATCTGGTAACGGCAAGTTTTTATTTTTTATAGTTTCAAAAACTTCCTGAGCCGGCTGTTCGCCGCTTACTTGGTAAGGTGCTTTCCAACTGCCAACATAAAACAAAGGCATCATTACTCCGCTCCATGCGTTTGATGATTCAATCATATATTGGTTCATATCTGTTTTTTTTGATAAATAGGTCATGGCATCTACCCGGCTTATTTTGGTGGAGCTGGGAGTTAATAAAACAAGCAGCAAACTGTTTATTACCCAAAAGAACACCCAACACCCATTTACAAGTTTATGTCTTTTCAGCCAAAACAATGAATGTGTTTCCAGATAATACCAACCCGCCATTCCGGCCATTACAAAAAATGGGATTACGGGTAAAATAAAACGTTCCTGTTTGTTGGGGAAATAGCTGTGAAAAACAAAAAAACATAAGGCCGGAACAATTACCCAAAGGTATTGCTTCCGGGATTTGAACATTCCCAGAAAAATCAAAATACTTACCGGCGGAATCATTAACCCCGAAACCAAAAGAATATAATTATACCAAGGGCCGTTTACATAATTAGTGGCATTTTCAATATTGTATTTGGTGTATTCAGCAAATTCGGCAAAAGGCTTTCCCCAGATATAGATATCAATGGAGCCTTGAATTAAAACCATTGATATTAGAGTTCCCATTCCAAATACTAACCCCTGAATCCATTTTTTTTGCATCCAAATGGCAAGTCCCATTCCTCCAACAAATAGGATAGTTTGAAACCGAAACGAAAATGCAATTCCGGCAATTAATCCTGCTATTAAAAAACCGATTATGGATTTCTTTTCATCCGCCTTGAAAAGCAACCATGTAGCATAAAGCAACGGGGGAATACAAACCATCTCTACCATATTGCGAACACTAAGCATAGGCATAAACCAGAAAAGGGCAAGCAATAATCCCACTCGCTTAGCCACTTTTTGTCCGCTTAATTTTTCAGTAATTTTATAAGCATAGTAAACAATGACCAAACTATAAAGAGCATGTAAAATGCGAACGATATACATTTTAATAACCGGGCTGCTAATTCCGATAAATTTTAAAAAAAGAAATAAAAAATAATGCAAACCCGGATAAAATAAGCTGTGGCCGCTGGGAATTGTATTGCCGTTCCAGGGCATCCATAATTTCAAATCAACACCATCTGCCCATTGCTGAGCTACATCAATCACCAAAAAATGATCATCCGAAAAACCATAGCCATGGGAGAATAAAGCCGAAACCAATCGAAAGAACAATGCAAGAAATAATATGCTTCGCAACGGATGATTTGTATAATAAAGGCTTAAAGTTTTTAGATTAAAAACCATTTGCTACCACCTGATTAATGCACTGGCCCATGTAAATCCGCTGCCAAAAGCTGCCAAACAAATCAGGTCGCCTTCTTTTACTTTTCCTTCCTTCCATGCCTCGGTAAGGGCTATAGGTACTGATGCTGCTGTTGTATTTCCATATCGCATAATATTATTATAAACCTGATCATCTCTTAATTTCATACTTCTTTGAATAAACTGTGAAATGCGCAAATTGGCCTGATGAGGAATTAATAATCGGAGATCGGCTGTATCGTATCCGTTTTTTGTTAAGGCTTCCATTATCACCTCCGGAAAACGGGTAACGGCATGTTTAAAAACATTGCTGCCATTCATAACCGGATAAATACGTTCCGGAATAAATTCAGTTCGTTGAGTGCTGGTACTACTAGGTTCTATTACCATCAGTTCTTCGGCATATTTTCCCTGACTGTGCAAGTGGGTTGATATAATACCTTTACCCGGAATATCAGTTGCCTGCAACACCGCAGCCCCGGCTCCGTCGCCAAAAATTACAGCAACATTTCGTCCGCGGGTTGTTATATCCAATCCACTGCTGTGAATTTCGGAACCAATAACCAAAACGGTTTTATACATTCCGCTTTTTATAAATTGATCGGCCACGCTCAATCCATACAAAAATCCCGAACATTGATTGCGGATATCCAAAGCACCGATGGTATCAAGCCCTAATTGTTCCTGAACCAATACCCCGCCGCCGGGAAAATTATAATCGGGCGAAAGGGTACAAAAAATAATAAACTCAACATCGGTCGGTTTTAAATTTGCATTTTCCAAAGCTTTTAATGCAGCTTTTGTGCCCATATTTGAAGTACTGTCTTTTTCCAAATCAGCCCAATGACGGGAGTTTATGCCGGTACGTTCCACAATCCACTCATCGGTGGTTTCCATTATTGATTCCAGTTCTTTATTGGTAACCTTTCGTTCGGGGATATAATGGCCTAACCCTGCGATGTATGAATTTGGCATAATTTTTTTATTTGATTTTTACAAAGACAAACCTACAAAAATTTAAAGGATTGTGAGAAAAGGAATTTTAATTCTGTTCAAGTAAATGTATTAAATACACGAAATCAAAAAGAAAAATGCTTTTATTTTACTTTGATATTGTTTTCTTATTAATACTAAATCGTACCGAAAACATATTGCTGTAAAGAGATGCGGAAACATCACCAATATCCGTTAGAGCGTAATCCAACATCAGACTTCCAAGCTTTAAACCAATTCCAATATTGGGTTGAAATTGCAAAGTCTTTTTATTATTTATATCCAGCTCACGTTGAAATTTACCAATTCCGGCTCTTAAAAAAACCGATTTTTTATAATCTGCTTCTATTCCCAGATTAGGGTCAAGGTTAAAAAGTTTTGAATTTATTAATACATTTCGCTGCCCATCCGTATTAATAAGCGCATTGGCTTCTGCCCTAATTCCTACAAAGTTGTTTATTTCAAATAACTTTCCTGCTCCAAGTATAAATTGAGGTAAGGTTATTTCCAATGAATTTTTAGGAATTTCGTTTTGAGTTTGGGTGAAAACATCCTTTTCGGCATCGGTAAACGAAAATTTCCAAGCATTGAAAGTACTTGTAATATCACGGGCCATTAATCCAAATTGCCATTCATTTTTTGTCTTGTATTGCATGGATGCATCTATTCCAAAACCAATGGATTTAGTAAATTGTCCTGCCTTTCGGCGAATTACCTTTACATTTCCCCCAAAAGTTAAACCTTCAACAACGGTTTTTTGGGCATAGCTAAATAAAAAAGCATAATCGCTTGCCGAAAAACTTGTAACCCTGTTATAATCAATCTGACCATTTCTTACCAAATCCAATGTATTGGGAATCCCATCTACGCTAAAGCGAATAATAGAAAAACCGATAGCTCTTTTATCATCCAATTTGGCAGCAAATGCACCGTAATCATAATTAGCTATGCCGGCTAAATAGGCTGAATGCATAAACGAAAGTTGTAAATTATCTTTTAATGAAACCAATCCTGCCGGATTCCAATAGCCGGAAGTTACATCGTCGCAGGATGCTACCGTAGCATTAGCCATACCAAATGCTCTGGCTCCAACACCAATATTTAAAAATTCATTGCTGTATTTTGGTGTGCTTTGAGCAAAAATGCTGGCCGAAATAAATATAAAAATGCTGGCTGCGAAGTATTTCTTCATGTTAAAATAGTATGTAATTCTTTAAGTTTTGATTTTACCTCAGGTATAAAATTATTCAATAATACGGCTAATAATTCGTTTTGCGGATTGCTTAATTTTACCATCACTGTCCTTTCGTATATACGGTTTAACGCATAAACGATGTTATCAGTATCTTTATACGTAAAAATATATTTATGGGTATTGAATTGTTCAAGCCCTTTTTGCCACTTATCTTCTTCAAAAAATTGATTTTTTCTAAAAAAATCAGACCATCCATGTCTTTCGCAATTAGCTAGATCATTATATAAATCCTTGACCAAAGTTTCATTTTCAATAACCAGAACATGGTCAATAGCCAGTTCAATAAATATATGAGCCAAAAACCAATCGCGGGTTATTCCTAAATTCTTTTCGCGAATTATAAGAGCCAATTCATGATTTGTTTGTTTAAACCAGGCCCAATTGTGGAAAATATCATCAGCCTTAAAATGATTTTGAATCCCTTCACAAAGATTTTTATAGTTTGAGGTTTCACATATTAGTTCTCTTTTTGATGTTATACGTTGCTCATTCGTGAAATTTCTAATAAGGTCAGGAAACAGCAATCCTGCATTATGCCAGGCATTTCCGGGCTTATTGTAATAATAATAGTGGGCAAAGAAATTCAAATTTTTAAAATTATTAAGTTATCAAATGTGAATGAAAAAACACTTCGTTTGCAATAATCAATTAAAGTGCCCTAAAAATCAAACCGCGAAGTACAATAAAAATTTTACCTTTGGAGTTTAAATCAATAATATTAACACTTAAATGAGAAAAGTAATTTTAAGTCTTTCATTGCTCTGTTTTTTCGGTGCAGCTTTTTCACAAACCCTGCCCATAGACCCAGAAAGCAAACAAGCATTAATATCAGAAGTAGTTGAAGCTCCCGGTTCTACAAAGGCCGAATTATTCGATCGCACTTTGGCCTGGATTAATAAATTTTACCCGAATCCTACCGGAGTAGTTCAATCCAAAGATATGGAAACAGGCGAAATTGTTGGCAAAGCCCAATTTAAAATTACCGGGAAAGATAAAAAAGGGGTAGAAACTTTTGATGGAATCGTAGCATATACTATTACCTTGAGTTTTAAAGATGGTAAATTTAAATATGAAATTTCGCGTATCCATTGGAAACAGGCTTCCTATTATGATGTTTCTAAATGGATGGATACCAAAGACCAATATTACAAACCTGAACTCTATCCGGGTTATATTGAACAAACCAATAATTATTTTGATAACTTGAAAACCGAACTTAAAAAAGCGGTTAAAACTGCACCGGCCAAAAAGAGCAAGGATTGGTAGGAGTTAAGATTTTACCTCATATTCAACAATTTCTAGTAATGAAATCCGAAAATGGATAAAAATCTAAAATCGTAAATATACCTCACGCTTTCCAGCTATAGCTGCAGGTATTGCACTGTACAGGAAAATTTCGGATGAACTTGGGAATATACCCCAACTTTAACAAAACTTTGCTAACCAGCAGATGATTTGGTTTGCCATCGTTGTTCATAGCAATATGATAACTGTGATGACTGCAATTGGGGCAATGAATGCGTGACATAATAATATTCTTTATATCTATATAGACACAAAAGTTGCCTAAAAGCCTATCATATAAACGTCATTAAAAATATTATTTCATTAATCTTACAATTGCACAAAAAATAAGGGTGTTAAGTTTTAAAATAAAATAACAACTATTTTAGCGGGCTTAATAAATTATTTAATAATGTTGTCAAAAATTTTCTTAGAACTTACCGAATATGCCTGGTTTCGAAGACTGGTATGGAAACCTATTTACCAATCATTGGCTTCAAAATTTAAAAATGAAAGCTGGCATTTTATGAATTACGGCTACCATCCTTTTCCGA
>CAYHCM010000112.1:0-11217 GCA_964355045.1 uncultured Chitinophaga sp. | reverse complement strand
TTAAAAAAAGCCAGTTGATGCAAAACTTTGTTTTATTTTTATCCAAATTCTATTACCCACTCAATTCCATATAGAGCCAAAAAATATTTTATTAAACGAAAAGTCCCGGTAATATTATCGGGGCTTTTTTTATATTTGACGGTCTTAAACTTTTAATCATGCATAAACCAATTCCTCAATGGGCTGATGATGAAAAACCCCGTGAAAAATTAATGTTTAAGGGAAAAGAAAGCTTGAGTGATGCAGAACTGATTGGGATATTATTAGCCACAGGAACCAAAACCAAATCGGCAGTAGAGCTTGGTATGGAAATATTGACCTTAGCCGATAAAGACTTAAACAAATTGGCTCGGTTTAATATAAACGAACTTAAAAAAATAAACGGAATAGGCGAAGCCAAAGCCATTACCATAATAGCCGCAGTGGAATTGGGAAGCCGGCGAAAAATAAATGAAGCGGTAAAACAAAAACTTACCTCGAGCCGGCAAGCTTTTGAAATATTACAGCCCAAAATAGGGGATAAGCAATACGAGGAATTTTGGTTTTTGGCAATTAACAGGGCCAATGTGGTTACAGGTTCATACCGCGTAAGCGATGGAGGAATAACAGGAACCGTGGCCGATATTCGCAGGATATTTAAATTAGCACTTGAACAAAATGCCACCTCCATAATATTGGCACACAATCATCCTTCTGGAAATTTAAGCCCAAGCGAGGAAGATAAATCTTTAACTAAAAGATTGGTGAGTGCCGGTAAAGTAATGGATATACCGGTTCAGGACCATCTTATTATTACGTATGACGGGTATTATAGCTTTGCGGATGAAGGGTTGATATAAGGTTGCTTGTTTCAAGAAAGTACAAATCTAATTTTACCGATTAGCTTCATCAACCGAAAGAGAAGCAACGAAAACATTAATCTATCAATTGGCGTCACATCAACCAATTGAGAAGCAAGGGAAACACACTAATAATCGCGTGAATACAGAAGTTTAGAAACTATTCTAATATATTTTACAATACCCTTGCAATTTGCTTTTATTTTTTCTAAAATTGAAAAGTTAATTATCATATTCCTATGAAGAAGTTTTTAGCAATTTTTGTTTTGCTTTGCTCCTCTGTCAGCTTTGCCCAACCGCCTGTATCCACTGTGTTATTCAAACTTCAGGGCCACTCAGATGATTTGGAATGTCTGGCAATATCGGGCAACGGAAAATTAATAGCCTCCGGTTCGTGGGACGGGATGGTAAATTTATTTTATACCGATACCAATTATACTCCGCTTGGCACTTTTTTCGACCATTTTTCAGCCGTCAATTGTATTTCGTTTACCCCAAATGGAAAAACCATGGCTACCGGAGGCAATGATGGAAAAGTTTTTACTTATACCATTGATACCTTTGGCTATGTAACGCGCGATAAATCCCTGGCCGTTCACCGCATGTCAATTAATTCACTTTACATTGACCCTTCGGCAAAATTTGTTTATACCGGTAGCAACGATGGCACTATTGTTCAGTTTGATATTTTAAAAAACAAAGAAAAAAAGATAAACAATACGCATCCTATCAGTTGCATTGCAGTAGCAAGCGACCGAAAAACCATTTATTGTTCCGACAATACCAATATTATTAAACGGTATGATTTTTTAAACGCAAATATTCCGGTGGTTAATTATGCAGGCCATACCGACCAGGTAAATGCTATTGTATTGAGTAAAGATAATAAAATACTTGTTTCGGCATCAAGCGACAAGACCATAAAAATTTGGAATACCGTAACCGGTAAACTTGAAAAAACCCTGACCGGTCACGATTGGAAGGTGTTGACAATTGCAATATCTGCAAACGGTAAATATATAGTTTCGGGCAGCAATGATGGCAGCACTAAAATATGGGATGTAGAAACCGGCAAGGAAATAAAGTCATTTGATGATTTAGGAACCAATGTAAGGGGTGTAGCTTTTAGCAATGATAATTCACGCGTATATACAGCTATGGCTTACCCGGTTGATTCTTTTGAAACCAGAGGAATATTGGCATTGAAATCAGGCATTGAAATTCCTAAAAAAGATCCGCCTAAAATTCCTGTAAAATCTCCATTACCAAAAGGTACTACACCTAAAGGAACAACTCCAAAAGGTACCACGCCGGGCACTACACCTGCGCCCGATACAACAAAAAAAATAATTAAGAAAACCGAAGAGATAGAAATTTCGGAGGAAAAGAAAAAAGCTCCCGAACCAAAGAAAGATGAAATCAAACCGGATTGAGAGTAGCAAAGCGCCTGAACCTGTTGGATTATATCCCCATGCACGAATTACAGGAAATCTACTTTTTTTATCTGGTGTAGGCCCCCGCGAACGAGGCTCCAAAAATATTCCCGGAGTAGAGTTGGATGAAAATGGTCAAATAATTTCGTATGATATAGAAACCCAATGCCATTCAGTTTTTAAAAATGTTAAATATATTTTGGAAGATGCCGGAAGCAGTTGGGATAAAATAATTGATGTAACCGTTTTTTTAACCAATATGAAAGATGATTTTGCTATTTACAATCGTCTTTGGGCTGAATATTTTAAGGACAACATGCCTTGCAGAACTACACTTGAAATTAATTGCCTGCCTACACCAATAGCCATTGAATTGAAAGTAATAGCCACACTTTAATTTTTTTAAACTTCTTATTTTTTTACTTCATTAACTATGTCATTTAATAATATACTTACCCAAAAAGAAGGCAATGCTTTTATCATTACCATCAATCGTGAAAGCAAACTCAACGCTTTAAATTATGAAACCCTCCAGGAAATAAAACAAGCTGTCCTATCTGTTCAAAATGATAAATCTGTTCGTGGTATAATACTTACAGGGGCAGGTTTGAAAGCTTTTGCAGCCGGAGCCGATATTTCTGAATTTGCTGATTTTAATACAGAACAAGGAACCAAACTAAGTGCCGATGGACATGGCGTTATGAATACCATTGAACAATCCTCAATACCTGTAATAGCTGCCGTAAATGGATTTAGTTTGGGCGGCGGCTGCGAACTGGCCATGGCTTGCCATATACGAATAGCTTCCGAAAATGCAAAATTCGGGCAACCTGAAGTAAATCTCGGCTTGCCTCCGGGGTATGCAGGTACTCAGCGCTTAGTACAATTGGTGGGTAAAGGCAAGGCTTTGGAAATGCTGTTAACAGCAGATATTATAAATGCACAGGATGCTTTACAATACGGATTAGTTTCTAAAGTAGTTCCAATAGATCAACTCATGGACATATGTAAGGAAATGGTAAATAAATTTGAAACCAAATCGCCTATGGCCATAGCTAAAGTAATACAATGTGTAAACGAACATTTTAAAAATACCAGTCCCGGCTTCGAAAAAGAGATTTCTGAGTTCGGAAAATCTTTTGGTACCGATGATTTTAAGGAGGGAACCAAAGCCTTTTTAGAAAAACGAAAACCTGATTTTTAAAAAAAAATTTCCTTGGTATTTTATTTGCTTTATATTTGTCAAATCAAAATAAATATAAAAATGAAAAAAATCTTATTAACCATCGTTTTAAGTGCTTGTGTTGTTGGTTTTGCCTCAGCCCAAAAACAAAAAAAAACTACTACTAAAAAAGCTACACCTACTGTGACTACCCCCGTTAAAGAAACGGAAGCAAAGATTGAAATCGTAACCGACGGTCTTCCCGTAATTAAATTTGTTGAAGAAACTCACGATTTTGGTAACATTAAAGAAGGTACCCAAGCTACATATGAATTTAAGTTTACAAACACCGGAAATGCGCCACTAATATTGGAAGCAGTTAACGCAAGCTGCGGATGCACTACCCCTGAATGGAGCCGCGAGCCTATAGCCCCGGGTCAAACAGGAAAGGTTGTTGCTACCTTTAACAGTTCCGGTAAGCCAGGTAATCAAGTGAAAACTATTACGGTAAAATATAATGGTGCTGCCGAAAGCAATACTGTTCTGCTAACCATAAAATGTTATGTAGAAGCGCTTCCTGTGGTTCCTCAAACACCTGTTGCAGTTCCCAACAACTAATAAAAATTATTATAACATAAAAACCGATTAGTTCTCTGATCGGTTTTTTTGTGGTATTTGGTTTGTAATTATTAAATAAATAAAATAAAAATGAAAAAACTATTCTTAATTATCCCAGCCCTTCTATTGGCTCAATTGAGCCTATTGGCTCAAAAGCCAACAACTACATCTGACAAAGAAGCTACAACAAAAGCTACAGATGCACCTATTAAAATGGACACACCAGTGATTGAAAAAGTTTCAGTTAGTCCTCCAAAATATAAATTTAACGAAACAACGTTCAATTTTGGAGATTTAAAACAAAACAATCCTGCTACCCATGTTTTTGAATTTACGAATACAGGAACTGAACCTATTTCACTTGAAAATGTGCAAGCAACTTGTGGCTGCACTATTCCTCAATGGGATAAAAATCCTATTGCCGCGGGAAAAACAGGAACCATTACCGTTGTGTATAATAGCGCAAATCCGGGTAATTTTACAAAAACAATTACCGTAAAATTTATTAATGGTGAAACTGATTTTCTAACAATAACCGGAGTTGTAGAGCCTGCACCGGTTGTTCCAGTCACTCCTGAAGCACCTGTTACGCCTGAAATAAAGCCGAATTAAATTTTCAAATTTTAATAAATTCGAGCTTTTCCAAATAACTCACTTATTTCCTGTGGCACAAAATTTGTAAACTTAACGGCGAATGAAAATTCTGAAATTCTTAACACTATTTTTTTCATTAATTACATTGGCGGTTCAAGCACAACCGGGTAAAAAAATTATAACCCTAACTGCAGAAGGACAGCCTAACATAAAATTTGAAACCACTATCCATAATTTTGATACAATAACCGAAGGTACGCAGGCCACATACGAATTTACATATACCAATACAGGCAAAACCCCGCTTGTAATAACGGATGTTAAACCTCCTTGTAATTGCACCATACCTGTATGGTCTAAAGAACCATTGCAGCCTGGTATGTCAGCCAAATTAAAGGTAACTTATGACAGCAAAGGAAAACCCGCCGGTCCGTTTAAGAAAACTATTTCATTAAGTCATAATGGCGAATCTATGCAAGACTTTATTACAATTGAAGGTGTAATTAAAATATAAAATATGAACAAATAGGATTGCAAATAAATTTTTCAGTTTAAAAACCCTTGTCAGTGTGTGACGAGGGTTTTTTTTATTTTATAGTTTTCTGTACATCACTGAGCATTTTTTCGGACAATAGTCCGGTTAGCCCTCCGGTATGAATTGCCAGAATTGTATCACCTTTTTTAAAATAATTATTTTTTATTAAATCTGCCAAGGCAAAAAATAGTTTGGCGGTATAAACGGGGTCAGTAAGGATGCCGGTTTGCGAAGCGAAATAGTTTAAATAATTCAGTAATTCAGAGGTTGTTTTGGCATAGCCTCCAAAATGATAATCGGTATGAACTGTAAAGTTTTTTGCATTTGGAAAATATTCAAAAACCCTATCATTTATAAATTCACCCTGTTTTAAAACCGGAATGCTGTGGCAATGGGTATTTAATTTTTGCGAAGCCACCCCTTTTACAATTCCTGCAAAGGTGCAACCGGTGCCTGAAGAGCAAATTATATGATCATATTTTTGGGTAAGTTCGGTCACAATTTCTTCGCAACCTTTTACTCCATCAGCATTTTCGCCACCTTCGGGAATAATAAAATAGCCTTGTTTTTCCCAATGTTCCTCTAATGCGGATTTATTTTTATATTCTTTTCTGGAAACAAAATTTAGTTTCATTCCCCAAAGCTGAGCCAAAATTAAAACATGATTTATTCCTGAAGGTTTCTCTCCCCTTATAATTCCGATACATTCAATTTGTTTATCAGCGCAAAAGGCCGCCGCAGCTACAATGTGATTAGAAAAAGCTCCGCCAAAGGTTACAATTCCTTTACACCCTGATTCTAAAAAATTTAAATGATTGTATTTTAATTTTCGCCATTTATTACCCGAAATAAACGGATGAATCATATCGTCGCGTTTTACAAAAACATTCACTCCTTTTGCCTCAAATTCAGGGAGATTTATTTTTTGTTCTATCGAAACGTTGGTACTTAGCAATTAAAAATTAATATTCGCAATATTACTCTATGATTTTAGATTTTAGATTTTAGATTTACTATTTTTTGCCCATCAGCTTTTGAATTTTTTAAAATTTCTATATCCATTTGCTCTTATTTATGGAACTATAATCTGGTTTCGTAATAAACTATTTGATTGGGGAATTTTAAAAGAAACCAAATTTGATATTCCGATAATCAGTATTGGCAATCTATCCATGGGTGGAACGGGCAAAACCCCGCATATTGAATATTTTATTTCTAACTATAAAACCGAATTTTCAATAGCTGTGATTAGTCGTGGTTATGGTAGGAAAACAAAAGGATTCAGGTATGTAAATTCTGATGACAATGCAGAAAATGTTGGCGATGAGCCGTTACAAATCAAACAGAAATTTAAAAATATCTTAGTTGCGGTAGGAGAAAACAGGGTAGGGGCTATCCGGAAAGTTTTAGAAGAAAACCCTCACATAAATTTAATTTTATTGGATGATGCATTTCAACATCGGTATGTAAAACCTTCTATAAATATTTTGTTGACTGAATATGCTAATCCTTTTTGGAAGGATTTTGTTGTTCCGGCCGGAAGATTAAGGGAATTTGCTTGTGGCTGGAAACGAGCCGACGTTATAATTATAACCAAATGTCCTGAAGCCATTGATTTGAAAATTTCTGAAAATTTAAAATCCAAACCGGTTTATTTTTCAAAAATTGTTTACCAAAATCCCGTTTTAATAAAAGGCAAGTTATTCAAAAAAATAATTTTGATAACCGGGATTGCCAATCCTACCCTGCTTTTGGGATATTTAAAAAAGGATAATTATGAACTGATTCACCATTTTAATTTTTCAGACCATCATAATTTCAGTGATTCTGATTTATCAATTATTCTGTCAAAAGCTGATTCTGAAAGCGATTCTTTAATTTTAACTACTGAAAAAGATTGGATGCGTTTGAAACTATTTTTGGAAAATAAAAATTTGAATTTGGCCTACATTCCAATAGGTGTGGAATTTGAAAATGAGCCGGATTTGGCGTTTTAAATTTGACAACTTTTTAAAAGTTGTCAAATTTTATCCCAATAATACAATCTTCCTGCTTTTATCTCTGACTTAGCCGGAAAATTATTTTCATACAATAATCCTGTTCCCAATCCTTGCGGCAAAATTGTGTTGTATTTTCCAACCCATTGGGCTATGGCATTTAGCCCATAATTTCCCTCAAGGGCTGAAGTAGCCCACCAGCCAATTTTATTTTTATTTGCTAAGGTAATCCAAATATCACTTGCTTTAAATCCTCCCAATAACGTAGGTTTTAGAATGATATACTGAGGTTTAATCTGCCTTAAAAGTTCATGGCATTCATTGTCCTTAATTCCAATTAAATCCTCATCCAGAGCGATGGCGATTTTAGAATCCATGCACACCTTCGCCATCTCATCCCATTGCCCGGCTCTTATTGGTTGTTCTACTGAATGAACATTAAATCGTTCAAGTTCTTTTAATTTTTCCAGTGCTTCATCAGGTTCGAAAGCTCCGTTGGCATCCAGGCGTATGGTAACATTTTTCCCTTCTTGGGTATTTCTGAATTGTTCTAAAAACCGGCATTCCGCATCAAAATCGAAACTGCCGATTTTAAATTTTATACATTCAAATCCTGCACTGGCTTTTGTAATAGCTTCTTTCAACATTTCATCCAAATCACCCATCCATACCAAACCATTGATGGGAATTGGTTTTCCTGTTAAATAATCTGAATAAAAATAAATTTGTTTGCCTCCATTTTCCAGATCCAATAAGGCACATTCTATAGCAAATTTTACCGAAGGAAGTTCATCAAAATCCAAATCTTCAAATTTTACTCCTTCAACCAATTGCTCCAGTTTATTTTCTATTATTTCTCCCAAATCTTCACTGTAATCAGGACTCAAAAATTCTAAAGGTGCGGCTTCGCCAATGCCAATTATTGCAGGGGTTTTAATTTCCCATACGTTTACAATCCAATGGAGTTTTTCTTCAAAAACATTGCGCGAAGTTTTAGCCGGTTTTTTAAATTTTAATTTATGAAGTTCGACAGAATAGTTCAGTTTCATTACATCAACCAAAAAATTCCAAGAATAATAACGAAAAGTAAATTAAGTATAGAAACTTGCTTTAAAGCCAGATTAAATGATTCTTTACCTTCCGGTTTTTTAGCAAGTTTTGAGGTAATTAAATAATAAAATGTTCCGAAGATTATTGGAACAAAATGATCGTTGGGGGATTGTGAAACCCTCGCAAACAATATAAACAAAATAATAGCCAACCCGAATAAAAGGTATTGATACCATATTGCTTTTTTAAATCCCAGCCTTACCACTAAGGTTTTTTTACCTGCCGCATTATCACTTTCCAAATCCCTTAAATTATTAATATTTAATACTGCCACACATAAAAATCCGAATGCTTTAGCTGGAATCCAAATTGTATCGGGCAACTGACCCGACATTAAAAAATAAGTTCCCGCTACGGCCACAGGACCAAAAAATATAAAAACAAACACATCTCCTAAACCCGAATAACCATAAGCACTTTTGCCCACGGTATATTTCATGGCTGCTGTAATACCGGCCAATCCAATGGCAAGCCATATAAAAAATTGAAAATCCATTTTTTGAAATGCCACAAATAATAAAGCCAGCCCACAACCCAAGGTTGCTAAACCAACTATCCATAAAGCCATTTTCATAGATTCTAAAGAAATAATTCCCGAAGCCAAAGCCCTATCCGTGCGGTCGGCAGCCTGATCGGTTCCTTTTATAAAATCGCCGTAGTCATTGGCTAAGTTTGAAAGTATTTGAAGTAAAACGGCTGTGATAAATGCTAAAAAAAATACCGCCCATGAAAACGAATATTCATAAGCCGCCAAAAAACTTCCTAATAAAATTCCTCCGGCGGCCAGAGGCAAGGTTCTTAGTCGGGCGGCCTTAAGCCAGGTTTTTGGGTTGTTCAATTTGTTTTGGATTGCTAAAGGGAGATTTAAAAAAAATTATTATTCCGTTAAGTTGAAACGCTTTTCACTACCACATAAGTTTTTTCCGTTCCAATCGTTCCTTCTCTTCTACTAAAATGGAATGGATTTTTTGTTCCAATTGTTTTTTGGAAGGCAGTTCAGTCCAATATTCGGCTACCACTATTCCGTCTTTGTGCATTTCTAACAATTCTATCTGTTCACGACTGCTTTCGGCACAAAGTATTAACCCAACTGGTGGCAATTCTCCTTCTTGTTTTTCATATCTGTCCAGCCATTTTAAATATAGTTCCATTTGCCCTTTATGTTTGGCTTCAAACTTCCCCAACTTCAAATCAACAGCTACCAGACGTTTTAAATTGCGATGGTAAAACAGCAAATCTAAATGGAAATCTTCTCCATCAATTATCATTCTTTTTTGTCTTTCCACAAAAGCAAATCCTTTCCCTAATTCTAATATAAAAGATTCCAACTCCCGCAAGATGGCGGCCTCTAAATCTTTTTCTAAATAGGTGTTTTGCAATCCTAAGAAATCTAAAAAGTAAGGATCTTTAAAAGTATTGTAAACTACCGAATCGCTGCTTGGCGTTTGTAAATTGGCTATTGTGGTTCGTTCAAATATTTTGGCGGCAATTTGTTTGCGTAAACCTCTAACGCCTAATAATTCTTTACTCGCTTTTTGGGCATAAAACAATTTTGCTTCTTGGTTTTTTAATGGCAATAGTTCAATGAAATGTGACCAACTCAATTGTGTTGACAGTGTCGACACAATCTTAACATCGATGAATTGCTCTGCAAACTGCATCATTCTTTGTACATTTCTTAATTCAAAGTTTTGGCCATATTTATTTTTCAATTGTGTCGACACTGTCGACACAATTTGCTTTCCATAATCTGCCCGCTTGTTTTGAAGTATATTTTGGTTTATTCGGTTGCCAACTTGCCAAAAAAGCATTGTTAAAGTGCTGTTGGCCTGTGAAACCAATTGCTGTTTGCTTTGTTCAATGAGTTGTGATAACTCATTTAATAAAAGTTCGTCAGGTTTTTTAATAATGCCTTTGGGGTATTCCAACTTAATATTTTAAAATTCAAAATTAGGTAAAGTATTATTATAAAAAATCCGTTTTAACTTTCCCAAAGTTTTGGTCCGCCTAAGGCGGATGGGAAAGTTTTATTTGTTTTAATAATCAACCCTTTTTTATATAGGTTTATTGAATTTCACCACCCTTTTTATTGTTATCCAATTTTTCAATTTCCTTCTTTACTTCGTCCATCAATTGCTTTTCAGTTGGAAGATATAATTGGTATTTGCTGGCAATAATGGTTTTGTTATTTTCAGGAAGGGTTATTTTTACAACTCCATCGTTTTTGTCGGTGCATAATAAAATACCGATGGTAGGATTTTCAAAATCTTGTTTTTCAAAACGGTCATAATAGTTTACATGCATTTGGAGCTGACCTAAATCCTCATGGGTAAGTTTTGTTGTAATAATTTCAATAATCACAAAGCATTGCAGCAAGCGATTGTAAAAAACGAGGTCAATAGAAAATTCATCCCCTTCAATATGAATTCTTTTTTGCCTTGATACAAATGAAAAGCCATTGCCAATTTCTAACAAAAAATCTTTTAGGTGAGTAATAATGGCATTTTCCAAATCTTTTTCATAATAGGATGCCTCTCTTTTTAAACCTAAAAATTCCAAAACCATAGGGTCTTTTATTATTTCTCTGGCATCGGATGGTAGTTTTTCTCCTCTGGCTAATGACAATACCGACTTTACATCATTGCTTAGCAAAAGCCTTTCGAACAACTGGCTGTTTATTTGCCTTTCCAATTGCCTGGCAGTCCAATTATTTTTTTCAGTTTCGGCTATGTAAAAATCTCTTTTGTCCTGACTATCAATACGGATTAGGTTACGATAATGTGTCCAACTCAATTGCGAACGCAGTGCGTTCGTAATTGGAAATACACGATAAAATTGTCTGCACATTTCTAACTGACGTATGGAAAATCCACTACCAAACCGGGGCTCCAGATTATTGGCCAGTGATTTTATTAAAAACTCACCATAT
>CAYHCM010000111.1:0-11244 GCA_964355045.1 uncultured Chitinophaga sp. | reverse complement strand
CAACGTGAAAATTTCAGATTAAACAAAAAACTTACTTATTTTCGCTCCCTGTATTTTTTATGAACTGCCATTGAGAAATTTTACCCCCTAAAGGTGAATAGAAGAGGGGCATTGCAAAAAACAAATAATAAAAAGGACATTAAAATAAATATGAAAAAATTTGGATTAATCAACAACGTTTTAGGCTGGTTGACTTTTGGTATAACCATGGTGGTGTATGGCCTCACAGTAGAGCCTTCCGTTAGTTTATGGGATTGTGGCGAATTTATTTCAGCCTCCTACCGATTGCAGGTAGTGCATCCTCCCGGTGCTCCGCTCTTTTTGATGATAGGCCGTATTTTTTCATTGATGGCCGGCACGGATGTTACACAGGTTGCGTTTTGGGTCAATATGGTTAGCGTATGTGTTAGTGCACTTACAGTATTGTTTACCTTCTGGATTATTGTTCATTTTGGAAAAAAAATATTGGGAATTGCCCTCGATGCGGATGAAGTAGAATTGCCAAACGCTATAGCCTTATTAGGTGCCGGCTTGGTAGGCGCATTAAGTCTTACCTTCTTAGATTCATTTTGGTTTAGTGCAGTAGAGGCTGAAGTTTATGCTTCGTCATCATTTTTTACGGCAATGTCGTTTTGGTTTATTCTTAAATGGGAACGGGTAAAAGATGAACACGGTGCCGATCGCTGGTTAATACTTATTGCTTACTCGTTAGGATTGGCTGTGGGATTGCACTTACTAACCCTGTTGGTAATACCCGCGGTAATTTATTATTATTATTTCAACCGATATCAATACAGCCGCAGAGGTTTATATATTTCTACAGCCGTTGGGTTTGGTACCTTGGGAGTTATACAGGCCGTTATTTTACCGGGCTTGCCAAAAGTAGCCGCATTTTTCGACCGGATTTTTGTTAATTCATTGGGGCTTTCATACAATTCAGGAGTTTTATTTTTTGTAGTTTTATTTTTATCCCTCATAAGCTATGGCATTTATTACACCATAAAAACCAATCATAAAATTGCAAACTTGGTTCTCAACTGTATCCTCTTTATTTTTCTTGGTTATTCATCGTATGCCATGGTTGTTATCCGTTCATTGGCCGATCCTGCAATAGATATGAACAATCCTGAAGATGCCTATACCCTTACAAGTTATATTAATCGTGAGCAATATGGCGACAGGCCACTTCTATATGGCCCATATTATAATGCGCCTCAATTGGAAAGGCCTGATTATAAGGAAGGAGCCATGCAATATCGCAAGGGTAAGGATCAATATGAAGAGGTAGGTTATCGAACAGAATATAAATGGAGCGATAAAGTTAGTACCGTTTTTCCGCGAATGGGCGATTTGCAAAAAGAACAAGGAGCGCAAGGATATCAATTATGGAGCGGTGCCAAGGATGGCAAAAAGAAACCAACCTTTGGGCAAAACCTCACCTTCTTTTTTAAATACCAAATTGGCTATATGTACATGCGTTATTTCATGTGGAATTTTGTTGGCCGTCAAAACGATTTACAAGGTATGACGGGAGACCCATGGGAGGGAAACTGGATAAGCGGAATTAATTTTATTGATAATATTATTATTGGCCCTCAAAACAATTTGCCCGATACATTTAAGGTAAATAAAGGAAGAAATACCTTCTTCTTTTTACCGCTTATCCTGGGTATTTTAGGAATGGTAATACATTTCAGAAAACGAAAACTTGATGCTTATGTGGTATTAACACTTTTTATTTTTACAGGATTAGCAATCATTGTGTATCTGAACCAACCGCCCTTTGAACCGCGTGAAAGGGATTATTCGATGGAAGGTTCGTTCCAAACGTTTTGTATCTGGATTGGATTAGGGGTTTTATTTTTATATGATTATTTAGGTAAAAAATTAACTATGGATAAAAGATACATAGCGGTTATAGTTATTGGTGCCGCTTTGTTAGGTAGTCCTTATCTGATGGCCAAATACAATTGGGATGATCACGATCGTTCAAACCGTTATTTGGGAATTTCATTTGCTCAAAACTATTTAAATAGCTGCGAAGAAAACGCCATATTATTTACCAATGGCGATAATGATACGTATCCGCTTTGGTATGCTCAAAATGTAGAAGGCATACGAACCGATGTAAGAGTTATTAATCTTAGCCTGTTGGGAACTGATTGGTATATAAATGCACTTAGGCGAAAGGTTTATAAGTCAGAAGCGTTGACACTCTCAATACCTGCTGAAAAATTAGTAGAAGGCAAACGTGAAATGACTTATTTTTTTGATAATGGCGACGATCAGAACAAATTTTATTATTTAGATGAAATTGTCGAATTTATGACAAGTGATGATGATGCCAAGAAAATTTCGCAAAGCGGCGAACAAATGAATTATATGCCTGTAAAAAAATTCTTATTACCGGTTGACAAAAATGTTTGGATTAAAAAAGGATGGTTAAAAGCTACCGATTCCATTGTAGATAATATAAAATTTGATCTTGGCGCAAGTTCGGTTTATAAAGGTACTTTGGTGGTTCTTGATATTATTGCACAAAATGCTAAAGAAGGCTGGAAACGCCCCATTTATTTTACAACTACTACAGGTTCATCAGCCTATATTAATTTGGATAGTTACTTCCGTTTAGAGGGTTTAACATTTCGATTGGTTCCTGTTAAAACAGATAAAAAAAGAATGGGTTTAACCGATCTCGATTTACTTTATAATAAACTAACCAAAACATTTGTTTGGGGCAATATGGATAAAAACCTAAAAATGAATATGGATGATAAAGCCAAACTTGTACCACAAAATCTCCGTCAGTTATTTGTATCCTTAGCCCGTATTTATCATTTCGAAAAAAACAACGATGCCCGTGCTGTTGAATTGCTCGATTATAGTCAAAAGGTAATTCCCGAAGCTATTATGCCAATGGATTTGCAGATGCGCTATTATTATATTGACTCATACTATTTGGCCAACGAAAAGAAAAAAGCCGAAAAACTGATGGAATATATGATGAAAGATTGTGAGCAACAGGCTAAATTTTATAAACAATATACAGGCTCAAAAGCAAAATACGTAAAGGATAAAATTGATGAAGTTTTATATTTTATGAATGAATGCGGAACCCGTGCTGCTAAGGAAGGAAATAAAAAATTGGGTGACCAATACAGTTCATTGGCAAACCAGTATAACCGATAATTAATAAGTAAAAATAACAAAACCGCAAACCCACTCTGCTTTTCGGGGTGGGTTTGTTTTTTTGTATGTACTCATAGTGAGTAATAATGTATAATTTGTTGAAAGAACATTTCTCGGAGTCCGGATTCCCCCTTATAAAGGGGGTTAGGGGGATTTTTTTCCTAAACACGCTTACTTGGTATTATCCCCCATTCTGATTAGTTGCTTTTTTTTAATATTATGGAAACAAACATAAAAGACAACATCGTATTCGGGTTAAGAGCCATTTTAGAAGCCATACATGCCGGCAAAACATTTGATAAAATATTTTTAAAACAGGCAACCAAGGGTGAGTTAGCCACAGAACTTTTAATACTTGTAAAAGAACATGAGATTTCCTTTAAAATTGTTCCTCAGGAAAAACTTGACAGCATAACACGAAAAAATCATCAGGGTGCCATTGGATTTATAGCTCCGGTAGAATATCAAAATTTTGAAGAGATTATTACCCGTGTTTTTGAAAAAGGAAATGACCCGCTAATTTTGGTATTGGATGAAATAACCGATGTACGAAATTTTGGCGCTATGGCTCGCACTGCCTTGTGTATGGGGGTTGATGCCATTGTTATTCCGGCCAATGGCTCGGTTACCATTACGCCCGATGCCATTAAAACAAGTGCCGGTGCTTTGCTAAGCATCCCGGTATGCAAAGTAAAATCATTGCCGGTGGCTATTGAAAAAATGAAAGAATACGGATTGCAAATAATAGGCTGCACCGAAAAAGGTAGCGACCTAATAAACGAACTTAATTTATCAGGGCCATTGGCCATTATTATGGGATCGGAAGAAAAAGGCCTTTCAAATACAATCCTTCGCATTTCTGATAAGTTGGCCAAAATTCAGGTTTCCGGGCCCGTTCATTCGCTAAATGTATCAGTGGCTGCAGGGATGGTGCTTTATGAGGTGAGGAGGCAAAAGACAAATAAATAATAAAAATTAAATATCAACCACCGCATTGGTCAAAGGAAGGCTTCCTTCTAAAGGAAGCCTTCCTTATTCAAATATCTACCACCGCATAACTCGCACAATGATCACTTTGCAAATCAAATGGCAAAATTTTAGCTTCTTTGATTTTGGTGGCTAATTGTTCATTAACCGAAATATAATCTATACGCCAGCCTTTATTGTTGTTTCGGGCATTGGCCCTAAAACTCCACCACGTATATTGATGAGGCACCCCGGGATTTAAAAAACGAAATGTATCTGTAAATCCGCCTTTAAAAAAAGCGCTCATCCATGCCCGTTCTTCGGGCAAAAAACCGCTGCTGTCTTTGTTTCCCTTTGGGTCGTGAATGTCAATGGCTTCATGGCAAATATTATAATCGCCACAAATTATAAGATTGGGGATTTTGGTTTTTAGTTTTTCAATATAATTATAAAAAGTTTCCAAAAAAACATATTTCACATCCTGCCTAACCTGGCCTGTAGTTCCGGATGGGAAATAAGCACTGATAACAGAATAATTTTCAAAATCAGCCCGGATAACCCGTCCTTCATAATCAAACAATTCATGCCCTATTCCACATTCTATTTGTTTTGGTTTTTGTTTTGATAAAATCCCCACTCCGCTATAGCCTTTTTTTTCGGCGCTAAACCAATTGCAGTAATAGCCGAGATGTTCAAACAAACTATTATCAATTTGGTCGGGTTGGGCTTTAATTTCCTGAAAACACACGATGTCAGGATTTACCCGTTCCAGCAATCCTAAAAGATTTTTGGTTAATGCGGCACGGATACCGTTTACATTATAGGTGAGAATTTTAAGGGACATTTTCCGAATATAAAATGAGAGGGCAATTATAGGCAATTTTTAAGAACCAAGAATCAAGAATCAAATTTCAAAATCCAAGGGTTTGCTATGCTGGCCTTGGTTCTTGAATTTTTGGATCTTGGAATTTGGAGCTTTCCCAGATGCTGTCCATTAAATATAACACCTGTTTATTAACCGTTTTCATTTACTGTTATTAATACGCAATCTTTGCATCAAACAAATAAACAAAAATGGAGGAATTAACCGTTGTAAGAAAACAGATGTATTCAAAACCAAAATCAACATGTCAATGTTGTGGTATTGAATTTATGGCCAACAGAAATGATGCAAAGTATTGCAGCAGTTCATGCCGTTCCCGATTTTGGTTGGGTAAAAATAACCAGCGGATAATTACACTGACAGTTCCGGCTGATGCCGATGAACGGTTTATTGAATTACTAAAAGCCCGGGTAACTGAATTAAAAAACACCTATCAAACGGCTGCTGCTGTTGCAGCAAATCATTCAGAGATACCTGTTAAAATAGAACATAAATTTTTTGAAAGCCAAAAAGAAACCTACCAATATCTGG
This sequence comes from uncultured Chitinophaga sp., assembly GCA_964355045.1. Lineage (GTDB taxonomy): Bacteria > Bacteroidota > Bacteroidia > NS11-12g > UBA9320 > JABWCE01. The sequence goes on along the minus strand of CAYHCM010000111.1, from coordinate 5,675 downwards.
AAAGCTTGGGATATAATAATTCAAGGCTTCCATTGGTTGTAAATGGTATCTTTTGCGATGTGGGGCTAACCATTAAAAAAACCGAAGAAGGTTGGGAAACAGAAGTTAAACTATAAACTAATACTACTTTTTTTTAAAGTAAAAGCATAAATCTTAATTGGTTTATGCTTTTTTTTATATTTTGATTTATGAATCGCAATATCAGGAATTAATCCTCAAGTGGTATGGCACTTTTGAGACGTCAATTTCAAAACCGATAATATTTCTATTCATCATTAAAAGCCACAGATTCTCAGATTAAAAATTATTTCTGATTAAATCAGATAAAAAATAATTCCTATTTTTTTGAAGCAGAAGTATTTCTGACAAGACAAATTTTAATTTGTCATTCTGATTTAATCCATTTTAGAATTTTTTAATCTGAGAATTTGTGGCACTATTTAGTCAAATGATAATCACAAATATTGATGATAAGCCGACGAAAATACGTTTAAAAATGAAAAAGGAAATTTAATTAAAATTTAGTGCAAAACATGTAAACAAATTTACCCTGAAAACCATTTTCAAAACATAACTTGCACGTGTACTTTAGAGTAAACACCATGCAGCCCTATATTCTGAAAATGATTATTAAAGGCGAAGACGAAACGCTTGATTTTAAACAGACTATTACCAGCGCTTCTAAAATTGCCAAAACCATGGTGGCCTTCGCCAATCACAAAGGCGGAACCTTATTGGTGGGAATTCGCGATAATAAAACCGTTGCCGGCATACGCACCGAAGACGAAAAATATATGCTCGATTTGGCAGCTACATTTTTTTGCAAACCCGAAGTTAAAATAGAAACAGACGAATGGGAAATTGAAGGGAAACTGGTGTTGGAATGCCGTGTAATGGAAGGCAAAGACAAACCCTATTATTCAAAAGATGAAGATGGAAACTGGTGGGTTTATATACGGGTAAAGGATAAAAGTTTATTGGCAAGTAAAATTGTGGTGGACGTATTAAAAAGGCAAAACGGCCTAAATGGAACTTTGATAAAATATTCCTCCAAAGAAAAAGCCCTGCTCGATTTTTTATCAGCCAACGAACGGATAACCCTTAAACAATATGCCAAAATGCTTAATCTAAGCCGTTACCGGGCTTCTAAAATTTTGGTAAATTTAATCTCCACCGGAATTATCAGAAGCCATACCTATGAAAAGACGGAGTTTTATACGTTGAGTTGAGATTAATATAATAGTTATTTCTAATCATTTTTAAATATTAATACATCACTATTTTTTAGTTACTTCTAATCATTTTATGAAATGCAAGGATTGGGTAAGGTTCATGTTTACAAATATTTTGAAACCTTTTTGATTTTCACAGTCTAATAATATAAAGGGCTTAAAACTTTTAAAAGTCTTTATTTTTGAAAGTACCTGGCACATAAAATATAAATATGATTTGGATTAACTTTGGCGGTGGTGAGCCGCCGAGTCCACCTTGCTTTCACAAGGCTTTGCTGGTGAGATATCCCTTGGGAAGTGCAGCTGGCAAGTCTCGGCAAGGAATAAAAAAAATAAAAGAACCATCCTACTTTCTAATGATTTTATCCTGTTTTATAATGATTATTCATTTCAGTATTGGCAATCCTTATCCTATTTTCTAATGATATTATAAAAAATTGATTTTAAAAAAATATAGAAGAATTTATATAGTCTATACTTGTAGGAAAATAAACAGAAAAAATATGTCATTCACAGGAAACGAAAACCACAGTATAAGTTTGCTAGATGCAGCTGATTTAACAGCTAACTTTAGAAGTAACCACTCGACAGCCGTCAAAGGATTTTATTATGGTAAAACGGCCATTTCAGCAATACTTAATCAGGTAGATTGTGTTGGCATTCGAATTTATTTTGGGGAAGACGAAGGAGCAAACCCCCAACTTGTAATATGCGGGGTAGATGCTAATGAAGACGATTTAGATCAGGGTTTATTAGCCGAGTTTGGTATTTCTTGTCCGCCTAATTGTGGAACCGCAAATGCTTTAAATTCATAATGTGGTTTGGCTTAATAAGTAGTTTATCACTTATATTTCCTCTTATTGCAGGGCTGTTTTTCTATTATAGAAATGGCAAACTACAAACCATTTTTTTAGGGTTTGTAGTTTTTTCAGTTCTGTTTGAAGCTGTATCAACAGCTTTAGCTTTAAATGGTATTGATAACCGTTTTATGTTCAAACTATTTTTGACCTGCGATTTTTTATTTTTTGCATGGTTCTTTAAGCAACATCGAATCTATCCCAAATGGATGCAGATTTTAACCGCTACCATCTTAGGATTTATACTTTTTGAATTTGTTGATTCATTGTTTTTTCATACCTTACTTTATTCTTCCAATTTGTTTTTTAAAGCGTTATTTCTGTATTTTATTATTCTTAGCTTTTATGTGCTTACTACCTTACTTGACGATTTTAGTCCTACAAGCAATCCTATTTTATGGATAGCATCGGCTCGTTTATTCTACTATATGTGTGTATTTGTTATTTACGTATCCTCAAGTATTCCTTTTTTCAATTTTAATAATGCTCCTTTCTCCGAAGCATTCACCATCATTAATGGAGTTGGTAATATCGTGTGTAATATATTGTTTGGAGTTAGTTTTTTATGCAAACGGGTTCAGGTATAAATGTAAATTTAGTCATTAACTTTACTATGCTCCTCGTGGCGGTAGTAATAATGATATTTGTTCTTTTTTATGCATTTAATAAAAAACTAAGACGGCAACAGAAAGAAGCCATTAGTAGTATCCTTTTAGGCCAGCAAAACGAAAGGGCAAGAATAGCAAGGGATTTACACGATGGAATGGTGCCTGATATGGCATCTATTATTTCTACAATTGAAGAAATTGATATAAACGACCTCAAAATTATCGAGATTAAAGAAAGGGCAAAGTTAAAACTTATCGAGGCCATTGAAGCTATCAGGCAGGTATCGCATGATTTAATGCCTGAAACTTTAAATAAACGCGGGTTAATTTATGCCTTGCGGGAGATGTTGGGAAAAGAATCGGACAAAGGAGTACGTATTTACTTTACCGATAATACATATGAGCTAAGCATTGAACCCGAAATTGCGTTTCACCTTTATAAGATTACTCAGGAAGTGTTACATAATTCATTCAAACATAGCGGAGCATCCCAAATAGATATTGCTATTTTTTATGAGAAAGCTAAAAATCAATTACTTTATACTTTTTCAGACAATGGGAAAGGATTTGCATCATTCAAACTATCGGATGGAATAGGGCTGAAAAATATAAAAACCCGAGCCGTATTGATGCATGGATTGCTATCCATTGATGGAAACAAAGGATTTAATTTATCAATTGCTATAAGGGTTTGAAAAACAGATGGGAAAGTTAATAAGTATATTGGTAGTTGATGACCACGCTATTTATAGAGAAGGATTAATAAAAATAATATCATCCATACCTGATGTGAGTTTTTATGATCAGGCTGAAAACGGACAGGTAGCTCTTGAAAAACTTAGCCAAAAGCATTTTGATGTTGTAATTCTTGATATAGCCATGGAAGTAATGGATGGAATGGAGGCAGCACATGGTATTAAAGACAAGTATAAAAATACTCAGATAATAATTTCATCAAGTACGGGTGAAACAGGGCAAATCATTGAATTAATAGAACTGGGAGTTGATGCATATATCCTGAAAAGTGCTGATAAAAATGAAATTGTAAAGGCATTGGATTATATAGCTATGGGTAGTGTTTATCATACTCCTAAGGTTTATGAAATATGGAAAAACTATAAAGATAATATTGCTACATGGCACAAAACCGGAAATAACAGGCCAAAATTTAGCCCTCGCGAAATGGAAGTAATGAAGCTATTATTTCATGAAAAATCGGCTCGGGAAATAGCGAAGGAATTATTTATTGAAGAAACTACCGTTTGCACCCATAAGGCGCATATAATGAAAAAAATGAAGGTTAAAAAAATTGCAGGGTTAATTAAGTATGTATCAGAAAACAAAATTTTCCCTTTCTAAACCATCCTGTTTTCTAATGATTTTTATCCTACTTTCTGATGATATTTGGGGTAAAAGCTTGGTTTATAGAAAACAATGCCTTTAGGTTTGAGGAAACAAAAAAATAAAATCATGAAAAAATTATTAATTATTTCTTCGCTTTTGGCCTTTATGGCAATTTCTAATTCAGCATCAGCACAATTTGATGCCTCTGTCAGTAACACCACAAGCTGCCAAGTTCAAATAACTTTTAAAGATGGTGGAGGCGCTATTTTATTTCAATATTGGGCAGTTCCCGGCCCAACTGCTGTAGGATGTACTGCAGGAACCGTTGCCACTATTGAATTTAGTACTCCCCTTAATTGTTTAGTGCCAATTGGCTCTGCCGGAGGTACTATTACAGGTATAATAGCTTTGGGTTATTGTTCCGCAGGCGCATGTTGCACTCTTCCATGTACCCCGTTTGATAATCTTACTGTAACTCCAAGCTCTACTGCCACCTGCGGCTTGGGTACGACTAGTGTAGTAATTTGTTAATTAGTAAACTAATATTTATTTTTGCCTATCAAAATATAAAGATATGGCAAGACCAGCTGCAAAATTAAATTTAAAAGAGACCGAGTTGATAGAATTGAAGACTATTATTCGTAGTACAAAAGTTGAAAGCAGATTAAAGGCAAGAGCCCTAATAATAATGGATTGGGACGCTGGCAAGAGTTATGACGAAACCCAGGAACTTCGTAAAGTAAGTCGCCGTGTTGTTGCCAAATGGCGGAATCGTTTTCAGTTGTATCGTATAGATGGGTTGAAAGATTCCTACCGAAGTGGTAAGCCGGTTATTATTACAGAGGCACAAAAAAATATGGTGATTCATTTAGCATGCAACAAACCAGATGGTGGTTATAGTAATTGGAGTCAACAACGCATTGGTAACAAAGTAGGTATAAGCCAAAGCAAGGTAAATAGCATTTTAAAAAAGGATAATCTTAAGCCGCACAAAACAGAATATTGGTGTGGCAAAAGCACAGACCCTGAATTTGAATCCAAAATGCTTAACGTTGTCGGATTATATCTTAATCCACCTGAAAATGCAATTGTGCTATGTGTAGATGAAAAAACACAAATACAAGCATTAGACAGAACTCAACCTGAGCTTCCTCTCAGAACTGGGAATCCCAAACGACTGACAGCTACTTATAAAAGAAACGGTGTAGTGAACCTTATCGCAGCATTAGCAGTTCATCAAGGCGACATTATTGCCAACACGATGGAAAGTAATAATGCGGAAAATTTCTTGCAGTTTCTTAAAAAATTGGCAAAAAGATACCCCAAAAAAGAATTGCATATTATAGCAGATAACTTATCAGTTCATAAACATGAAACCGTAAAACAATGGATTAATAAAAATAAACGGTTGAACTTACATCATACTCCAACATACTCCTCATGGCTTAATCAAGTTGAGATTTGGTTTAACATTCTTACCAAGGATGTACTCAAGGGTGCTGTATGGCATTCAAAGAAACAACTGGTAGATCAAATGATGGAATATATTAAAACCTATAACGACCAGAGAGCTAAACCTTTCAAATGGACATATCAACCGAGTTAGTTTACCTATATAGAAATTGTTACACTAG
>CAYHCM010000110.1:0-11269 GCA_964355045.1 uncultured Chitinophaga sp. | reverse complement strand
AAAATGCACAAAGCCGCTTTCATATCCATCATAGGGAAACCAAACGCAGGGAAATCCACGTTTATCAATGCCTTAATGGGTCAGCATTTTTGCATTGTGTCGCCTAAAGCCCAAACCACACGTCATCGCATCAAGGGATTTATTACTGAAAAAGATTACCAATTGGTTTTTTCAGATACTCCCGGAATTATATTTCCTAAATACAAAATGCAGGAAGCTATGATGGAAGCTATGAAGGAAAGTTTGGAAGATGCCGACCTTTTGCTTTTAATCCATGATGAGGCGGAAAATGAATTGAGCCCGGAAGTTTTGGAAATTTTAAATAATTTTAAAGGACAAAAAATCTTAATTCTCAATAAGGTTGACCGTATTAATGAACAACAAATTGTTGAAAAAACGGAACATTGGAAGGCCTCCGGGCATTTTTACGGAGTAGTTCCTTTTTCATCGGTTCAACCTTTTAATAAAAGTATGCTGGTAAATTTTCTGGTAGAACTTTCACCCGAACACCCTGCTTACTATCCCGATGATGAAATAAGTGACCGAAATACGCGGTTTTTTCTGGGTGAATTTATACGGGAAAAAATATTGTTCCATTATGAAAAAGAGATTCCATACTCGGTAGAGGTGAAAATTGATAATTTTAAAGAAGAGGAAAATTTAATCCGCATAAGCGCCTTGATTTATGTTGAACGGGATTCTCAAAAAGCAATACTAATTGGCAAAGGGGGCTTGGCTTTGAAAAAAGTAGCCTCAGAAGCCCGCAAAGACATGGAGAAATTTTTGGATAAACCGGTTTTTTTAGATGTGTTTGTAAAAGTAAAAAGCAATTGGAGAAACAGTGAACTGGAATTAAAACGGTTTGGGTATAAGGAGTAGGCAATGGGTAATAGGCAATGGGCAATAGGCAATGGGCAATAGGCAATGGGCAAAAGGCAATGGGCAAAAGGCAATGGGCAAAAGGCAATGGGCAATGGGCAATGAGCAATGCCTTTAACTTTAATAAAATAAATAAACTCAAATGAGTATAGTAGCAATAATAGGCCGGCCAAACGTAGGCAAATCAACTCTTTTTAATCGTCTTGTGGGAGATAGAAAAGCCATAGTGGACGATATGAGTGGCGTAACCCGCGATAGGCATTACGGAAGATGCGAGTGGACCGGAAAAGAATTTGTGGTGGTGGATACCGGAGGTTTTGTGACCGATACCAAAGATATTTTTGAAAAAGAAATAGCCAATCAGGTATTGATAGCTATTAAAGAAGCCGATGCCTTGATTTTTATGGTTGATGGAACAGCGGGTGTAACAGACGTTGATAAAGAATTTGCTATCATCGTTCGTAAATCGAACAAACCTGTTTTTGTGGCTGTAAATAAAATTGACAGCAATAAACGCATGGATTTACAACATGAGTTTTTTGCCCTGGGTTTTGATGGTATTTTTCCTGTAGCCTCTATTTCAGGGTTTGGAACAGGCGAATTGCTGGATGAAATTGTTAAAGTTTTACCCGAAGAAGAACAAATGGATGCAACTGCCTTACCTAAAATAGCTTTGGTTGGAAGACCAAATGTTGGTAAAAGTTCTTTATGCAATGCATTATTAGGTGTGGAAAGAAACATTGTTACCAATATTCCCGGCACCACCCGTGACAGTATAAATACCCATTACAATTATTTTGGAAAAGATTTTGTGCTGATTGATACCGCCGGTATCCGCAAAAAAGGAAAGGTCAATGAGGATATTGAATTTTATAGTGTTATGCGAAGTATCAAAGCCATCGAAGATACGGATGTGGTAATGCTATTGATCGATGCCAAAGACGGTTTGGAAAGTCAGGATGTAAACCTCTTTCATTTAGCGCAAAAAAACGGAAAGGGAATAGTGATTGTAATAAACAAATGGGATTTGGTGGAAGGCAAAGAAACCAATACTACCAAAAAATATACCGAACAAATCCTTCGCAAAATTGCTCCGTTTACCGACGTGCCAATTATTTTTATTTCCGCACTAACCAAGCAAAGGATTTTTAAAGCGATGGAAATGGCATTGGAAGTTTATGATAATATGTCGAAACGAATTGCTACCTCCAAATTGAACGATTTGCTTTTGCCTATTATAGAAAAAACCCCACCTCAGGCTACCAAAGGCAAGCATGTAAAAATAAAATATATTACCCAACTGCCTACCAAAAAAATATGTTTCGCCTTTTTCTGCAACCTCCCTCAATACGTGGCTGAGAGCTATAAACGGTTTCTTGAAAACCGGTTAAGAGAGCATTTTGATTTCAAAGGTGTACCAATTTTTATCTTTTTTAGAAAAAAATAAAAAACCGCTTGCATGGTAAAATGTTAATGAATATTTTTGCAGCGTTTAACTGAAAAAATAACACACACAAAAATGAAAAAATTTATTGCAATTTTCGCCATCATCGCTACTTTTGGATTTGTAGCTTGTAACGGTACTTCAGAAACTGAAGGTACAAATGAAGACTCTGCTGCTAACACTACAGCTATTGACGAGCAAGCAACTGCTGATGCAGAAGCTGCTGCTGCCGCTGCTGCTACTGCTAAAGCTGATTCTGCTGCTGCTCAAGCTAAAGCTGATTCAGCTGCTGCTGCTGCTGCCGCTGCTACTACAAAGAAAAAGTAGTCTAAAAGAATTTAACACAAAAAAAGGTCGTCCAAATTGGGCGACCTTTTTTTATTTTTGCTGAATGAAAAAAATATATTTTTTATTAGTCTTTGGCTCTGTTTGTTTTTTAGGTTGTCAAAACGATTCAAATAAAGGGGATGAAAATTTAAGCGACGAAGAAAAAGCGGAAATCAGTAAAGTAGATTCATTTAAAAAAACGGACAAGCAAAAAGAAGATTCTGTAAAAGAATACTGGGAAAAGAAAATGGAGAAATCGAAATTAGGCGAATAAATCTGGAAATTTAATCCGCTTTAGGCGGATGAAATTTGGGGCTTGGGATTTGGATTTTGGGATTTGAAATTTTGGGTTTTAGGTCTTGGAATTTATTTCTTGTTTTGCACTTTCTTTATCACCTTTTCTACCCTATTTCGTTTTGTGTCTTTTTCAATTTCGACCAATCGGGTAGTGAGGGTTTTAATAAAAACACCCTTGTTTTCATTAGTAATTATTGGAATGGCATTTTCAGCATACATGGGCAGTTGATTGGTTGGGCACGTTAATAATTGCTCAATAAGCAAAGGAAAAGCAGTTTCATTATATTCATTAAGCGTGCAAAGTTTGGTAAGAATGCTTACAGCCTGATCTTTTGTAATTACCGTACCGTTATCAGCCGTTTCGCAGATTTTGGCTAAAGATAAATAAACAGGATTGGGGTTAATAAGCACAATTCGGTTAAGGGCCGACATCGCTCCCCATACCATTCGGTTATTTTTACTATCAAGCAATTTTATAAAGTTGGGAATATAATCAGAAATCATGACAGGATTAAGTTCGCCTATTTCATAAACTACTTTAATACAGTCGTTTTGTATCCGGGTGTTTTTGTTCGATAGGTTTTCGATTAGTTCGGCAACCGCCTTTTTATCCTTATTTTTAACAATATCAGCAGCAAGTTCCTGATTGGGAATTTCATCCCGGCGGTTTAGTGCCGAGGATAATTTATCAATGATTGTGTTCAAGAAGTATTAATTTTATTGAGGTTCAAATTTATGAATAAGGTTTCTTAAAAAAAACCATCTGTGAATTATGTAATCAATTTTTAAAATTTTGTAACAGAATTTCCTTTAAACATAATCAATTTTGAAGTCGAATTAACCATCTAAACATTAAATAAAAATAGCATGAAAAAAATTGTCCTAAGTATCCTTGCAGTTTGTATCATGGCATTTAGCCCAATTATTACAAATGCAAAAAATGCAGCCTCTCCCATTTCGCATAGCAACGATTTTAAAGGTGATACGGCTGGTGTATATAAATTGTTAAGCCGCATGGATGAAATAAAATCCATTGACAAAGCAGATCTTACTTTTAAAGAGAAAATGGCGTTAAGAAAAGAATTGCGTTACATCAACAGCCAACTTAAAGCCATGGATTATATTTATCTTTCAGCAGGAACGCTTTTATTGATTATAATTTTATTGATTATCTTGCTTTAGGCTACTACTTTCAATAAATGTGACAACATGGAGGCATAAAGAAAATTGAGAAGTACAGATTAAATTCCTTGTAACTTAAAAGTTCTCGTTATCTCTGTGTTTTTCTTGTTTTTCCTTTTCTCCCAATTATTGCCGTAATTAGCCTCCTTAAAATTTTTATTGAAATGAAAAATCTATTTATCCTATGTTCCGTCATAGCAATCGCTTTCCTCTCATGCACTTCCAAAAAAAACGAAAAATCTGAAACCCTAAATCATTTCGACAGTTTGGTAAACACACGAATTCAAATTTATGATACCTTTAAACTGAACGCCGACCTGAGCAAACTAAAACCGTATGAACTTAAAATGCTGCCTTTATTAATTGAAGCAGCTCAAATTATGGACGACCTCTTTTGGAAACAAGCTTATGGCGACAAGGATGCTTTATTGAAAAATTGTAAAACCGACAACATGCGCCGGTTTGCCGAAATAAACTACGGCCCGTGGGATAGGCTTGACGGCGACAAACCTTTTATGGAAGGAGTAGGAGCCAAACCCGAAGGGGCTAATATTTACCCGAAAGATATTACTAAAGAGGGATTAGATAAAAGCAATTTGCCCGACAAACTTGGGATGTACAGCCTTGTAAAACGCGATAAAGCCGGAAAATTATATACAGTTCCATATCACGAAGAATACAAAACAGAACTTACCAAGGCAGCCAATTTATTATTACAGGCTGCGGAACTTAGCGAAGACGCTTCGTTAAAAAAATATTTAAAACTCAGGGCCGAAGCCTTGATTACTTCCAATTACAAACCCAGCGACCTGGCCTGGCTGGACATGAAAACCAACGGAATTGATATTATAATTGGCCCGATAGAAGTGTATGAAGATAAATTGTTCAATGCCCGTGCGGCTTTCGAAAGTTATGTACTGATAAAAGATATGGAATGGAGTAAGCGTTTATCCCACTATGTGTCTTTTTTGGGCGAACTGCAAAGCGGCTTGCCGGTAGATGAAAAATATAAAAAAGAAAAACCCGGAACCGATAGTGAACTGAATGCCTATGATGTGGTATTTTATGCAGGCGATTGCAATGCCGGAAGTAAAACCATAGCAGTTAACCTTCCAAACGATGAGGAAGTGCAAACAACCAAAGGCACTCGCCGCAGCCAATTGAAAAACGTGATGAAAGCCAAATTTGAAAAAATATTAGTGCCATTGGCCAATGAATTGATTTCACCCGAACAGCGCAAGCATATCACCTTTGATGCTTTTTTTGCTACTACCATGTTTCATGAAGTGGCCCACGGATTGGGAATAAAAAATACAATTAACGGAAAAGGCACGGTGCGAAAGGCCCTCGGCGAATTAGGCAGCGCCCTGGAAGAAGGCAAGGCTGATATTTTAGGCTTGTATATGATTGACAAACTGTTTGCCAAAGGAGAAATAAAAGAAGGCGTTTTGATGGATTACTACGTTACGTTTTTGGCTTCCATATTCCGCTCCGTAAGGTTTGGCGCCAGCAGTGCCCATGGGCAGGCCAATATGGTGCGCTTCAATTATTTTAAAGATAAAGGAGCCTTTACCAAAAACGCTGATGGCACCTATTCCGTTAACCTTGAAAAAATGAAAGAGGCCACCAATTCCCTATCGGCTTTAATTTTAAAATTACAAGGCGATGGCGATGCCAAAGGCGTAGAAGAATTAATGAAAAAAATGGGTAAAGTAAGCACTGAACTTCAAGCTGACCTTGATAAACTGAAAGCCAAAAATATTCCGGTAGATATTATTTTTGTTCAGGGGAAAGGGGTTTTAGGGTTGTAGATGTTGAGGTTGAGGTTGAGGTTGAGGTTGAGGTTTAGGTTTAGGTTTGCGCCAGTTTAAAAAATAAAATTAATTATTCGGCATCAGGGTGAGATCATCAATCAAGGGCTTCGCAGTATTGCCTCGTATTCAGGGTGAAATCTTTAAGTTGGGGTCTAAAAAACACTATTCACGACACCTTTTAAAACTGTAGCTGTTATAAGGTATCTTAAAAAGTCGTAGAGAAATAATGAAAAATAAGAAAATATTCGGTTACATTTTCAAAGTGATTGCAATTCTTTTGACTCTTGCAATCATTGGACAAATTCAAGCAGTAATTGGAAGTGTAGTTGGCATTTTTAAAATAGTGAACGGAAATCTGGATAAATATCAAGCTGGAAAGGTGATTGGAACATTAATTTATTGGATGTTGCATTTTACATTAACAATATCGCTTTGGGTAATCGGCGAAAGGTGGACAAAAAACAAAATTAAAGAAGATGGATAAATAGAAAATTTTGAAAAAATGAAAAATCAAAACTTTGCAGGAAACATCATTATTCAATCATTAGGATGGGAAAGTGATTTTATAGTTTGTAAAAGTAGAATCTTCAAACTACTTTTGTTTTAGATAAAAAGTTTTTAACTTTTGACCTTTTAGAAACTTTTGTTCTTTGTCGATAAATTCAATTCTTGCTGACTTTACGCATTTCGACAAAAATTTCTAAATTTGATAATTAAAAAGATATGACAAAACAAATAATAATTGAACGTACACTGAAAGTAATAAATCAGCTACCGGAAGTGAAAGCTGAAGAAATTTCTGACTTTGCTGACTTTGTTTTGAGTCGTTATGAAGAACACGAATTGACTAAAGGAATTCAAAAAATGACTTCTGAAAGCCAGTCTTTTGAATTCTTAAACGATGAAGAAGAAATTTATTTAATTGCTGATTTAAAAGAAATTTACAATGGTTAAAGGAGACCTTGTACTTATTACATTTCCATTTACAGACTTGAGCGGGAGTAAATTAAGACCGGCAGTTCTAATCGCAGAAAATTTATTGGATGTTACGGTCTGTTTTATTACCACACAATTTCAATGGAAAGAACCTACCGACCTGGAACTTTTGCCATTATCATCAAACGGGCTTAAAAAACAATCGTTAATAAGGACCAGTAAAATTGCAACATTAGACAAAACAATAGTCAGAGGGCTTTTAGGCAGGTTGAACACAATTGAAATTTCAGATTTGGATAAAAAACTAAAAATTTTGCTCAAATTACCATAAAATATATACTGCTTCCTTCTGCTATTGCTCGTTTTTTTGGTATAAATCAGATTTGACAACTTTCGAAAAGTTGTCAAATCTTCTCAAACAGTATTATCATCTTGATTAACTTTTCCAAAGTTCCAAAACTTTGGAAAAGTTATTTCCACCTAACAACTTCCCTAATCTTTCAAAAAAAATCTAAAATCTTTAAATACTTTTGTTTTTTCTAATGGCATATGAATTATTTGGCTGAATCTGAAACCCAATCCAATCCCCAATTGGATATGGCGTTTGATTATGTGGTAAATACCAACCGCTCGGTTTTTTTAACCGGCAAGGCGGGAACCGGAAAAACCACTTTTTTGCATCGCCTTAAACAGCATACGCCAAAGCGCATTACCATTGTTGCCCCAACAGGCGTGGCCGCTATTAATGCCGGAGGAGTTACCATTCATTCCTTGTTTCAATTGCCATTTGCACCCTTTGTTCCTAATACAGATCGAAATTCGGGTATATACCATTCGGCTGTGGAGGCACGAAAGTTTTCAAGGGAAAAAATAAATCTGATTAAAAGCATTGACTTGTTGGTGATAGATGAAATAAGCATGGTACGATGCGATGTATTGGATGCTATGGATTCGGTTTTGAGGCAGTTCAGGAATCGGTATAAACCCTTTGGTGGTGTGCAATTGCTGATGATTGGAGATATAAATCAATTGGCGCCTGTGGCTAAGGAAGACGAATGGGAATTGCTGAGCGATTATTATGAAACGGTTTTCTTTTTCAGCAGCAAAGCTCTACAGGAAAACTTTCCGGTAATTGTAGAACTCAAGCATATTTTCAGGCAATCGGACAGCACTTTTATTGACTTGCTCAATAAAGTGAGGAATAATAAGATGGATGATGAAACCTTTGCAATGCTAAATGGCAGGCTGGATGAAACCATTTTTGAAAATAATACAGATGAAGGCTATATAACCCTTGCTACCCATAATGTAACGGCAAGGCAAATTAACGCTGACAGATTGGAAAAAATAGGGGGTAAATCTTATTTTTATAAGGCGGATGTGACCGGTGATTTTTCGGAATTCAGCTATCCAACCGATGAAAATCTTGAACTGAAATTAGGGGCACAAGTGATGTTTATTAAAAATGATGCAGCCAAAGAAAAAAAATATTTTAATGGTAAAATCGGGAAGATTGTAAAAATAAGTAATGAAAATATCACCGTTTCTACTGATGAAATTGAGGAAATAGAAGTGGGAAAAGAAGAGTGGAGCAATATTAAATATACGCTCAACACCGAAACCAAACTGATTGATGAAAAAGAAATCGGTTCGTTTACCCAATTCCCTTTAAAACTGGCCTGGGCCATTACTATTCATAAAAGCCAGGGACTCACATTTGACAAAGTAATAATTGATGCTCAAGCCGCCTTTAGCAGTGGTCAGGTTTATGTGGCCCTCAGCCGTTGCCGCACTTTAGAAGGGATTATATTAAGCACCCCTATTTATAGCAAAAGCATACGTTTGGATTATAATATTCATCGGTTTAACGGTAAAATATCGGAGGAGGTGTTGGATAAAAGTATGCTGGAAAAAGACAAATTCGATTATCAGGAAAGCCTGTTGATGGACTTATTAGATTATGGGCAATTGCAAAGACCTTTAGTTTATTTGCACAAACAACTAATTGAAAATTCGCCACCGGTGGATGCCAAAAGCATAGCTTTGGTAGAAGGAATCCAATATAAATCAGAAAAGGAAATAGGAGAGGTACTCTCAAAATTTCAAAAACAGATAAAAGACATATTGCCAAAGGCCGATTTGCCCGAAAATAATGTATTTTTAAAAGAAAGACTTAAAAAAGGAGCCGCCTATTTTGAAGGAAAAATTAAGGAGATAGTGATAGAACCCTTAACCGGTTTTTTTATTACCACCGAAAATAAGGCCATAAAGGAAATTATTACAAAAGCGTTGAATACCGCCAATAAAGCTTTTTTTATTAAAAGCCAATGTTTCAACTATTGCACCTCCGGATTTTCAGCAATAGGTTATACCCAGGCAAAAGTAAATGCTGAAATTGATTTTGAAAAAATAAAAGCTTTAAAACCAGGACGAATAAGAGAATCGCGACGAAGTAATCATCCCGAACTCTACAATGAAATTAATATACTTCGAAAAGGCTATGCCTTAGAAAACGGGGTAGAAGACTATCAAATTTTCACTTTGAAAGCTTTGCTGGGGATTGCCAATAATTTGCCCACCGATTTTAAATCTTTGGAACGGATAAACGGAATTGGAAAAGTTACCTCTAAGCGATTTGGGGTAGAAATTATTGAAATTGTAAAAAATTATTGTGAAAAAAATAAGATTGAACCACCAATTCCCATTGAAGAAGAAATAAAACCAAAACGCCAAATTGGGGAAACTCATAAAACGAGTTATACTGCATTTGTAAATGGTAAATCGATTGCTGAAATAGCCCTAGAAAGGGGATTGACAGAATCTACTGTTTACGGACATTTATCGCAATGTGTTCTCAATGGTGCTTTGAAGTTAGAGCAATTATTATCGAAAGAAAAAATAGAGATTTTAGAAAAATTTTATTCTCAAAATTCTAAAATTTTATTAGGTGAAGCCAAATCAATATTAGGTGATGATTATTCATTTGGTGAATTAAGGTTATTTCAAAATTATTGGCAAAATATACACGGAGAAACTAACTCCCAACCTCTGCTTTAAACTTTTCAACAAAATGTTTCCAATCTTCCAGTTTTTCGTTTTTCATAACCCGAGGAAATTTGTTTTGGGCACCTAGTTTTCCATTTTTTCGCATCCATTCAATAAAAACGGCGTTGGGTATCAAATCAACATAAATATCGCGCAAGGCTGCGGTTCTTTCGATCCTGTAGTCATCGTTCAAAATTTTCAAATGATTGTCAATTGAATTTTTTATTTCTTCCCCATCCAAGTTCGTCCCATCATACCCAACATACCAATGATGAGCAAAATAGCCATCGGGATGCGGAATACCTGTTACCGTAAATTCTATTAAATCTACCCCAAAATCATTGCTTGTAAGTTCAAGAGCCCGGTTCATATTATCCACACTTAAATGCTCGCCGCAAAGGCTGAGGAAATGCTTGGTACGGCCTATAATTTCTATTTCACAATTTTTAAGATTTGTAAACCTGATAACATCGCCAATAAGGTAGCGCCAGGTTCCGGCACAGGTACTGATTAGCAAGGCGTAATCCGTTTTTTCATCCACCTCTAATAATGATAAGGCTTTGGGATTGCCTGTAAGCTCGCCATTTTCATTAAAATTTTGATTATTAAAAGGAATAAATTCAAAATAAACCCCATTGCGAAATAACAATCGCATTCCTTCGGTATTTTCAGTTTTTTGAAAAGCTATAAAACCCTCCGAAGCCAAATAGGTTTCAAAATATTTAATGGGTCGGCCAAGTAATTTATCAATACTTTTTTTATAAGGTTTTAAAGAAACCCCGCCATGTATATAAACTTCCAGATTGGGCCAGAGTTCATGAATATTGGTAATTTTGTAATGTTCTAAAATACTTTCAAAAAGCATTTGCACCCAAGCCGGTACGCCGGCTATTATTCCTACATCCCAATTAACGGCTTCGCGAGTTATTTTTGCTATTTTTTCCTGCCAGTTGCGTTCCAGTTTTATTTTTTGTTCGGGCTTGCTTATATGTTGAAGCATATACGGGATATGGCTTGTAGTTATCCCGCTCAAATCGCCCGAATGATAAATTCCGTTAAAATCCAAATCGGTACTGCCGCCTATAAGCAACCAATTTTTCATAATATGGTCTTTGGGTACATCGGTTTTGGCTATGCTCACCAATTGCCGTATGCCTCCCCGGGTTATAGCCCTTTGCATTTCGGGGGTTACAGGAATATACTTGCTGCTATTATCGGTGGTTCCGCTGCTTACTGCAAAATAATCAATCTTTCCAGGCCATGTAATATTGGGTTCACCATGTCGGCTTTTTTCCCACCAGGGCAGCATTTTTAAATAATCGCCGGCCGGTACAGCATTTTTATA
>CAYHCM010000109.1:6910-11315 GCA_964355045.1 uncultured Chitinophaga sp. | reverse complement strand
GATAGCCATTTGTATAAAATAATAATCGTCCGGAAGATGTTGCAATGGTAGCAATACTTCTGTCAATATTTAGTTTTACAGTTGTTATAGCTGTTGGTTTACCGGTATTGAAATCTAATCCGGCTTTTTTTCCGAAATACCAGTAATTTGTTTCCTTTTGTGCAAAACAATTTTGTGATAAAAGTATTGTAATGAGCAAAGGAACACAATTAAAATATTGCTTTAAGCGATTCATAAATCAGAGAATAACCAATAATAACTCCTTGGTTAAAGTACATTTTAATAAATGCTTAACCAGAGAGCCCTATGGTTGCAAAGTTATAGTAATCTGCATCAAAAGCAATTGACGAGCTAAAAATGATTAGAATTAACTATAAAAACGGTGTATTGTAGCGAAAAATGAATAGCAAAAATTAGTTAGAAATAACTATACCCGAATTATTACTCGATGATACGGTTGCGGATTGCATACATAGCCAAACCGACATTGGTATGGATATTGAGTTTTTTCATAATGTTCTGCTTATGGTTATTAATGGTAGAAATGGCTAAGTTCATTTTTTCCGAAATTTCCTTTGAGCTATTTTCTTCACAAATATTCTTCAGAACTTTTTTTTCCATGGTGCTTAGTTTTATCTCCGGCTTATAGGCTTGTTTCCAGGCTTTTTCTTTAATATACTGATTCCATATCTGACTTATAGTTGGCGTAAAATAAAAACTTCCTTCGCATACAAGTGTCAGTGCCTTTAGTATTTCTCTTTCTCCGGCATTTTTCATCAGATAAGCGCTTATATCAAGGTTTAGCAATTCCGTTACCTGTAATAACGAATCGTACATGGACAAAATAATAATCTGGATACCCGGATAGTCTTTTTTTAATATCCGGGTAGCTTCCACACCATCCATTACAGGCATACTAATATCCATAAATACTATATCATACGACTGGGCTTTATGTTTTTCAATGGCCTCAAATCCGTTTTCTGCTTCATGGCAAAGCGTGACTTCTTTGTGAGTCTTAATAACCCTTACCAAACCTTTGCGGTATATTGGTTGATCTTCAACTACCAGTATTTTCATTTATTTTTAAAGTAAGTTTTAAATTAAATCCTTTTTCACTGCTTATCAATAACTCAGCGTCTAACAATTTTGCCCTTAGCTTTATATTTTTAAGCCCTGTACCCTTGCCTTCCAGTGTAGGTATTA
The DNA here is from genome assembly GCA_964355045.1 of uncultured Chitinophaga sp. Lineage (GTDB taxonomy): Bacteria > Bacteroidota > Bacteroidia > NS11-12g > UBA9320 > JABWCE01. The sequence goes on along the minus strand of CAYHCM010000109.1, from coordinate 10,109 downwards.
TTCCCTTACCATTGTCGCTATATGATAGCGACAAATAAGGTTTATTGTAATTCATTCCTATATCAATTTGATTGGCATTGCTATGTTTTTCGGTATTATTAACCAGTTCTTTTACTATTCGGTATAGATGAAGTTCGGTAGTTTTATCAAATTTAGAGAGCTGGCAATTGGTTTTAAAAATCATAGGTATGCCTTTTGTGTTATATCTTTCAGCCATTTCGGTTAATGTCCCCGCCAGATTAAAACGTATCAAAGTTGGTGGCATTATATCGTGTGATATGTGCCTTATTTTATTGATGGCTTCATTTAATTGTTGAATGGCTTCGTCTCTTATTTCAAGTGTTTTACTACTGAAGTTTTTTATTTCATCTAATTTAAGAATAATAGCCGAAAGTTCGGCTCCCATTTCATCGTGCAGATCTCGCGCCAGTCGTTCCCGTTCGTCATCCTGCCCTTTAATAAGGTTGGTAATAGATACTTTTTTTTGCTGAGTTAGTTTTTTATGAAACAAATAAAAAAGAACAAAAATAAGAACTCCCATTACTGCGAGGGCAATGGTAAAATATATAACTAAATTTACATCTGTATCTGAACCCGTCTGCATAAAAAACTAACGCCATACACTATATTACACAAAATATTAGCTACTCCATTAATTATGGTAAAGGCTTCTGCAAATTGGTCATTTTTAAACTTAAAAAACGAAATGCTTGAAGTCACAAAGATAACCAACACAAACACATAATAAATTAGCCGTGCCGCAGCTATCCATAAAATAGGGTTTCGCGCCGGATACCAATCGTCAAATAATGTGGTAATAGCATAAAAACTAAGTATAATGGAATATAAGAATATGGCTATAAAATAGAACCCGGAAGTATAGAATGACAGATGTAAAAACCAGGAATCAACGCCATCAAATACTATAAAACTTAAAATGGCAAAGGTTAAGATTCGCAGCCATTTAGGGTATATTTTGTGTTTATTAAATAACCAGGCAAAAAACAAAAAATCACAAACGAAAAAGAGTTTGAACATCCAATGATTATTGATTCCATTGTAAGCTAAAATACTTGAAACTGCTTCGAAAATGACAGAGAAAATGATAAATCCTAAAAAATAAGTTTGAAGTCTGCCATTTCGATTATAGAAAAACAGTCCTGCAATGAGGGGAAAAAAAAGTGAGGAGCTACTTATTACATTAAACCACATTATGAGTTTAACGCATTGGATGTTCCACATTGGGGTGGACATGGCCAGCCAAACTCAGCTAATAAGCCCTGATCCAAATCGTCTTCATTGGCATCTACTCCGCAAATAACAAGTTGAGGATTTGCAAATTCATCTTCCCCAAAATAAATACGGATACCAACACAATCATCCTGTGCCAGAATATCTGATATAGCGGTTTTGCCATAATAAAATCCTTTGATTGCCGTAGCATGATTAGTTCTGTAATTGGCTGTTAAATCTGCCGCATTGGGAAGGCTAATGCTGTGATCTTCGTTTCCTGTAAATGACATAATGTTTGTTTTTTTTCAGGTACAATTATATACCATTTTAAAACATGAACCTTACGCAATTCTTGTATTTCATGAAAATGATTAGAAGTAACTATAAAAAGGAGGTGAATTACTATTCAAAAATGATTAGAAATAACTATGAAATTAATCTCAGCTCAACGTATAAAACTCCGTCTTTTCAAACGTATGGCTTTTGATAATTCCCGCGGAGATTAAACATTCCAAAAGTAAAAAAAACGTTTGGAAAGAGGGAGACCTTACTCCCTTTGCAGCGTTAGCACAAACACCGAACCTTTGCCCAATGCCGCAGCATGAAGTTGCAAAGTTTTGATAGTTGTTTTGGTAAAGGATTCCCAAAAAGGATCCGTGTTGAGAGTAACCAAATTGGCATATACATAATAATCGGGCATGTTTTGTTGCGAAACCCATATTGAGTTAGTGTCCGACTCGATTGTATATGAGGATGCGGTTTCGGTAAACCTGAGTTTGAAAATATCCAAACCAAGATTAACTGGTTTACTCCTGCGTTTGAAACGATTGGCGTTAACAGGTGTTTTTTTTATAAATTCCAATCGCAATCCGGGATACGTTTTATAATTTTCAATTACTTTTAAAGTTCCCTGAAACTCAGCATCAAAATCTAATTGCGTTTTTTCTTCGATGGTTGATATGGTATCTAAAACCTCAGCATATAAATGCGTAACCGGTTTTGACAGCAACCGGTCTAAACTTTTTAAGACTACCCCGGGTATGTATTTTATTTTTGAAACAGGCTGGCTGTCTATAGGCCAGCTTAAAAGGGCATGACTTGAAGGTGTTTTTTCGGGAAGGCCTAATTTTCCTTTCAATTTCATACGTGGTTGCACAAATAACACTTCTATTTTTTTATCATCTTTTTTTAAACAAACAAAGGCTTTGCCGTATAAAGGGATAAACGTATAGTTGAGCATTAATCCCCGGTCGGGTATTATAAATCCATATAACAAACTGTTTTCGGTAGCGGGATGCAATAAATCGTTTGGTTTTAGTTTTTTTACTTTTGGGTCAAAAAAATCAAAGTTTTCAGTTGTTATGTAATTGCTGAGCACAAGCATAGGCCACCGATAATTCAGAAATAATTTATCCGATATTTTTACCTGATTAAAATATTTGTATTCTGTTTCATGTAGCCTGTTATCTTTAATAAACTCTTTTAATTTTTTTTTACTTTCACCAATCCAGGCCAAATTCAATACATCATTCGTTTCTCCAAATATAGCCAAATCACCTAATTTGTTTATACCTGCAACTTCATATATTTCCAAAGCCTTGGGGGGTATTTTGGCTTTAAATTTTTGAAATAACGAATCTTTTTCAAGTTCTTCGCCCAACGAAGTTTCTTTAATAAATTCTTGTTTGTTGATGGTGAAACAATAGCTTACATCGGCCGGAATATTTTTAATAATTGATTCCTTTGGTTTTAAAACCATATAAAAGATAAAGCCTACTAATGCAACGGCAGAAATAATAATAAAACCATATTTTATATAGCGCTTCAAACTAAATTTTTTATAGACTCGATTTTTTTTAAAAACATCCCCCTACCCCCTTCGCCATCGCACCACCCATTTCACAAGGGGGACTTTAACCAACCCCCTTCGCCATCGCACCACCCATTTCACAAGGGGGACTTTAAC
>CAYHCM010000109.1:0-6810 GCA_964355045.1 uncultured Chitinophaga sp. | reverse complement strand
CTTTAACCAACCCCCTTCGCCATTACACCACCCATTTCACAAGGGGGACTAAAATCTAAAATTTCTTCATTATATACAAATCATCAAATAATTTTAATAATTCCAACAAACTGCTGTTCTCACGGTTTTTCATTTCCAGGGTTATTTCGGCATTCATGGTATTTCCTTCTAAAGGTTTGGTTACAAAAAAACCTTTATTTATTTTTTCACTCAGCTTTTGAAGTGCATCGGGTTTCCCAAATTTTTCTTCGGGTCCTTCAGCCATTAGTTTAAACATTTTTGAAGCGTCCCAAAATCCGAATGACGAATTTTTAAGATAGGATTCATACGCATTGCCAACGGTTCGGCTTGTGGTTAAGCCTTCATTAATTTGCTCGGTGGCCAATGGTTTATCATTTGTTATAAAAAGCAAATTATCTTTTATTACCACAAAAAAATTGCCGTTTATCTCACTGCTTCTTGATTTGAACGAATACACATCTTTTGAAATTTCGGTTAATCCATCCAATCGTTTTATCATTTTTAAAATCCGTTTTACATTTTCAAGATTTTCGATGGTCAAAATAGCAACAAACTCAGGAATATAATCTGTTTTGGTTTTTTCTACCGTTGTGTTTTCAAATGTTAAGGAGTCATATTGATAATCGGAATAGGTTTTTAAATAGGATTTGATACCCGTAAAAGCTACAACCGCATCGCCCTTAAAGGTATGGTGCAATACATTTTTATCTAAAAAAAGATCGGTAATTTCGATAAAAGCCACAGCCCATTTATTAGGAATGGCAGTACTTTCAGATGCGCGTCGAAGAAATTCATAATATAAATCGGCACCGGCCTGTGTATTAATGCTCATACTTATTAAACCCATCAGGTTATCGCTTTTGATGTATTTAAAAAAATCAGGGTTAATATCTTTTGAGTAAATTTTTTCGAAATAGGGTTTCAGTTTATCATTAAAGATATTGTAAAAATTCATCTTTATCTCGCCTTTTTCAAAATTTCCCAGCCCATACATACTATTGCCATTTACCAATTCGGTCAATTGATTTGGAGGTTTATTTTTTAACATTTCATTTACAACGGCAGTATCGTAGCGATACGACATACCGTACTTGTCGCTCATAATATCAATTAATTGTTGCGAATAGCTTTGGTAATCGAACCAATAAATTATATCGTCACTATTGGTAAACACTTTTGAAAATTCGCTATTGGAAGCAAGGCTTTCAGCAGGTTTCAGTTCATTTATATTTTTTTGATGCAAGGTCATTTTGCGGGTGTGTTTTTCCCAAAACCGGTCTTCATCCATTTTTCGTTTGGCTGCCCACCTGCGTTCAAATTGTTTCATTAATGAATCATCGTCATAACTTCTGTCGTAATATGGTTCCGGTTCTGCATCCATATCCATTGCCATTGTTGAATCGGTTATATCCTCTTCGTCATCTAAAGGAGGTGGAGGTGGTACTATATCTTCTTCGGAAATTATTTCATCCTTAATTATTTCATGAGTAGCTGCCGAATCAATCAGAACTGAATCACTAAAAACAGCAGCCGAATCTGCATGAGAAAAGTTTATACTGTCAATAATTTGAATCACCCGGTTTCGTTCTTCGCTGTACTCGTCATAATCTTCATTGTAATAATACGGCAAAGTCCAGATTGAAATTAATGCAAAATCTTTGGCAAGTGAAATACAAATTTTATGATCATAAGTTAAAACTTTAAGCTTCCCTGCTTTTTTAAATTTAGGTTCATTTTGTTTGGTTTTCAAAATATCTTCCATCCGGGTTTCAAATGCTTTGGCATCTGATATAGCAATGAGGTATGAAAGATTATGAATGCTGTCGTGGTTTTCCGAAAAAATAAAAAGTTTTCCTGTGCGGCTAATGCCCGCTTTATCAGGCAAGCGAAATAATTCTTTAAGGGCAGAGGATGGCTCAAAGAAATCATCATTTTCAGGCTTTTTCAAAAAATTGTAATTGCCCAAATCATTAAAATTTATTTTTTTCGAAAGGGTATTAAGATTAAGTGAAAATACAAACGTGGCCTGCTTTGGAATTTTTTTGTCTAACCCTTGCTGGGCATTCAGCTCAATACCCAGAGCTATAAAAAGTAATAGGAGTAACTTACACTTCATTTAATTAAGTTTTATTATGTTTTTAATTGTTTCCTTTCCGTTAATAATATTCAATACATTGCTTTGCAGCATAATGGCTTTTTTGCTTGGCGATATTTTCGCCCTTGAGTTACTGTTTTTTTCAATGGTGCTTTCAAACCTGTAAATGGTAATGTATTTGGCATTGGCAAATATTCTTTTTTCAGCAGGCTTATTAAGCTGCTTTCGGGTATTTTCATCCAAATTTTGTACCTCACGCTCCAATGTTTTGCCATCAAAAATAAGTTTATTTCTAAAAGTAAACGGCTTACCCCCTGAAAAGTCGCTATAAATATTTTTTAAACCTGATTCTAAATTTTGAGTGGTTTTAAAGTCTGTTTTTATTTCAAAAATCCATTTTTTAAAATCGCGTTTTATACTCACATTACTAAGTCCTTCACTGGTTTTCAAGGTTTTCAATGCCTGATCTAAGTAAGAGTTCAGTTCTTTTTCATTGGGTATTTTATATCCAGATGAACTATCTAATTTCATCAACGAATTTATTTCATTTTTACTTTGGCTTAAATTTATAATTATCTTCAAAATTCCGGAACCGTCATTTTTAAATGTTATATCCTCAACCACTTCAAAACATGATGTGAAGCTCAATAATATCAATACAAAAAAGCAATTTCTTATAATCATTAAATAAAGGCCGAATTTAAGATGATTTTAGTATTAACGTGTAAGGTAGCAAATAAATTTTACGTTTTCGATTTTCAATTAACCTGACTAAAAATCGTAAATCTAAAATCTAAAATCTAAAATCGAATAATATGTCATTTTCATTCATAGATTTTTCTTTTTTTTGCATACTGCCAATGCGCACTTACTTTATATTATTTATAGCTACTCTTTTTAACTGCTCAAAAGCGCATGCACAGTATAACTGGGCATCAGGGTTTATGTATTATCCCGGGTTTTTATACGCCCATACCGATGATGCCCGAAACCTTGAAGCGCATATAAAAGGCTTTGAACTGTTGCTGGCACGAACCAACAATACCGATAAAATATGGAACCGCTATTATAAAAATGCACAGGTTGGTTACAATTTTATTTATATGGACCTGGGAAATCCAAACCGTACAGGCAAAGTATATTCGTTAGGCGCCAATTTTCAATTTCGGATTGCCGGCAAGGGGAGTAATCATCTGGCTTTTAGACTTGGAACGGGCTTAGGATATGTTACCAAAAAATATGATATTAATAATAACAGGAAAAATATGGCTATTGGCAGTCATTGGAACGGCTGCATCCAATTAGGAGTTATTTATCAAACCGCCCTTTCATCACGGCTAAGTTTAAAAACCGGATTGGGCTTAACTCATTTTTCGAACGGAGCTATAAAGGTTCCAAATTTGGGTATTAATATGCCTTCTTTATTTTTAGGATTAAATGTGGCTTACGGAAAGGAAACGGCCAAAATTATGGATACTTTAAAATCCTTTAAAACCACGGTCAACCCTCATGAGGTATTACTAAATTATGCATTTAAAGAAAAATTTACAGCCAAACCCCGTCAGTTTCACATAGTAAGTTTAGGATATCGCTGGAATAAACCACTAAGCCCCGTAAGGCGATGGTATTTGGGTGCCGATTTGGTTTGGGATCCTACTCATCCTTATTCACATGTTTTATTGCTCAACGAACCACGTGTAGGTATTGATAACAGTACCGAGCTTGGGGTATTAATTGGTCACAGATATGATATTGGACGGTTTGCAATGCTTACAGATATTGGATTTTATTTATTAAATCCGTATCAAACCAAGTATTTCTCATATCAGCGTATAGGTTTCAGGTATGAACTGAATAAGGATTGGTTTGTAAACGGAACGCTTAAAGTGCATTTTGGAACGGCAGATTATTTTGAATGGGGAGTTGGTTATAAATTTAAAAAATTCAGGAGATGAAAGGGCGTTTTAAAATAAGGAATTTAATTATTTTGTTGCTCGTTTTTAGTGGCTGCCGGAAAGATCAATGGAACGATTGTTTTCAGGGAACCGGTAAGGAAATAACTGTAATCAGAAAGGTAGAACCCTTTACCAAAATAAAGGCTGGTGAAAAATTTGAAATACTGTTAACTCAGGATACTACCCAAAACGAAGAAATAAAAATTACGGCAGGCAGTCATATCATTGGGCAAATTACAACCCGGGTAAAGGACAATAAGCTAACCATCGAAAATAAAAATACCTGCAACTTTGTGAGAAGCTATAAACGAAAAATTTTAATAGAAATACGGGTAAAATATTTGGATGATATTGAAATATATTCAGCTTCAAACCTAACAAGTAAAGATACCCTGCATTTTGAAAAATCGAATTACCTTAAACTGAAAAACTACGGGTTGGGTGATATTAATATAAAAATTAAACTTGGTTTTTTGGATGTTCAAAGCATCAATTCGGGTAATATATTTTTAGAAGGATTTTCCAATATTTTTAGTTGCAGTATTGAAGAAGCAAGCCAATTGCATGCCTGCAAATTATTATGCGACGATATTTATATTGATTGCCATACACCGCTCGATTGTTATGTTAACCCAAAAATTAAACTTTATGCTAATATTTTTTATAAAGGGAATGTGTTTTATAAAAATACTCCTTCAGACACCACTAAATTAAAACTTGTTATTAAAAGAGGAACAGGTCAGCTATTAAAAGGTGGATGTTTATGAAAGATTCGACAACTTTTCAAAATTTGTCGAATCTCAATCTATAAAAGGCATTAAATTATTTTAAAATTATCAAAGCCCATAGGTGTAATTTCTGTTACATTTACGGCTGTAACCTCAGAGAGCAAAGGCCCAATTCTGCACCAATTTACCAATTTTAATAAATTCTCTTCAGCTCCCTCTGCTATTATTTGAACACTCCCGTCACGCATATTTTTAACGGTTCCTTTAAGGATTAATTCCTTTGCTTTATTAATGGTATGTGCCCTATAAAATACGCCCTGAACTTTGCCGGATACATCTATTTTAAATGCTTTCATTTTTTAAGGATGCATATAAATTTTCATAAAGCGGTACTATTTTTTCTTTTGAAAAAATAGAAGCATGCAGCCTGGCATTGGTTCTGAATGTATTCAAATTTTCTTCCGATTTCAAAATGTCGAGGGTGTAATTTGTCATGGTTTCAGTATCTCCAACATTGGCCAAATAACCGGAAAACCCATGTTTGTTAACTTCAGCCATACCACCGGTGTTGGATGATATAACAGGTACTCCACATGCCATAGCTTCCAATCCTGCCAATCCAAAACTTTCAGTTTCTGATGGCATTAAAAATACATCACCAATAGATAGTATTTTTTCAATATTATCTTGTTTGCCTAAGAAAAACACATGGTGGCTTATTCCCAAATCACTGCACATTTTTTCAATAATCCGCCTTTCAGGACCATCGCCTGCCAAAATTAATTTTGAAGGTTTAATTTTAAGTACATTATTAAAAATAGTGATAACATCCTGTATGCGTTTTACTTTTCTGAAATTGGATGTGTGCATCAGGATATATTCATTTTCCAAAGCAAATGCCTTGCGATAGCCGGCATTATCCTGACGACTGTATTTTTCCAAATCAATAAAATTAGGGATTACTAAAATCGGTTTATTAATTTTAAAAAATTTATAGGTATCGTCTCTGAGGCTTGCCGAAACGGATGTAATGGCATCGCTTTGATTTAAGGAATAGGATACCACCCCTTCGTAGTTAGGGTCTTTGCCTACCAAAGTAATATCGGTACCATGCAGTGTAGTTATCACCGGAATTAAAACATGGTTAATATCTTTCAATATTTTTTTTGCCATAATAGCCGCGGCGGCATGTGGTATGGCATAGTGAACATGAAGAATATCGAGTTTAGCACTTTGCACCACTTCCACTATTTTTCCGGTAAGAGCCAATTCATAAGGCGGGTACTGAAACAGGGGATAGGTGGAAACCGTGACTTCATGATAAAACAGATTATGAGAAAAAAAATCTAAACGGGCCGGTTGTTCGTAGGATATAAAATGTATAATATGGCCTTTGGAAGCTAATATTTTTCCAAGTTCGGTAGCTACTACACCACTTCCACCAAAGGTAGGATAACAAACAATTCCAATATTCATTTAGTAGGGCAAAGGTATTGAAAAGTTCTGTGTTATGAATGCTATGTTCTATGGCAAAACTTAGAAATTATCACTAAGAATTTAAACCAAAATTGATTTTCTCCTGCAATGTTTTTAACTCTTCCCAACTTTCATTAGAAGCCAACCTTGCTTGTTCGGGCCAGGTGGAGGGGTCGTGAACTTTAAACCGTGACCCTTCATTTCTCAATATTTCGCGCAATGTTTTTTCATCCCTATTGGCCAATTGCGTGAAGCTATTAATACCTGCATTATTCAAAACTTTAGCCAGAGCCGGCCCAATTCCTTCAATTATTTTAAGATCATCGTGCCTATCTGAGTCAACAACATTTTCAGGTGTTTCTTTTATCATGTTGCCTGCACTTGCTTTAGCCGCCAGGCATTGTTCAAGGTCGGCCCGGGCGTTAGTTAGTTTTGCCTTTAATTCATCTATTTGATAACTATATTCAATAGTTATTGATTTTTTGATATCCGCTTTTTCGCGCAGTGCGTTATTCAGATCCATTTGCATTTTACC
>CAYHCM010000108.1:0-11373 GCA_964355045.1 uncultured Chitinophaga sp. | reverse complement strand
TAACCTTCTTTCTCTACCTTTTTACTTTAATCTTTATCCTTTTTACTTTAACCTTTAACCTTTTTTTATTTATCAATGATCTCAATATCATTCTCAAACATTTTATAAATAACTTTTTTGGTTTCGGTATTAGTCAGTTTAAATTTTCCATCCCGTTTCCCATTCACCCAATTTCCTTCGGTCATCAGGTTTTCAAGTTTTACAAATTGTTTGATAAAACCATTTGGGAATCCATTTTTAAAAACCCCTTCCATCCAGCCATCGGGGGTTACTAATTTTCCATAGCCATTAAATTTATCATCGGCCATATTGCCATAATAGTATCGTTTAGGTGTTATAATATATTTTCCAAGCCCATTCATTTCGTCCTGTTTCCATTGCCCTTCATAACTTTCTCCTTTGGGTTTTACGAAAGTACAAATACCATTTCCATGCCGCCGGCTCATTAAAAAATCACCATCATAAAAATAATAGCCAGAAACTTTCATTTGTCCCTTTCCCCAAAAATAACCATACTTAAAATCGCCTTTATACCAGTTATCATATTGGTCTTTAAAAAAACCCTTACCATGCGGCATATTATTTTCCCACTTCCCTTCATACGTGGCCTGTCCATCGTTCCAGGCCATTTTTCCCTCGGTGCTGTCGCAATCTCCCGAAACAATTAACCCGTTAGAAACCAACCTCACAAAATTTGCATCACTTGCTCGGAGCAATGTATCGGCAGTTGTAATATTTACCTGATTAAGTCCTTTGGAATTAAATAAAAGCTGAACAATTTGATTGTTCAATTTTCCTAAAAGTATATATGGATTATCTTCAACTTCTACCAACCTGAGATCAATAACACGATAAAGCGAATCACGGTTCATACCAAATTTAAGATTATGTGGCAATGCCCCTTTATATTTTTCATAACTTCCCCCTTTTGAATAAAGACTTATAGAATTCAAGGTCATATTGATATCAAACATGAGCAAATATCCTTTTTGATAATGTTTGATAAATAGAACAGGGCCATCGGTTTGAAGTTCTTCAACGCCTGTGGTATATGAATTTTTCTCGAGCCATTCATTCAGCGGGCTTTCAAAAATACGTTTGCCTATAAGGGATGATAATTCAATTTCTTTTTGTTTAGGACCAAGAGCAAAGCTTAATTTTGATAGGAAAAGCAGTGTTAAAATCAGGTGGGTTATTTTTTTCATTCGTAAATATTTGGTTTGCAAAAATCGTGCTATCGTTTGAATATTGTTTTTAAAAAGATGGTAAATTTTCAATAGGGGTTGCTTTGGTGAAATAACATTTGGTAAATAACAAAATACAAATAATAAAATACAAATCGCAGATTCGGCAATACATTGATTTAAAAAATAAAAATAAACTAATTGTCAAATAAATTCCAAAGACAAAATTCTAAATTTCAAAGAGGAAATTCAATTAAAATCTAAAATCGTAAATCGTAAATCTAAAATAGAACTATCTTCGCGGCATTAATCAATGGCAAATACATTTAAAGTAACGTTTAATTTTTTCGAGCAATCCATTCCTCCCATTGAAGTAGAAGTAAGACAGGGCGATACCATATTAGATGCGGCTTTAGACAATAATATTTCATTGCATCACAATTGCGGCGCTGTGTGTGCATGCAGCACCTGTCAGGTTTATATTAATGAAGGCATGGCTACATTACCTGAAATTACTGATACTGAAGAAGATTTTATTGACAGGGCCGTTAGTCCGAAAATAAACTCAAGGCTGGCTTGCCAATGCATTATCAATGGCGATGTGGAAGTTACAATCCCTGACCAATCGGTACATTTAGGACATTAGATTTGGAAATTAGGAAATTTGAAAATGGGCTTTGCAAAACGCGTATAGATTAACGAATTGGAAATAGGAGCGTTTTAAAAATAATTTGAATAAAAAAAAAGAAAATGACTGAAAAATTTCACCTGCCCGTTTACTGGAAAGACCATGAGGATATTGCGATTAGCCTATATGAAAAATTTGGAGATGCTTTTGGCGAAAGCCAGATTTATCGTATTCGTTTTACAGAATTGATAGAGTGGGTACTTGAATTGCCTGATTTTAAAGGAAAACGCGAGGAATGTACGGAAGGCCATTTGGAAATGATACAATCGAAATGGGTGTATGAATGGAGGGATAACCAGGGTTGAAAGAACAAAGGTTAAAGTTAAAAGGTTAAAAGTTAAAATCCCGAATTCCAAAAAGGCAAATTCCAAATTTCAAAAAGGCAAATTCCAAATTCCAAAAAATAAATAACACATCGTAGATTCGACAAATTGGAAATTCATCAATTCCTATACTAAAAAAATAAATATGAATTAATTGATAATACCTTGATTTAAAAATTAAAAATGAATTAATTGTCAAATAATATCTGAAATAATTAAAGGAACAAAAGTGCCATGGTTTGAGTTTTTGCATTTTAAAAACTTGTATTTTAGTTGCAATTTGAGATTTGGAATTTGTTTTTTGGAATTTTAAAAAATATGTATTTAAATAAACTAACTGAAATAACCACCTTTATCCTTGATGTGGACGGAGTAATGACCAATGGTCAGGTATTGGTGACGGATGAAGGAAATATGCTTCGAAGTTTCAATATTAAGGACGGTTTTGTGATGCAATTGGCCATAAAATTGGGGTATAATATTTGTGTAATTTCAGGTGGAAATTCAGCCGGGGTTTTGAAACGATTGGAAGGATTGGGTATAAACGATATTTTTATGAAAGTGCATGAAAAGCTCCCGGTTTATAAAAATTATCTTTCTTCCAAAAATCTTAAAGCTTCAGAAATAGCCTATATGGGCGATGATTTACCCGATTATCAATTAATAAAAGAAGTGGGCTTAAAATGTTGTCCGGCTGATGCCTCGCATGATATTAAAGAAATTTGCGATTTTGTTTCAGCCTATCCGGGCGGGGGAGGGTGTGTTAGGGAATTGATAGAAAAAGTATTGCGTTCTCAGGGCAAATGGGATTTGGAGAGTATTGGGATTTGGTAAAGGTCTTTTGAAATTGGAAAATTGAAATTTGAAAGTGAAACCAAAACATAGGATTAAGTATAAAAAATCAGATAATGCTTTTTTATAAGGCACTCATTAACTTCAAAGTTCCGAAAGAACATAAGGCAATTGTAAAAGCAAGAATTAAAGAATTCGAAGAAAATCCGGATTCTATGCTGGATTGGGATGTGGTTTCTCAAGGCTTTTAGCCGCGAAACCAATAAAAATTTCTAATTAACCCTAATTCAGCTTCGGATCCAGCGGCGAATTAGCTAACAAGGCATATTCACCTCCTAATGCCTTCATACTTTGTTTCCAAAGTTTTTCAGCACTTAGCTCAAACACACTTCTAATATCAGCAGGAGCTACTATCCAGGTATTGTCGTTCATTTCCGATTCAAGTTGACCCGATTCCCAACCCGAATAGCCAATAAAAAAACGAAGGCTGTCGTGTAAAATTTCGCCGGTGTTTACTTTATCTATCAGTTCTTCAATATCACCGCCCCAATAAAGTCCCTGCATTACTTTTACGGAATGTTTGAGAGGTTTATTTCCTCTATATAGAAAATGTAAAGAATCATGGGCTACAGGGCCGCCTTGATATAAGGTATTTTTAAGTGGCAAAACATCTAAAACATCGGCCACCGACACATTGAGTTTATAATTTAAAACAAACCCCACGGTACCCATTTCATTTTTTTCTACAACCAATATTACAGACCGTCCAAAGGCAGGATCTCTGATAAATGGTTCCGAAATTAATAATTTCCCTTTATCCGGTTTTATCATCATGTAAATAGTTACGCAATAAGACGAAAAAGGTTTGATATTTCAAACCATAATAGTGTAAGTTTTTTAAAAATTTCGAATTTTGAATTAAAAATTACGAATTACCAATCACCAATTCAAGCCTTAAAATCAATAAAAGTTAACCAATCATAGCTATCAAGTCGGCCACCCGGCTCGAATAGCCGGTTTCATTATCATACCAGCCCACCACTTTAGCAGTATTTCCAATTACCATTGTTAGTTGGCTGTCGAATATGCACGAATGGGTATTGCCTACAATATCTATTGAAACAATAGGATCGACAGTATATTCCAAAATCCCTATTAATGACCCCTCTGAGGCTTTTTTAAAGGCATCGTTTATTTCGGCTACTGTAGCCGATTTTTTTAATACACATGTAAAATCGGTAACTGAGCCATCCGGAATTGGAACCCTCATGGAGTTGCCATTCAATTTCCCATTGAGATGTGGCAAAACCAAGCCTACTGCTTTGGCAGCACCTGTGCTGGTAGGTATAATACTTTGGGCGGCAGCTCTGGCTCTTCGAAGATCTTTGTGCGGTGCATCCTGCAGACTTTGGTCGGATGTATAGGCATGTATGGTGGTCATAAACCCATTTTCAATTCCAAAATTTTCATCCAATATTTTTACCATAGGAGCAAGGCAATTGGTGGTGCAGGAGGCGTTGGACAAAACCTGCTCACTGCCATCCAATACCGATTCATTTACACCAATTACAATTGTTTTAATATCACCGGTTCCGGGTGCAGAAATCACCACTTTTTTAGCTCCGGCGGTAATATGTCCTATAGCTTTTTCTTTATCAGTAAAAAATCCGGTTGATTCCAAAACCACATCCACCCCTAGTTTTGCCCAGGGCAATGCTGCCGGATTGCGTTCAGCCGTGGCGAGAATTTTTTTACCATTAATAATTAGATAATTTTCGTCATATTCCACTGTTCCATTAAAACGTCCGTGGATTGAATCGTATTTTAATAAATGGGCTAATGTTTTATTATCAGTCAAATCATTGATGGCCACCACCTCTACTTTTGGATTATTGAATAAAAATTTAAAAGCGTGGCGACCAATTCGCCCAAATCCGTTTATTGCTACTTTCATTGATATTTTACTTAGATTTTTAGGTGGCTCAAACATACATAAATTCGGGGTAATTCAAAAAATATTTGAATACGTTTAAAAACCTGATTAGGCCTTAAAGCCTGTAAATGCAAGTATTAGACTTATAAAAAATTTAGTTGAGATGAAATCGGAATTTGTATTTGTATTTGAAGTAAATTTTTATATTTTTGCAAACCCAAAAATCAGGTCCCTTCGTCTATCGGTTAGGACACCAGGTTTTCATCCTGGTAAGAGGGGTTCGACTCCCCTAGGGACTACAATTTATATCTTAAACCCTCTGTAATTCAGGGGGTTTTGTTTTGTAAAAAATCTTAGGGGGCTGTTTACGGGGCATATTATTAATATTTTGGATTTAAAATTTCTTAACCCATTATCAAAAACTTTAATACTTTACATTCTAAAAATTTATCCCTCAAAATCGGATATTATATTCTATAATAAAAATCTTCCCCGGTTTTTAATAAACAAATCTTCCTCTATCATAGCGTATTAATAAATATTTTTTGAAATAAACTAACGCTAAATTTATTTATTATTTTTTTTCAACCAGATGAACCGAAAAAAATCAAAAAGAAAGTAATGTCCTGAATAATAATCGTATGTTGAAAAACCTCAAACCATTAACATTAAGTTTGGTTTAAATTTGTCCTGAGAATATTATCGGGCATCATTATTTATTTTATAAAAAATTACAGTTATGAAAACGAGAACTCTTATTTTATTTCTATGGGCTGTACTGGTTTCTTCCATCTCAGCCTATGGCCAATGGACACGCCAAAACAGCGGTACCGGCAACGATCTAAAATCGGTCTTTTTTATAGGAACTGACACAGGATATGCAGTAGGTCTTTACGGCATAGGTTTAAAAACTACGGATGGCGGATTTACCTGGAATAAGAGGACTTCTTCTGTTTTTATTGATTGGTACACCATCTTTTTTATTAATTCCAATACAGGGTATTTAGCGGGGAATGCAGGACCCATTTACAAAACGACAGATGGAGCTCTGAGTTGGTCACCTCAAAACAACGGAATCACGAAAAACCTTTTTTCGTTTTTCTTTACAGGACCAAATACAGGTTTTGCCACCGGACAGGGTGACTATGCAGGGGCCCGTAATATTATGAAAACAACGGATGGCGGTGACACCTGGGTGTCACAGAACTCAGGGTCGGGAAGCGGGATCAATACTCTTTTCTCCTTACATTTTCCGGATAAGAACACAGGTTACGCGGTTGGATACAGCGTTGGGAGCTGCACGATTCTGAAAACCACAGATGGGGGAAGCAAATGGGCTGCCCTGAGCAACACCTTGAATGTGGACTTGTATTCCGTTTTTTTTACCGATGCCAATACCGGCTATGCCGTTGGGTACAATGGAACCATTATAAAAACTGTAGATGGTGGCAACAACTGGAATACACACGCCAGCGGAACCGATGAAATATTGCGTTCGGTCTTTTTTATCAGTGTTAACACTGGTTACGTTGTAGGTGACGGGGGCATTATATTAAAAACCGAAGACGGGGGTTCCAAATGGACTATTCAGGCCAGTGGCACAACTAAAAACCTTTCCTCTGTCTATTTCCCGAAAAACACAACAGGTTATGCGGTAGGTGACAGTGGTACTATCCTTAAAACGGGAGGCACTGCCAGAGTGGAGGATTGGGTCACATCAATACCAAATGTTGTTTGTTCACCAAACCCTTCCAATGGAATATATACCTTCTCGCTTCACCATTCAGAAATATCGGAACTGGAAATTTACACGGCAATGGGTCAATTAGTTTTCCAAAACGAATTGAATCCGGGCGGCCACAACATAGATCTTTCCGAAAAACCCGATGGAGTTTATTTCTACCTTCTTAAAAACAGGGGCAGAATCATTTCTCAGGGTAAGCTGATCAAGGATAAATGAGGTTTTTTAAAGTTGGTTGTGATTATTTTCAGAGCAATTTTTTAATTTTCATAAATCTCGGATAGTTATTATCTAATTCATCTGTATTTAGGGTAGAGTAATTTTTTTATGGGTGAAGAATTTATCTAAATTCAATATATGTCAGCTATGAAAGAGATATTTCTTGTTGTTTTGGTTTTTCTTTTAATCGCCTTAATAGGAGGTTTAATTAAATGGTTATTTTGTAGTAAGAAAAAACTTAAGCTGTATATAAAAGAAGATTTCGACCCAAATTATTCGTATTTGTTTGTGGTTTTTGTTTTAATAGCTGTCCTTTTACTAGGTAAACTAATCATATACTTTACAACGAAGTTTTAAGGTTTTACTGGTTTTAAAGGAAGCCTTCATTTTAATTTAGAATTCAATGACGATAAAAAAAATCCCGAGCCAATCAGCACGGGATTTTTTAATAAGCGACCTACAATCTAAAATCGTAAATAGAATTACATCATTCCGTCCATACCGCCTGGCATTCCACCGTGGCTGTGTGGTTTATCATCTTCAGGCTCATCAGCCAAAATACATTCAGTAGTCAATAACATGGAGGCAACTGATGCTGCATTTTCAAGCGCTATACGACCTACTTTGGTTGGGTCAATAACACCCGCTGCAATCAGGTTTTCATAAACATCTGTACGGGCATTAAATCCATAATCTCCCTTTCCTTCTTTCACTTTTTGGATTACCACGGATGGTTCTCCACCTGCATTGGCTACTATCTGGCGCAATGGCTCTTCCAATGCTTTGCGAATTATGGCAATTCCGGTAGTTTCGTCCTCATTCACACCTTTTAATCCCTCTAAAGCTTCAAGGGCACGAACATAAGCAACGCCACCACCGGCAACAATACCTTCTTCAACGGCAGCACGAGTGGCATGCAATGCATCATCCACACGATCTTTTTTCTCTTTCATTTCCACTTCACTGGCTGCACCAATATATAACACAGCTACACCACCGCTTAATTTAGCAAGGCGTTCCTGTAATTTTTCACGGTCATAATCGCTCGTTGTAGTTTCAATTTGTGCTTTAATTTGGTTGATACGACTAACGATGGCATCTTTTTCTCCTGCACCGTTTACCAACGTAGTATTGTCTTTGTCAATAGTAACTTTTTCGGCAGTTCCCAACATTTCTATGGTAGTATCTTCCAGTTTATAACCTTGTTCTTCACTGATAACGGTTCCTCCGGTAAGTACTGCAATATCCTGCAACATTTCCTTACGTCTGTCTCCAAATCCCGGAGCTTTTACTGCAGCTACTTTTAAAGCACCGCGCAATCTGTTAACAACCAAAGTTGCCAAAGCTTCACCTTCGATGTCTTCAGAAATAATTAATAACGGTTTTCCGGTTTGAACGGTGGCTTCCAGTATTGGCAGTATTTCTTTCATATTGCTTATTTTTTTGTCATAGATAAGAATATAAGGATTGCTCAATTCGGCCATCATTTTTTCGGTATTGGTAACAAAATAAGGAGATAAATATCCTCGGTCAAATTGCATACCTTCTACCGTTTTTACTTCGGTTTCGGTTCCTTTGGCTTCTTCTACAGTTATTACTCCGTCCTTCCCTACTTTTTGCATGGCATTGGCTATTAGCTCACCAATTTTTTCATCGTTGTTTGCAGAAATAGAAGCTACTTGTTTAATCTTCGTGTATTCAGTTCCAATTACTTCGCTGTTATTTTTAAGGTGTTCAATAACCTTAATAACGGCCATATCAATACCGCGTTTCAAATCCATTGGATTAGCTCCGGCAGCTACATTTTTCAAACCGGCTGTAACAATGGCTTGCGCCAAAACGGTTGCAGTTGTAGTTCCGTCACCTGCCAAATCAGCCGTTTTACTGGCCACTTCTTTCACCATTTGAGCGCCCATATTTTCCACAGGATCTTTTAATTCTATTTCTTTGGCTACCGTTACACCGTCTTTGGAAATTGAAGGTGAACCGAATTTTTTGCCAATTACTACGTTTCGTCCTTTTGGACCTAAAGTTACTTTAACCGCATTGGCCAAAGCATCTACACCGCGTTTTAGTCCTTCGCGGGCTTGCACATTAAATAATATTTGTTTTGCCATTTTTTTAAAAAGTTAAATTGTTTTAAGAAGTTAAATTGTTTTAAACGATTGCCAAAATATCGGACTCACGCATGATTAAATAATCTTTGCCTTCCACCTGAATTTCAGTTCCGGCATATTTACCAAACAATACGGTGTCGCCGGGTTTAACAGTCAAAGGACCTTCTTTTTTGGTACCCGGTCCTGCGGCTACCACAGTTCCTTTTTGAGGTTTTTCTTTGGCAGTATCCGGGATGTAGATACCACCTGCAGTTTTTTGTTCGGCCTGTGCGGCTTCTACTAATACTCTGTCGGCTAATGGTTGTATTTTCATATAATTTTTATTTTTGTTTATTGCCTTGTGCTTTGCATAAGGTATGCCAATGGGATTTTCAAAAACTTAAAAAGTCAAAATGTCATAGAAATGGCAGAAAAAATGCCCTCTGGTAAAGCCATTCTTTTATTTTAAAAATTGCATTTACTTTTAGTCAATGCTTAGTATTAGCTTTGGGTAAACAATGCTGCTTTCTAAAAATAAATACAACGCTCAAAATTTTTTATGGAAATTTTATTTTTCAGGCATCCAAACCGTAAACAACTAATTTTAAAATCAATTAAATTATGAAATATCTATTCATCCTATTTTTTGCCTTCTGGAGTTTGCTTTTCAAAGGCCACGAACCTAAAGTTATTTTTAAAGGAACCGTTAAAGACAGCTCACGCAAATCAGAGCTGGCTGCTTGTCAGGTAAAAATCAATTATCCGAAATCAGGTTTCACTTTTGAGACGTTTACAGATGTCAAGGGAAATTATTCTTTATCCATTGTACCCGGCAATTTCACCGTTGAATATTTGCGAAGCGGATATAATCCATTCAAAAAAACCTTTACCTTATTTCCAAAAAGTGATACAATTATTATTTATGATGTTTTATTAAAAGACAGCTCTGTGTCTTTAGATGAGGTAACCATTTCATCGTATAAAAAAATATATAAAGATACATACAAATCGAGTTCAACAGTTACAAGCAAAGAGATAATAAAATCCCCTAAACGTGGATTAAAAGCATTGGCAAAAAGTTCATCAGGAACACGTGGTAGCAGTGGTGAATCAGGTTATGATTATGCCCCGTCTTCTGTAGGTTCAGGAAGAGTTGTTTCCGATAGAAAGACTTCTGCGGGAACCAGAGGATATGCCGAAGACGCCTCAAGTGAAGGAGTTTCAGGCGATAGGGTAAAATATGAATCCGGAAAAATAAACAGCGATATCAAAGCCGGAACCCTGACCGCCGGTGAAATAAATGATTTCAGCAAATGGAACCTATGGGAAGATTTAAGCAAAGGCGAATTAAATTCGTTCACATCCTATTGGGGGATAAGGCCAAAACACAGGTACAGTGTTCAGGTTACCAATGAAAATAAATCACCACTTACCGATATTACAATTATTTTAAAGGACCCATCCGGGAAGGCCATTTGGCAAAGCCATACCGACAATACCGGAAAAGCGGAATTGTGGGCCAATTTGTACGATTCAAGCATTTTAATAAAAGGAAAATATTCGCTGGAAGCTATTTATATGGGGAAAATATACCCTATAAAAAATGCTTCTTATTTTGATAATGGCATTAATAAACTTGTGATTCCTTCTGCTTGCTCACAACCCATAAATATGGACATCGTTTTTGCAGTTGATGCCACAGGTTCTATGGGCGATGAAATACGCTACCTTCAAGCCGAATTGTACGATGTAATTGAAAAAGTAAAATCAGGAAACCCCGGCCTGAACCTGAATATGGGCAGTGTTTTTTATCGCGACAAAGGGGATATGTATTTAACCGTAGAGCAGGATTTAACAAAAGATATTACCAAAGTAATGGATTTTATGAAAGCCCAAAGTGCAGATGGAGGAGGAGATGAACCGGAAGCGGTGGATGCAGCCATGGAAGTGGCCATAGGTAAATTTAACTGGCGAAATGATGCCCGTGCACGGGTTATGTTTTTGGTATTGGATGCCTCGCCACACCATGACAAAGAAACCATGGATAAACTGAATAAATATACCATTATGGCGGCTGAAAAAGGAATCCGTATAGTTCCGATAGTGTGCAGCGGCATTGATAAAGCCAGTGAATATTTGATGCGGAGTATTGCATTGGCCACCAATGGGAATTATATTTTTCTGACCGACCACAGTGGTATTGGCGACAGCCACATAGCCCCAAGTACCGATAAATTTGAGGTAGAAACGTTGAATATTTTATTAATCCGCTTGTTGCAACAATATATTTTTATGCCCGAGTGCAATCAAACCGTAAATACAGTTTTGATAGATTCATTGCAACACAATCAGCCTGATAGCATAAGCAAAGATTCATCTTTTGTTCAAAACCCAAAT
>CAYHCM010000107.1:0-11539 GCA_964355045.1 uncultured Chitinophaga sp. | reverse complement strand
CAATGGATTGAAGAACACCGGCACGAAATGAAGCCGCCCGTTGGAAACAGAAATCTTTATACCGAAGCCGGAGATTATATTGTAATGATGGTGGCCGGCCCCAATGCCCGCAAGGATTATCATTACAATGAAACCGAAGAATTATTTTACCAATTGGAGGGTGATGTAATTGTAAAAATTCAGGAAGATGGAAAAGAGGTAGAAATACCGATTAAAGAAGGAGAGATGTTTTTATTGCCTTCAAAAATTCCTCATTCTCCGGTTCGCCCTGCCGGTACCATGGGTTTGGTAATAGAAGTAAAACGGGCCGATAGGGAAATGATAGACGGTTTGCTTTGGTTTTGTGAAAAATGCAATACCAAACTTCATGATACCTATTTTGTGTTAAATGATATTGAAAAAGATTTTTTTCCAAAGTTTAGGGAATTTTATGGTTCCGAAGACATGCGAACCTGTAAAAGCTGCGGGCATGTAATGGAAACCGATCCGAGGTTTGTTTAAATCAATTAAAAATTACGAATTAAGAATTACGACAAGCAGTGTAATTTTTTAATTCGTAATTTGTAATTTTTAATTTCCAATTATTTTGACCAAACCAACCATCCCATCCCACATAAAAAAAATAGACGGCCATGCCCATATTATGCCCGAAAAGTGGCCTATGCTCTCAGACAAATATGGCTACAAAGGTTTTATTTATTTGGAAGATGAGCCGGCTACCGATACCAAAAAAATGATGCGGGATGACGGCGTGTTTTTCAGGCGGGTAAGTAGAAATTGTTGGGACCCCAAAGCCATAATTATGGATATGGATAAACATGGTGTGGATATGATGGTGCTTTGTACCATTCCGGTTTTGTTTAATTATTGGGCGCAGCCTGAACACACGCTTGATTGGAGTATGTTTTTGAACGACCATTTATTACAGGCCCAAAACCAATATCCGGAACGATTTATTGGCTTGGGTACTTTACCCATTCAAGATCCTGAAATGGCGGTAAAGGAACTGGAACGCATCGCAAAACTTGGAATGCCCGGAATTGAGATAGGTTCCAACATTGATGGGGTAAATTTGGATGATGAATCCCTGTTTCCCATTTATGAAGCCGCCGAGGCTTTGGATATGTGCATATTTGTTCATCCCTGGAATATGATGGGTGAAAAAGAAATGCAAAAATATTGGTTGCCCTGGCTGGTAGGTATGCCGGCTGAAGAATCGCGGGCTATTTGCAATTTTATTTTTGGAGGAATTTTTGACCGTTTTCCAAAACTCAGGGTCATGTTTGCCCATGGCGGCGGTTCATTTTCTATTACGCTTGGCCGCATAGCCCATGGCTACGATTGCCGCCCCGATTTGGTAAACCTTAACGATGTAAAAAATCCGAAAGATTATATGGGACGGTTTTGGGTAGATGGTATTACCCATGATTCAAAGGCTTTAAAATTTATCATTGATACCTTTGGAATAGATAAAATTGCCTATGGCACCGATTATCCTTTCCCATTGGGCGATTTGCAGCATGGCAAGTTTATTGAGCAAGATACTTCAATTAATAAAGAGGATAAGGAGAAAATATTTAAAAGCAATATTATAGAATTTTTGGGATTGCGGCCTAATCCCTAATCCACACTCATCCTGCCTGTAGCATAAATTTCATTCAACCCGTTTTTTATTTGATAAAAATAAATACCCCGTGTTAATCCATCCCGGTTTATTTCAGTTTTGTTTTCGGTTAATTCTTTTCTTAAAACCTCTCTTCCACTTAAATCGAACAGCACAAATTCAGCACCTGATGTATTAAATTTTGAATCTTCAATACTTAGGGTAGCGCTTGTGCCAAAAGGGTTTGGATAAATACGAACGAAAATTTTATTCTCCACCTGAGTAATTGAATTCGGTTTATACGAGATACTTAAATTATCAATAAAAAGTACACTTCCCAAACCTACAAAGGCTGTGGTATCATCCACATTGGAGGCGGCAAAAGAAATATTAAGAGTGTCAGCAAATGGTTTATTATTATAAAGAATGGGTACTTCAAAATAGGTATAAGTAGCGGCCGCTTTAAGTTTAATAATGGTGTCTTCAATCAAAATACTTTTCTTTTTTACAGCATCGTACCTATAAAGAAATATTCCTGCTATGGCTGTATCAGGCCCTTTGGGGATATATTTATAATATCCGCTAACTTTTAATGGGTTAAGGTTGATGGCCATACCTCCGCTAGGTTTGTCGTCCATTCCAATTTTACCATTCGAAATAAAACCCATAACATTTCCAAATTTCATATATACATTCTCGATACGGACCGCATAGGTGCCGTTATTTTTATCGGTTGTTTTGGTAACCATGGGCATGTTAACAGTGGCAAAGTTCAGAGAATACCAGTTGTCAGGTTCATCAGAATTATACGATATCCAGTTTTCGAAATTCCCATTCGGAAACGGAAAGGTAGCACCGCCTTTGCTAAAAAACTTTGCACTATCCACATAAAGATTACTTCCCGGATATTTTTTACCATCAAGATTAGAGCTTGAAATTAGCACAGCCATCGTATCGGGCGTTTGGCCGCTAAACCAATAAACAGGAGATTTGAAATTTTTATAACTCGCTTGTGTACCTGTAAACGCCTCGCGAACTAAACCAATCATGGCTCCGTTTTTTTTAAAAAAAACGATAAACACGCCGGTATCATTGGTTTTCTGATTATGTTTAGCAAAAAAACTAACAGAATCAGGTCTGTTATTAAATGGGTAGCCTCCGTTTATGGTTTGATTACCGGGGGTTCCCAAAAATAAAAATGCAGGCATAGTATCATTTGCTGAAGCAATGGTTTCCAGTTTTACCGCGAAACTGCCTGATACCTTATCGGTTGATTTGGTAATTGGCAATGAAATGCCCGATAAATAAGCCTGACTATTAGAGGTGGTATATAAAGCCGGTTCTTCAAACATGAACTTATTGGTCCAGTTTTCGAAGTTTCCGTTCGGGATAGTTTGAGCCTTTGCAGAAAATGTGATACTAAAAAAGGCTAATGTTGCAGCAAGAAATGTAGTTTTCATAGTAAAAGTTTTCATAGTAAGAATGATTAAAATTAAGCTATCAAATTTAATTTCTTAATTAGAAATAAAAAACATAATGGAATAAATATTTATTTTGTTATGTCTAAAAGCCAAAATAAATAATTATGAAATACCCATTAGCGCCAAATTCAAACCAACCACGAATAAAATTCAAGGGTATTCCATATGACCTATATATAAAAAACAGAAAATTACATATGAAATGCCCATGAGAACAAGTTCACGCCTACCGCAGATAAAATTGGGCATTCCATATGACCTTGGTTTAAAAAATAAAAATAAATTACATATGAAAGCCAAATTTATCCTACTAATCATTGCAGCCTTGATGATATTTTCAAATTCATTAGCCCAATCTGATAAGAAATCAGAAAACCGGAAAGGTATTATTGATTATAAAACCGAATTAGGATTGACAGATGCACAGGTTGAGCAAATAAAAACCATTCAAAAAGAATACCTGCCAAAATTGAAGGAAGCCCGGATGGCCGGGGATAAAGTAACTTTAAAAAAGCTGAACGATGAACGAAAAGCTAAAATAGAACTGATACTAACTCCTGAACAGGTTGTAAAATGGGAAGCGATAATAGAAAAAAAGAAAACCGACAATATAAAGCCGGAACTGAAACGCGAGTTAAAAGATTACAAAAAACAGAATATCAAACCTGTTATTATTGAAAAAAGAACCACTTTTGAAAATGAACTTTCAGCCGAAGAAAAATTAATAATAGCCGACCTCAGAGCCAAACGTGAAGCCTTTTTAAAATCAGCGAAAGAACAAAATAACGAAGAGAGAATATTAAGGGGGAAAGAGTTGAAAATGGAAGTTCACAAAACGCTGAAACCTATTATTGAGAAACATAAACCTACTTTGAAAAAAATCAGATTAGAACTTAAACCATTGCAAATAAAATGGGAAGAGGATATGGATTCGATCAAAACAAAGCATATTTCTGATTATAAATCCAATGCGCATAGAAAAGGAAACCCGAAGAATGAAATGCGGATGATAATTCAGTTTTTGCTGATGAAAACAGAAGAATGAAATTCCAAATTCCAAAACGCAAATTCCAAATTACAAGCGGCTTCGCAATGAAATTGGAAATTGGAAACTGGAAATTGGAAACTGGAAATTTGGAAACTGGAAATTTGAAATTTGGATTTTGGAATTTACGTTTTGGGATTTGGGATTTGAAATTTTAACCTTTTTACTTTAACCTTTTTACTTTTACCCTTAAATAAATCAATTTTTTGAAAAACCTGGACGATGAGCAAATAATACAACTCATAAAAAAGAACGACCAACAGGCGTTCAGGATATTGATTGACAGATATGAAAAGAAAGTGGCAGCCACTGTAATACATATGTTAGGAAATACAACAGAAGCCGATGATGTAGGTCAGGAAGTGTTTATCCGTTTTTATCAAAACATTCATCAGTTTAAGGGAGCTTCTTCGCTTGGAACATATCTTACCCGAATTGCCATCAATCTTAGTTTGAACGAATTGAAACGGCAAAAACTGAGAAACCTGCGCTTTTATTTTTGGGGAAATAAAGACACGGATGAAGAAAGGACCTTTGAAATAAAAGACACTTCCAATTTTGAAAACAAAAGCGATGTAAATAATTTGGTACAAATGGCTTTACAAAAAATAGAAACCAAGCTACGAAGTGTAATTGTATTGCGAATGATAGAAGGATACGATACACGAGAAACTGCCGCTATTTTGGAAATTCCTCAGGGTACAGTATTATCAAGGCTTAGCCGGGGGCAACAAAAATTAAAAGAAGTATTATTAAAATTAGGATATCAACCATAAACAGAATTTTATTTTTTTATTTATATGCAAAATTTTACACAACATGAATTAGAAAAACTATTGGGTGAGGCAGAAAAACCTGAGTTCAGGCCGTTTTTCAGCACACGGGTTTTGGGCAAGCTCGAACGCTATCAAAACACACCAATATTTGGTACAATACTAGTAAATACACTCTATTTCAGGCAATATATTTATGTGGCTTCGTTTTGCCTTTTGCTATTGTTGGGCTTTAGCTTTTATCAGGAAGGGCACCTTTCGTTGGACCATTTGTTGGGTTTGGGCGGCTATACCGACGAAGAAATTTTAAACTATATAAATCCACTGATATGAACATGAAACCACTTTTGATATTTTTAACTATTTTTATCATAGGATTTGGTTCCGGATTTTTAGTTTCGGGCCGATTAACCAAAAAAAATATTGAGGCCATAAAGGAAAGAGAAACGCCGCTTGGGTTTAAAAAAGATTTATACAAATACCTGAAACCTGACGAAAAGCAGAAACAAATTATTGATTCCATCGTGGCTGATTATATTCCTAAGATTAAGGAAGAAAGAGAAATTAGCCGGATTTATCAAAAGCATTTGCGCGATTCGATGTTTGCCGAAATTCAACAACTTTTGAATACCAAACAAAAAGATAATTTGCAAAAATTTGAGAAGGAAAAAATTATTAAAAAACCGGAGCCACGCATTGCGAAGCAAAAGGACACCTCAAAAATTGCTTTACAAAAATTGCGACAAAGGCGATTTGAAGAATTTAAAAATTCATTAACCCAAGAACAAAAACAAGCACTTGATTCAATTTTAACTAAAAATACAACGGAGCCGCCAAATCCTGAAATGAAAAAGGAATTGAGGCAATATGCCCGAATGAATATAGTACCGGTGATGATGAAATACAGGTTGGAATTTGAAAATGAATTAAATGAAGATGAGAAAGCACTAATTGCTGATTTAAGGCAGAAAAGAAAAACCTTAATAAAAGCCGAAATACTTGGAATAGAGGATGACGAAAGTATTGAAAAGCAAAAAGTGATGATAGCTGAAGCCAAAGTTTTATTAAAAGATATTATCGTAAAACATAAGTCATCGCTCGAAAAAATGGCTTTAAGCCTGAAACCTGAACGTGAAAAATGGGAAGCAGATATGGATGCCATAAAAGCCAAATATATTGCCAGTTATAAACCCGGCGAAAACCCTAATTTCAGAAATAAAGAAAAAATCGTCGTTGAATTTATATTAATGAACGGGGAAAGAAAATTCAGGCCTGGCAGAAATAGGGAATGATAATTTATTTTTTTGTAAAAGATTATTAAATTGGAATAAATTTGCGTTAGCTAATGTCAGATGAAGTATAAAAAGTAAGTATAATATTTTTAAAATTTAAAAGTAAGATTATGAAAAAGTCACGATTAATGTTAGTTGTAGCTGTATTGGCTACCATGTCTATGTCCTCTTGCAAAAAAGACAAGCTTGAGGCATTGGAAACTATCACTTCTGCCGAAGATAATTCTACGGCTGAAAGTGAATTTACATCAGCCTTTGATTTAGGGGATGATTTAGCCACCAATGAAAACCGACTGAAAAAAGCCGGTTCTACAATATTGCCAAGTGGCGCAGTATTAACTATTACCGATAGCCTATTTACCGATGGCGATGCCAAAGAATTTAATATAGATTTTGGCCCTTTGGGTACTTCGATGCCATTTGGCAAATTATGCGGCGATGGACGCTATAGGGCAGGAAAAATCAATTTTATTTTATCAGCTCCATATCTCAATGTAGGTTCAGTTTTAACTATTAATATTTCTGATAATGATAAATTTTTTGGTGGAAATGGTGCTGATATGACCCAAATTTCAGGAACCAAAGTTATTACACGGGTAAGTGTAAATCAATTTACAGTAATGGTAACCAATGGCAAAGCTACCAACATCAATGGAACAGTAACCTGGGCGGCTACCCGCACTATTACCCGAACCTTTGATGCAGGCCCCGGCTTGTTGGGTGACATTTTTGAAATTAGCGGAAGTGCAGCAGGTACCAACCGGAAAAATGAAGCCTTTACCGTTACTATAGATATTCCCTTAAAAAAGAAAATTGAAATTGGGTGTGCTCAAACGTTTGTAAAAGGAAAATTAACCTTGAAAAATACCGTTTCAGGCAAAGAGATAAAAGTAGATTATGATCCGTTTAACAACGAAGCTTGCGACCGAACAGCCAAAGCCACTATTAATGGTAAAGACTATTTTTATACCGTTAGATAAAAATTTATAAAATTTAAAAGCCCTTGTTTTTCCTTGAGAAACAAGGGCTTTGTTTTTTAAAAATGGAAATTAATTTTTAGTGTTTCTGATCCCAAATCGTTTGCTATAAATAATTCCTAAATAATAGCGTCTATCAATTCCATAGCTATAGCCGGCACTGGTAAGATTTCTTTGGTAATCTATTTCTATGGCATTATCATTCAAACAATACTTGGCTCCTAATCCAATGGCGTTATTTCCATTTTTTAAACCCCAGCTAATCCTTGCGAAATTTCCATTGTCTTTACCTAGACCTGAACCCAATCCGAACATATAAGGATAAGTTGAAGGAGAAGCACCATAAGTATTTGAATTTAACCCAAAAGTATTTGTTCCTAAACGTATATCAGCATAAATGTACTTAACTTTTCCCAAACGCAACCTTACAGATGGAAGTGAAATCATAAAAACAGGGATGCCTTGTGTTAAGGAGGATTGCTGTAATCCGTTAATTTTGTCAACCTTCCGAAATCTTCCCATATTTAATTTTGAGCTTAAGCCAATATTTTTGTTATCAATACCACCTGCCACCTCCAGATTAAATAACAATTCTCTCCTTTTTCCATCACGTTCGTCCGGATCATGAGATTCATCAATTCCTCCAACCCCATATATTTTATAGAAAGAATGCTTATAATTTCCATAATTAAAATATTGCGAATAACCCAAGGCACCTGCATATAACTGATGACGATATTTTTCATGGTATTTATATTCGATATTGTAACCACTGCCATTACAATTGCTATATGGTATCATTTGGGTATCTGCCTTCTGATGATAATGTTTGTAATTGTAAATAGCTATTCCATAACTAATTTCCTTATAACTGTAAGGATTTACAACACTACTATCATATGAAACCTGTGCAGTAATTGGTAAAAATAAAACTACAAGAATTACGGTAATACCTCTAGCTATATAGCGATAATAAGGAAAATACAGTCGTATGTATTCAGCGATATAAAGACTTAAAGAAATAGAAGCAAACAAAAAAAGCGCTGTTTTTTCGGAAGGGGTAAAATGGCTTCGAATGCTTATAAATAAAGCGATAAAAAAGACTAATACCATCAAACCGTTATAAAAGGAAGGTTTTGAAAATTCTTCAACTTTGATGCCAACCACTTTTATTGTTTTTCGTGAATATTTCTCTCTTAAAAAAACAAGCAATGCAAGTACCAAAACACCCAGAATCAACACCCATTGAACTCCTTTCAGTCCGAATAATATATTGCCAAACGCACCTTCGGTAAGCGGTTCTCTCCAAAATTCAACGGCACATCGTCCAAATAAAAAAAGTGAAATTGCGGCCATAAACCGACTCCCATCTGCCTTAAACCTTTCTTTATTTTTATAAATAATAATTGCTGACAGAATACAAATGCCTAATAAATATAAGGGTATTGGATGAAGGGCTGGTGTTAATGAATCCAGGGTTTCTAAAGTTCCGTTTTGGGCGCAAAATCTATGAGCGGTTGTATAAGGGGCATAACTTAGCCCGTAAAAACTATTAGTAGGAATGCCACCACAACAGCCCGCAAACAAACAACCCATGCGCTGAATGACCATGGCGAATAATACCGGAATAGCCAATTCATCAAGAAACGGAACTTTTATTCCTAATATTTTTCTACCTGCCAAAACACCAAGAGTTCCGAAAGTTAAAGCTCCCAAAACCGTAATTTTGCCATTATCCGGAAAAACACCTGAAGTGAAAAAATTTTGCCATTCATCCAAGGTAATCGTAAACAATCTACCGCCGGTAAGTAAAAAAAGAACCGTTATAAAATAAAGGCTGGAAGCTTTCCATAAAGGTATCTGTTTTTGCTTGTGAAGAATGTAAACGAAACAGCTAAACAGAAAAAATAAGGCTGCAATTAAAAAGAAGCCGAATACATCAAATCTCTTGATTACCGGCATGGCGATGGTTAAAATCATGATATTTATTTTATAGAGTTAATGTCAATAGTAGGAGGTATGCCCTGCGGAAACCGGGCAAACATTTTCAATTTATCAAACGTCATTTCCTTTTCGCTATATTTAAAATTATTAGTGCTGGCTACTGATATTGTAACTATGAGATTAACAGGCGCAGTAAAAATAAGCCATGCACCATGACCAATGGTAGCTAATGTAAATAATGGAATAGACCACCCAAAGTTTTTTGATTTAGCATAAAGAAGTGTAAATTGACTTACCTTATTCAACTGGATAAATACAGATTTATTAGGGCTGCCGGTGTCTGATTCTAACAGTACAATTAATCTGTTGCTGTCAATAGCTAACAATTCGCCTGAAAATCCTTCGCCTTTGGTAGGGGTAATCGTAATATAAGAACCATACTGGTTAACATCAATTTTATTTGAGGAAGGTAAATACGCCGGAGTGTAGCAACTACTTATAAAATTAGCTATTAATACGAAGAGAATAAGTTTATTTTTCATAATACGTGAACGTTTTTGTATCAATTTTTGAATTCCAAAATTCCTGCTCCATAGTAGTTTCATACAGTTTATATTCCTTAGCTTCCACTTTTAAATATCTTTTTGGATTATCAATCATTTGTTTAAGCTTTAATAAATTTTTATCCTTTATCCAATGTTCCCGCATCCATTCAAGGTAATAGCCTTTTGAACATAAAAACAATTCATAATCCTGGTTTTGATCTGGAAGTAAAAAATTGAAATTATATTCACAACCCGGCATGGATATTAAATATTTATCCGGATCAGTTATTAACCCCAATGCCCTGTTATCCAATTTACCCTTATTCAATATGCTTGCAGGTAAAATTTCCAAAGGCATAATTTTTTCTTTAATATTTGTTAATGCTGCATAATCCATACGCCAAAGTCCTTTATTAATAACCAGCTTCAATTTAATAGTTGACCCCGATTCGTCATTCTTTAAAGGAATAATTTGTCTGTTTATAGCTATTGGACCTGTTTCAAAAAATCCATCTTGAAAAATCCATTTCTTTGTTTGTTCATCCCACATATAAACATCAATATTTCCAAGTTCTTTTTTTATTCCTCCCTTTAATTTATTCTTCAATTCTGTATTGCCTTCGGCTTTTGCCAAAATATCACCGGCCTCATCACCCATATAACCCATCGAACTATAAATAAAATAGGTGGTCATAAGCGTTTGCCGAAAATTTAAAATCAAACCTAAGTTTTTCGAATTTTTTACATTTTCAAAGTTTAAAAAGAGTTCTTCTTTGCTGCTTAAATTAGTCTCATCAGTAAAGCTAAAGCGTTCCTGCCTTTCATTTTTTGCAAGCAATGTGGTAATGTCGCCTTCATCTCCTGTTGCTTTGGTAAGTAAATAATTATTTTCGCACCGATAAAAATTATCTTTATTGGATTGATAGATCCGTTCACCTTTATTTTTAGGAAAGGCTAAAAGTTTAACGTCATTAACGCAATGTGTTTCTAACGCTTCATTTTTCATAGTAATTGAAAATAAACCGTTTTCAATCTTTTTGTTATTCAATGCATCAATATCCGAATATTCAAGACTCGGCAATATGGCATTTGAAAATCCTTCAGCATCCGAATAATGGAAATTATCTTTTTCATTAATATAAAAAGTAGGACAGGAACCAAAGCACGCTTTAGGATTTAGAGCACACAATATACCTATTACAACATCCACACCGGCCATTAATGAAAGTGCTGCAATTTTATCCTGTTCGGGTTCATCTAATTTTTGATTGGTTTCAAAAATGGCCACGCTGTCAATGAAAATAGAAGCCAATCCTTCCTCCGCCTTTGTCCTGTTAAAATTATAACGAACCCCAAATCCTGTTACTAAATTTTGAACTGTATCCACCTGCCAGGTATTTTTAAGTATCCATACATCTCCATTTTTTAAATGGGCTTTTAAAAATGGTTTAGTAACGATGTTTTTTGTTTCATGCAAAAGTTTGTTTGCATCTGTATAATTAGATCGAAAATAAAATTTTGTACATGCCTGTATCACCAAAACAGATGAAACTATTAACAGAAAATAAAAAGCGGCTTTTTTGTTTTTCATGGATATTATTTTGACAACACAAGATTGATGAAAAAATAATGATAAATAAAATTGATTTTTAGGGCATTATTACGAACAATTGCTTTTTGTGCAAATAATCAAACCTGAGTTCTAATGGTATTGCATTAAATGCAAAATTCTGACTGTTAAAGTTCCGGAGGTTGCAAAAACTGCAATAAATAGTGATACATTTATAGAATTTTTAATGGTTTTTAATAAAGAAAATTACCTTTACTTCTATATAACTCGACCACACTTACTCGTATAAAACTTTCGCCTATTCTTGTA
>CAYHCM010000106.1:0-11599 GCA_964355045.1 uncultured Chitinophaga sp. | reverse complement strand
GATATTATTTGTATCAAATGCTGGAAGGTTTTTGTGATAAAGTTTTTATCTCATGTAATTCACAGCAGGCCGTTAATATAAACGAATTTTATAATCTGATTATTGACAAACCTCCATATGTTAATATAGGACCAATGGCTGCATTATTAAGCGCAAACCTGATGTATCCTGATGCTTCATTTCTGGTTTTGGGGTGTGATTATCCGTTTTTGACACTCGATGATGTGAAAAACCTGATTCAAAACAGGGATAATCAGACAGAGGCTTTGTGCTTTTATAATTCTGAAACACAATTTGAAGAACCTCTTTTAGCCATTTATGAAAATAGGTGCCTTTTAAAACTTCAAGATTATTTTAAAGATGGAAATTATTCATTGCGCCATTTTTTGAAGACAATTAGTTCAAAAAAAATTATACCTGAATCTTTGGCAAGTTTAACAAGTGTAGATACAATTGAACAGTACACGGAATCCTTGCTGAAATTAAAGGAAAACACTAAAAATTGAACCACATAGAAGGATAGGAACATAGAAAATCACATAGACATTAACTATGTAAATCCTTAAATATCTATGTTCCTATGTTGTTCAATTGTTAAATCAAAAAGAAAATATTTTGCATTTAAGTAGCAATAATTTGTAAATTTGACCAATGGCAGTTTCATCCGTTTCAGAGGTTAAAATAATTAAAATTAATTCGTTGGGATTAACCGATAAGGCTATTGAAAATGATTTGTTAGCCGTGGAAGAACCTCTGGAAATCCGCTTGGTTTATGGTTTGGATGGGAATAGAAAAACAAAAAGTATTTCCATTACCATGCGAACTCCGGGCCATGATTTTGAATTGGCCGAAGGATTTCTTTATACCGAAGGAATTATTAAAAATCACACCGATATTTTAAATATCAGTTATTTTAATTCCCTGCTCAATCCTGAAAATATAGTAATCGTGGAATTGAAGGAAAATGTGGAATTAGATTTGATAAAATTAGAACGCCATTTTTATACCACATCCAGTTGCGGAGTTTGCGGTAAAGCCTCTATTGAAGCGGTAAAAACAACAGGTGATATTCATAAAACCATTTCGGGTAAAACCTTTACAGTAACTAAAGAATTAATTTACTCTTTGCCCGATATTCTCAGAAAAAATCAAAATGTGTTTGAATCCACAGGCGGGCTGCATGCCTCGGCTTTGTTTGATTTGGAAGGAAAATTATTAATAACCCGCGAAGATGTGGGGCGGCACAATGCCTTGGATAAATTGATAGGTGTGGCTTTGACTCAAAATTTATTGCCATTAGATAAATATATTTTACTATTAAGTGGCCGGGCTAGTTTTGAGTTGATACAAAAAGCAGCTATGGCAAATATTAAAATTGTTGCTGCCGTAGGAGCCCCATCAAGTTTGGCAGTGCAAATGGCCATTGAATTTGGAATTACTTTGATTGGCTTTTTGAGAGATAACCGGTTTAATATTTATAGTGGGGAAGAAAGGGTTTTGAGGTAAAAACATGAAATTCATTTGGCTTTTTATTATTTCTATTATTGCTAACCAAGTGTTTGCACAAGTAAATACGCAGAACCAATACCGTTATGTTCCTTTACATTCATTTTATAAAGAAATAACTCCACTCGCTCCAGATTATTCAAAAAAGAAATATTGGTTGGCATTGCCATTTGTGAATGATAAGGCAGATAGAACTCCAAAGGGATATAAAAACAATCAAAAAAGGGCTAAAGCTGATGTATTCTATATACATCCAAATACTTATAGAGGAAAATTCAGTGATAGTCTTGGGTGGAATACCAGTTCTGTAGAAGATTATAGTACTTATGATTTTGATTTTGTTGACGTTTATATTAAGATGGAGGCATCTGTATTTAATGGGTCTTGCAAAGTTTATGCTCCGCGATACAGGCAAGCAATTGAATATGCCTGGCAAACGAAAGATTCTTTAATTGATTCAAGACTTGCCATAGATTTGGCGTATTCGGATATTAAAGAAGCATTTTTATTTTACGTAAAAAATTATCAAAATGGCCGACCATTTTTTATTGCCTCGGATGATGAAGGAACTTACCTTGCAGTTAGATTAATAAAGGAATTTATTGAAAATAAGCCACTACAAAAAAAACTAATTGCAGCATACCTTATTGGATATCCTGTTGTGAGAGATTCATTTTTGTCATTAAGGCCATGCAATACCAGTAATGATTTTAATTGTCTTTTATCATGGGGGTATTTTAGAGAAACAGATACAAACTTTACAAAAAAAATTATTTGTCAGAATCCGGTTTCATGGTCAAGGGAAAATAATATATTCATCAATTGTTCAAAACATTTAGGATTAATTACTCACAGGTTTAAAATAATTAAAGAGGTTTATGAAACCCATATTTGGGATAACAAATTATATTATGAAGAAGTAAAGATGTTGTTTTCAGTTAATGCAATTAGAATAAAAAGCAGTCCTTTATGGGAATATCAAGGTTTTTATATGGATATAAGAGCTAATGTTGACGAAAGGGTAAATGCTTACTTGAATCCAAATAGGTAAGAAATAAATTTAAAGAAAATGAAACTAAGAATTAAAGGAAACTCAATACGGATGAGACTTTCCAAATCAGAAGTGGATTATTTTGACACAAACGGTTATCTGGAAGAAAGAACAGAATTTGGTGGTTCACAATTTATATATGCTTTGCGGAGTATGCAAAATCTTGATGCCATTTTTGCAAATTTTGAAGACAATAAAATCACCGTTTTTATTCCTGAACCTCTTAAAAAAGAATGGGTAGAAACGAATAAGATAAGTTTAGAAAATAAATTAAACATTGGGTCGGGAAAACAATTATTTTTATTGATAGAAAAAGATTTTGTTTGCCTCGACAATACGCTCGAGGATCAAAGTGATAATTATCCCAATCCGAATGCCGTTTGTTAACCACAGATTAAGTAGATTTTTAGAAATACGCAAATTAAATGAAACATACTTTTAAACAAAGATTTTGGAAATATGGAAAATGGTTCGGAGGGCTGTTTTTCGTCATGTTAATTTTTCGATTAATGTATGGTTATGTCTCAACTGAACTTACATTTGGAGATGATGATTATTCACGTGATTTTTTTAGCAGCGTTGATAATTTAAGAAAGAATTATGCCTCCGAAAAAAAGTTTCAAAAACAGGATGTTGGCCAACAGGCAAGCTTCGCATCTTCTCAAAAATATGAGAAAACAGCTACTGTTAAATCTAAATCATCGCATTTTGAAAAAGATGTAAAGAATATAAAAATCACAACCGGAAATTTTGAAGGGATAATCCAATATGAGCAAAATACCGGAAATAAAGGCAATCAGGAAATTCATTTACTCATAGGAATCAGCCCTGAAAAATTTGATAGTTTTTATTTAAAAATCAGGGAATTTGGGGATATTAAATCAAAAGAAGTTACAAAAATTGATAAAACAAATGAGTATCGGCAGCTCAATGCCAAGAAAGCATCTCTTGAAAAAAACTTAATTTCATTGAACGACTTAAAGTCGAGGGGTGGAACTATTAACGAACATATTGCGCTTAATAATAAAATTTTAGAAATAGAAAGCCAGATGCAGGAATTGGGAGTAGAACTTGGAAACTTTGATTCTGAAAATGAATTTTGTACTATCAAATTTTCGCTATACGAAGGAGCAGCCGAAAGGAAAATCAGCTTTTTAAGGCGATTGGTAGTTGCCCTTGAATGGACCATTGAATATTACGCCATTTTAATATTTTCATTTTTGTGTATGGCGTTGTCAATTTTTATTTTGCTGTTAATAATTGACAAATTAAAACTTTTAAAAATTATTAACACCAAACTAAACGAGTAGGAAGAGATTTTCTGATACTACTTTAGAAAATCATTTTAGAATTCTTTTCAGTATGGAATAATTCTGTAATTTTGTGATACAAAAAAGAAATAATCATGCAAACAGAAAATATATTTATTGCTCATCCAACTACTATTGACCAGATTAATGCCTTAAAAGATTTTTTGAAAAATCTCAAAATTAAATTTGAAATCAAGAAGGAAGAACCATATAATCCGGAGTTTGTCGCTAAAATTTTAGAAAGTAGGGAACAATACAAAAAAGGAAATTTTACTATTATTAAAACTGAGGACTTATGGAAGTAGCATATACTCCAAAAGCAAAAGCAGATATTGAATATTGGAAAAATACAGGTAATCAAAAAGTAATGAATAAAATTTCGAACTTGGTAAATTCAATTATCGAGAGTCCTTTTTCAGGAATAGGAAAACCCGAACGGCTTAAATACAGCCTTACAGGATCTTGGTCGCGAAGAATCAATCACGAAGACCGTTTGGTATATGAAATGCTGGATGGCAGGATTTTAATACATTCAGCCAGAGGCCACTATTTGTAAAAATCAATTTATGCTTACAATATTGAGTCAAAAAAACATCTCAGATAAGGTATGATTTTAATCATTTTAAATTCTATTTATTCTCATAATCTTCGTACGTATTATTTAAAGACGTATGTCGAAAAATACAAGTGCACTCTCTGGTAATAGAAGTAAGCTTAAAGACCATATTGACCCAATCTGTAAATTGGTCAAAGCCATTGAAACATTTCTTTTAAACTATTTTTATTTAATGACAGGAAACGCCTATGTCAACTTGTGAAAAATGTTCATGCGGCAATGATAATGATGAAGATTTAATTGTAAGGTTAGAAGAAATCATTATTTCATATAAAGAGAAACCGGGCGCCTTAATTCCGGTTCTTCAGGCCACTCAAAGCCTTTTTGGATATCTTCCGAATGAGGCCATTCTCAAAATTTCTGAAATTTTGAACGAACCGTTATCAAAAATTTATGGTGTAATTACGTTCTATTCGTTTTTCTCTTTAAAGCCCCGCGGCAAATACCTCATAAGGGTTTGTATGGGGACGGCCTGCTATGTTCAGGGAGCCAATGAAGTATTAACTGCTCTTAAACAACAATTAGCTGTGGAAATTGGAGAAACTACTACCGACAAAGTGTTCACTTTGGATATCGGCCGGTGTTTTGGTGCCTGCGGCTTAGCGCCTATTATCATGGTAAACGATGAGGTTCATCAATGGGTAAAATCATCAGATGTAGCCAAAATAATTAAGAATTACAGAAAAACGGAACGACCTAAAATGATGGAGGTGCAATGATGGATTTAAATAAATTGATGTTTCCTGTTAAAAATTCAATGGATTTGGATTCATTGTATAAAACGATTGTTGACAGCAATGAATTTAAAGCCGAAAAGATTTATGTATGTACTGGCGGTGGTTGTATTGCTTCGGGGTCAAAAAAGCTAAAAGAATCGCTTATCGTTCAGTTAACAAATTCAGGATTAAATGATAAAATATCGGTGGTAGAAACCGGATGTTTGGGCCCCTGTGCGCTTGGGCCTGTAATGGTAATCGGAAAAGATGAAACCTTTTATCAACAGGTAAAACCGGGCGATGCCAAAGAAATTGTTGAACAACATTTACTTGGCGGCAATATTGTTGAACGCCTGATTCATCCGGTAGAAGATAATAAAGTTGCTAAAAGATCTGACATCCCGTTTTTTAAAAATCAAAAAAAAGATGTTCTTAAAAATTGCGGGAAAATAAATCCGGTAAAAATTGCGGATTATATTTCTCAGGGCGGATATCAGGCCTTGAGCAAGGTATTAGCCA
Organism: uncultured Chitinophaga sp.; assembly: GCA_964355045.1. GTDB lineage: Bacteria > Bacteroidota > Bacteroidia > NS11-12g > UBA9320 > JABWCE01. The sequence goes on along the minus strand of CAYHCM010000106.1, from coordinate 5,881 downwards.
AAATGTGCCGGGAAGAAGTAGTTCATCAAGTTACCATTTCCGGACTGCGAGGCAGAGGAGGTGCGGGTTTCCCTACAGGTGTTAAATGGGGATTTGCTTTAAAAAGCATTGACCCTGTCAAGTATATTTTATGCAACGCCGATGAAGGAGATCCCGGAGCCTTTATGGATCGCAGCATTCTTGAAGGCGACCCGCACAGTGTGCTCGAAGGAATGATTATCGGCGCTTATGCAATAGGAAGCAGTCAGGGTTATATTTATGTGAGAGCCGAATATCCGCTGGCAGTTGAAAGGTTTCAGATAGCCATTGATCAGGCCCGGGAGTTTGGATTTTTGGGAGAAAATATTTTTGGGAGCGGGTTTAATCTTGATATTGAAATACGAAAAGGTTCGGGTGCATTTGTTTGTGGTGAAGAAACCGCCCTTATGGTTTCCATAGAAGGTAAACGCGGTGAGCCCCGTCCACGTCCGCCATTCCCGGCTGAAAAAGGATTATGGGGCAAACCAACGGTTCTCAATAATGTTGAAACATTTTCGAATATTCCTCAATTAATTCTGCAAGGTGGTGAAAATTATGCCAGAGTAGGAACCGAAAAAAGTAAAGGAACCAAAATTTTTGCACTTGCCGGTACGGTTAAAGTATCAGGACTTGTAGAAGTGGCTGTAGGTACTCCGCTTCGTGAACTTGTGTTTGATATAGGCGGCGGTATTTCTACCAACAAAAAATATAAAGCTGCACAGATCGGAGGTCCTTCCGGAGGCTGTATTCCGGCAGAACATTTGGATGTTCCCTTGGATTATGAATCCCTGAACAGTTTGGGCGCCATTATGGGAAGCGGCGGATTAATAGTGATGGATGAAAGCAGTTGCATGGTTGATGTGGCCCGCTTTTTTCTGGAATTTGTACAGGAAGAATCCTGCGGTAAATGCGTTCCCTGCCGTGAAGGAACGGCCAGAATGCTGGATTTACTCAATAAAATTTGTGAAGGTGAAGGTGAAATGAAAGACCTTGATGAACTTGAAAAACTGGCCTTTACTGTTAAAAACGCTTCGCTGTGCGGTCTTGGGCAAACGGCTGCGAATCCATTTTTGAGTACTTTCCGGTATTTTAAAGATGAGTACATTGAACATATTCACGATAAAAAATGCCGAACCGCCGTTTGTAAATCGCTTATTGTATTCGAAATTCTCGAAGCGTGTAACGGTTGTCAGGTTTGTAAGAGAGTTTGCCCTGTAGAAGCTATCACCGGAAATAAAAAAGAACATCATTTTATCAACAATGAATTGTGTATCCGCTGTGGTTTATGTATGAGCTCATGCAAATTTGAAGCGATAATTAAATACTGAAATTGAAGAGAAAATTTTATGCAAATAACCATCAACCATAAGTCTTATCTTGCATCAGAAGGGGAAACCGTTTTGGATGTTGCGCGCAGAAATGACATCTATATTCCAACTTTATGCTACCATGTAAAAACAGGGCAGTCGGCTAAATGCAGGGCCTGTATTGTCTCGGTAGAAGGAATGCGGGGGTTTCAAACCTCGTGCAATCTCATGGTAAGAAATGGATTGATTATAGAAACTGATACCGAAGAAGTGCTCGATACGCAACGTCAGATTGTAGATTTGATGTTGGCTTCGGGTTACCACAATTGCCTTGCCTGCGAACGAAGCGGGTAGTGTGAGTTACAAGAAGTGTGTTATCATCTCGGAATTGAAAAAACCACATTTACGGATATGCCAACAGGCATTAAAGATGAGAGTTCTGAATTTATTGTCATTGATTATGATAAATGTATCAGTTGCGGGAGGTGTGTTGCGGTTTGCAATAACAATGTCGTGAATGAAGTGTTGGGTTTCGGATATCGCGGAATAAAAACAACTATTATGTGCGATGATAATATTCCGATGGGAGAATCGGGTTGTGTGCAGTGTGGCGAATGTGTTCAGATTTGTCCAACCGGTGCACTTACTGATAAAAAATCAAGAGGTAAAGGCAGATTTGCGCAATTTGACAAAGTGGATACAACCTGTCCGTATTGTGGGGTTGGTTGCCAAGTGACTTTGCATATTGACCGTCCGAAAAATAAAGTGGTTCGCGTTACGGGACGGGATGTGTGGCCAAACAACGGGATGCTTTGCGTAAAAGGACGGTATGGTTTTGAATTTCATGCAAGCCCGAAACGACTTCAATTCCCCTTGATAAAGCGCGACGGAAAACACGAAAGAGCCACATGGGATGAGGCGCTCGATTATATTGCCGAACGCACAAAATCAATAGTTGATAAACACGGCCCTGATGTATTTTCAGCCCTTGGTTCGGGACGAATAACCAATGAAAATAATTATGCTGTTCAAAAATTTACACGGGCAGTTATTAAAACCAACAATGTGGATCATTGTGCACGAACCTGTCATGCACCAACGGTGGCAGGCCTTGCCCATGCTTTCGGCAGCGGGGCGGCAACCAATTCAATTGATGAAATTTTAGAAACTGAGTTGATTTTTGTGATCGGGTCAAACATGACCGAAGCTCATCCTGTAGTTTCCTATTATGTTAAAAGAGCAGCAAAAAACGGAGCAAAACTAATTGTATGCGATCCGCGCAGAGTTGATATTGCTCATTGGGCAAATCTCTATGTTCAGATTCGGGTAGGGACCGATGTTCCGTTCCTCAACGGACTTATGAATGAAATTTTTAAAAATGGATGGCAGGATGATGAATTTATGAAGAAAAATACTGAAAACCCGGATGATATTAAAAAATGGGTTCTCGATTATCCCATCGAAAAAGCGTCATTGATTTCGGGAGTCCCTGAAGAAACAATGCATCAGGTTGCCGAAATGTTGGGTAAAGCAAAAAAGGTAAGCATTATTTATTGCCTTGGAATTACCGAACACACCACCGGAACCGACAATGTGAAAACACTTGCCAATTTACAAATGGTGCTCGGGCATATTGGCAAACGAGGGTGTGGAGTAAATCCTTTACGGGGGCAAAATAATGTTCAGGGAGCCTGTGATATGGGAGCTTTGCCTAATGTATATCACAATTATCAATCGGTAACCGATGAGAAGATTATTGAAAAAATGGAGAAACATTGGGGTGTGAACAATCTCTCGCGAAAGGAAGGTTATAAGCTTCCAACCATGCTGCACAAAGCAATAAGAGGTGAAACGAAAATGCTTTTGTGCGTGGGTGATAATACGGTACAGACCGAACCCAATATGGCTAAAACCATTAAAGAAATTGAAGCCCTCGAATTTTTGGTGGTGGTTGATATTTTCCCCAATATGACCACTGAGTATGCAGACGTCATTCTGCCTGATGTTTGTTTTAGCGAAGATGAAGGAACCTATAGCAACCTTGACAGAAGGGTTCAGTTTTTGAGAAAAGCAGTGGAGGCTCCCGGAGAGGCCAGGCCTACATGGTGGATTATGCAGGAGTTGGGAAAACGATTGGGCACTGATTTAGGTTTTTATTCTGCGAAGGAAACATGGGAAGATATGCGCAAAACAGGTACTATAATGGGAGGGATTACGTATGAAAGGATAACTGATATTGGCTTGCAATGGCCTTGTCCATCTGTTGAACATCCGGGAACTCCTATACTTCATTTGAATGGAAAATTTACACGCGGCCTTGGATTGTTTTCACAAACCAAATACAGGGCACAGGCAGAATTGCCGGATTATGAATATCCATTTATTCTTTCCACAGGTCGAAGATTATGGCATTACCATACCGGAACACAAACAAGAAACTCCATCGGTTTGGAAAATATTTTTCCTGAAGAGTTGTTAGAAATAAGCCCGTATGATGCTAAAAAAATGAATGTAAAAACAGGGGATATGGTAAAAGCCACAAGCCGCAGGGGAACTATTACTCTTAAAGCCTGGGTTACTGATCGCTCACCTGCCGGAGTAACCTGGTGTGCATTTCACTTTCATGAAGCCCATGCCAATGTGTTAACGATAGATGCTTATGATGACGTGACCGAAACACCCGAATATAAAGCGTGTGCAATAAAAATTGAAAAAGTGAGTGAAGGAGAAGTGGTGCTTTCGAATGGTTTCAGGCAGGCACGGCCATAATAATTAAATCGGTGATGTGTAAAAGAAATAAAATAAAAATTATTTATTTCTACTTTTTTATAACCACTCGTGTGGTTCCCAAATAGAAATTGTTTTGTTCGGCTATTAAAAAATAAGTTCCTTGAGATAAATTATAATTTTCGAAAATGAATTTTCCATTTTCACCGGTTATAAAGGTGCGGAATACTTCTGAGCCGCTTGCATCTATACATATTACCTGTATTTTGGTAACAGAAGGATTGGTAGTAATTATGGCTTTTTCAAAAACCGGGTTCGGCGAAATGGAAATACCTTTTGAACCGGAATTACTAACCATAATTGGTTCCTGCTTTTTAGGAGCATCATTGCGGTTCATAATATTATAAAAAGTAAAAACTTCATCCTTTTTTAATCTGTAAAAACTGAATTTCATTTCTGAAAAATTGCGAACTCCGTAAGCTGTATATCCATTATTATCATCGGCTATTAGCAGGCTGCCACTTTCGCCGGGTATGCCTACGCTTTTAATACCAATATAATGCTGACTTACCAAATCGGGGTAGCCTGATTTAAGATACAGGGTATCGCCATTAAATTCACGAAAATAATTAACTCTGGCTCCATCCATAGGGTACGAGAAATTGAAAAACCGGGTATTGGCTATTTTTTGGTCGTCTTCTTCAAAATCCATATTAACCCAGCCGGTGCTTTCCCCAATTGGATCAGCCAATTCAAGCAAAGCAATATCTTTTTTTGAATTTCCCTGAAAATAACTTTTATAAATATACACTTTTTCAACTTTCACTCTGCCAAATTTTGATTCACGGCCTTTATCAAACGCAGGTTTCACATATAAGTTTGGCACAAACCCGCGTATTTCTTTCCAATCATCCAATTCATTAACCACACAATGAGCAGCAGTAAGTACATATCGGGTACCCACCATCATTCCGCTGCATTTGTCCCAGGTGGTATCACCATGTATGGCTACAATTTTTACAGCGGCTGAGGCCGGATATTGTTCATTATTCATAAAATTGCATGAGGCTTGAATATCAGAAAACCGGGATGTTTGAACCGGACAAAACATGGCTTGTGAAGGCATTTGCCAGGTTTGGGTATAATTTAAGGCTTTTAATCCTTCGAGGTCAGCAACATTCTCGTTTGCAGGTTTTGTAATGGTTGCAAACGTATTGGCGTCATACAAAATCAATTGTTCATTTTGCGCAAATACAGCTATTGCAAAAAATAATGAAGCAAAAAGGGTTAGGAGACGAGGCATGTACCCAGAACGAAAATTAACCTAAAAAAATTGCAGGAGTTAATTAAAGTTTATTACAAAAATTTAAGACTTCTTTTAAAGGGGTTAAAATCAAAGAGGTTAAAATTTATCAAATTCCGGGGTTAAAACTTTACAAATCTATGGCGTTAAAACTTTTCCATAGTTTTGAACTTTGGAAAAGTTAATAAAAACGGCATTACAGGATTTAGAGTGAGAAATTCTCTAACCTTAGTAGAAAAAATTTTGGCGTGTAACAGACCTCTCATACCTTATTAAATGACCAATTCAAAATAAGGTAATAAGGTTAATTTTCGAGTTGAAGAACATTTCTACTAAGTTCAATCAACAATTCGTAGCCAAGTTATATGGTAGTGCTAGGGTATTGATACCAATACCAATTTCAAAAAAGATAACTTTTATACCAAAATAAAGGCCACAGATTCACAGATTGAAAATTTTTTCAGATTAAAATAGATTAAAAAATAGTTCCTATTTTTTGTTATTATAGTATTTTTCACAAAGACAA
>CAYHCM010000105.1:0-11901 GCA_964355045.1 uncultured Chitinophaga sp. | reverse complement strand
TTTCCTTTGTTCAAAAACTTTTCCAAAGTTCTAAAACTTTGGAAAAGTTAAAACCTGTGCTTATTCCTTCACAAACCTTAGCCGGCTAATACTTTTCTCAAATTCTATTTCTAAAAAATAAATTCCGTTTGATAAATTGGAAACTTCCAAAATTTCAGTAACATAATCCAAGTCTTTTAACAATACTATTTGCCCAAGTGTATTCAAAACCCTTATTTTATAAGGCTTGGTTTGGCTAGTTTCTATTGTTAGGGTTTGGTTTACGGGGTTGGGGTAAATTGTGATAAGGCTGGATTTGGGCTTCGTAATTTCCAATGTTTGAATGATTAGGGTCGTATCATTTACGCATTGAGAGTTGTTCAAATCAAGTCGAAGCGGCTTATTATTCACTGCCTTTTGGGTAAATACTATTGCCCTGGTATTATCTACATATACATTATCCAAATACCATTTTCGATTTGTGGCATAAAGTGAATTATCCGTAAACTTTATTGAATCGGAATACAACATATAATTTACAAGTGGAATAGGACTTGAAAATACCGCTAAATCAATTGAACCGGCAGATTTACATCCTTCAAAATCCGAAATTACTATGGACAGAAAAGTTCCTCCATCCGGCTTAAAGTATTTTCCTTTAATCTTTCCATTGCTTATTTCACCTGAATCAGGCCAAATATTATATAACGCTGCGTTTGTGGCAATCCATTTGGCAACTCCATCTGTGATAAGATTTGAATTTAAATCAACCGAATTATTTCTGCAAATCATGAATGGATTTTTATTAAATGAAAGCGAAGGATTTTTGATAAGCTGTATGGTCATAGTATCCGCCGATAAACAGCTAAAGCTATCCGTTGCCAACAGCGAAAATCTCAAACTATCCTTTTTGGAACTGCTTAAATCTATGAGGCTTTTATCAAATTTAATTTTATATAAATAGTTGGAAGATAGGTCTTCGTCTGATAACAAATCTGTAAGTAAATTTATTCTACCAGATTTATTTTTTAAGGATTTTAATAAGGTCCATTCCATTTTGGAATAAATACCCAAATTCCCCGGACTTAAAATTATTTCATTTTGATTCAATTCATTTTTATCCTGGCAATATTCTCCATCTTTCAGCACTAATTTTGTTTTTCTAAAATTAGTAATAATTACTGTATCATAGCCATAGCACCCGTTACCATTTTCAGCTCTGATACTAAATATTCCTGCAGTTTTGGTTTTTAAGGAATCGGTAATTCCTATTAGAATTGCGCTGCTTCTCCACTCCCACTTTTTAATATTTTCAACCTTGGTAAGTGGAATTGCTTTTAGTTTTAATTCTGTTTCCTCACAAACAAGCGTATCATTATTGGTTTTAAACTTTGGCTTTGAATATCCGGCATTTACATAAAGTGATGTTGAATTTAGCTTATCGCCTGAATCTTTAACTTCCACTTCCAAAAGGAAAGTGTTTAAGGCCGTGAAATCTATAAACTCCGTTGTATCAGCCGTTATCTTTCCATCTTTTTTCCATTTGTATTTAAAGGGTCTTACACCGTTTGTAACTTTTGCATTAATTCTGATAGTTGTTTGTTTGCATACGATTGTATCACCATATAAAGAAAGCGAAACTTCCATTGAAATATTTTTTACAATTACTGTATCCATAAATGATTTTGTGCAGTAGCCGATGATTGATACCACATGATTGATAATGTATTTCCCATTTCTTCTGAAGATAATTGTATCTGTTGAATGATTGATATTATTTGGCTTCATGATAAAAAATAACCCGTTCCGATAATTATGATTTAAAATATTTAAGGATTTCCCGGTTGAATCTAAGACCTGCCAAAATTGGGTATATTTGGCGTTTATACCTGAATCAACCCCACCTTTACCAATGTATGTATGGTCGTTTAGTTTTTCAATATTATGATTCACTTTGACATCAGGCTGCACGACTATCGTAAATATTCTATTTGCTACGGCGTTTATCGGGCAATGATTATCTTGAGCTTTAACAATAAATGAATAGGGAATGTCACTCACATCCTTTTCCTGAGGAGTCCAGCAAAAAGTAGCCCTTTTTTCCCGCGCTTTATTATTATTAATAGTAAACGTTGCGCCTTTTATTCCGGCATTCCATGTAAGTGTTATGCTATCTGGTGGTGGAGTTTTTGCAGGTGGTGGCGGAACATAAACTTTATCTTCTGTGGTTATGTCAAAACATAATTTAGTTCCTGCACATACGCTATATTGAAATATTTTGTTCGTTATTTTAGGTGGATTATTGGCAGGTGATGCAATTACAAATATCTTCACATCCCGTATTATTTCCCCTATCTGAATGTATTTTCCGGCATTGTCTTTGCGCCATTCCTTTACTGATACCGCTAAAATAGATACTTGATCTACTTCAGTTGGGGTTAATATTATAGTTCCGGTTGAGGTATCAATATAAATTCCAACCGGAGGATCCAAATTCGGATTTGAATAGGGTGGTTTAGTGGTACCAATAAAATAAGCTTTCATGGGGTAAGTTGAACTATACCCTCCTGACCAAGTAGTTTTTCCAACCCAGTTTTGCATAGGATTGGTAAAGCTATAGGATAAGGAATCTCCATCCATGGTATCCTGGGCAGCAAAATTCAAATACAAGGCTTGGTTAGCGGCTACCACAAACATTGGAACTGAAGAAAATACAGGCGAAGAATTGGTTGGTGCTTTGCAAAGATCTAAAGTACTTGTTACCCAAAAAGCACCGCCAGAAGATCCGGTGGTAGTGCCAAGCCTGCAACAATAACCCATGCCTAATTTTATGGTACAACAATTTTTTAAATCGGAATAGACACTATTAAAATCAAGTCTGGCTGTGTAAATATGTGCTTCAAAAATCGGATTAGTAGTGCTTATCTTAAAATTAGATGGGCTGCATTTAGCCATGGTGTCACAGGCTGTAGAAAGGTCTCTGATTGAAACTCTGTATGCTGTTATATTTAATGTTTTTCCGGTAGCCATGCACCGCATACTAAAAAAAGGTTCAATTAAACTATCATCTCTGCAATCACGGTAATAAATAAAAGTAACATCAAATTGATTGTTGCCGATATATTTATAAGTTATTTCTCCACCGGTGGCCGGTGTGGCAAAGGTGTTTACTGAAAATAGAAAAAGTGTGATGGATAGTAATATTCTGTTCATAGTGGTAACTGCTTTTTTGAAATTTGAAATTTTGCTTAGTGCTCAATACCTATTCCTCTTTTATAAACTGAAACGATAAACTTATTTTCTCATTTTTAACCTTTAAAAAATACAAACCCCTTGTAAAATTTTCAATATTTACAAGGGTTTCCTTCTCTACTAAATACCCTGATAAAACCAATTCGCCAATAGTATTATAAATTTCAAAGAAGCCATTATTAAGAGGCTTTGATTGTTCAATTGTTAAAATATTAGTGGCCGGATTGGGGTAAATTTTTATTAAATCGGATTTAGGGTTTTCAATAGTCAGCGTTTTCACTGTAAAAAAAGTATCCGAATTGCAGCTTGCATTTTTTAGTTCTAAATTTATTGGCTTCAGATGAGCAAAGGTTTTAGATAAAACAAAACTTTTGTCGGAGGTTTTAAAAACAGCATTTACATACCATTTCCGCGAAGTTGTATTTAATGAAATATCTGTAAAAATAACCGAATCGCCGAATGTTTTTATGCTGACTCTTGGCAAAGGCATTGGGTTTATCAACAAATTTATTGAATCCACAGCCTCACACATTTCATTGGATGATTTTAACTTTACAAAATAATTTCCTCCGTTAGGTTTCATGTATTTTTCTTTTATAAAACCATTTGTTATTTCCCCTTCTTTTGGCCACATATCATAGCCGGTTTTGTTTTCGGCCATATATAATACCTGCAGGTTTGAAGTTGTATTTTTTGTTAAATCAATGGCATTTTCCCAACAGTAGTTTTGATTGGCAAGGGTTGATATTTCAGGGCTTTTCAATATTACCAATGTCATGGTATCATTGGTTTTACAATGGAAACTATCGGTGGCTGTGAGTACAAATTTTAAAGAATCCTTATTCGATTTATCCAAATCAATTAAATCTTTTCCGAACTGCATTTTAAAATTATATCCGGCTGTAGAATCTATATCTTTTACCAATTTGCCAACTGAATTTAAATTCCCGAATTTATCTTTCAAGGATTTAATAAGCGACCATTCCATATTGGTATATTGGTTTAAATTTGGAGGGTTTAAAATAATTTCACTTTGATTGAGTTCATTTTTATTTTGGCAATATATGCCACTAATTAATTCTGGTTTGACGTTGGGTGCTATTGCAAGTTTTAATGTGTCAAAAGAAAAACAACCATCACTGTTTTCGGCCATAGCTATATAAGTACCCGCAGTTTTAGTCTTTAATGAATCTATATTACTTACAATTATACCATCCTTTGTCCATAGCCATTTTATAATATATTCATATTTGGTTAATGGAATTGCTTTTATTTTTAAATTTTCATTTATGCAAAGGGTCGTATCATTTCCCGTTTTAAATTTGGGGAGTAACGATTTAAGCGAAACACGCAAAGAAGTTGAATTAATAGCATTGTTTGAATCCTTTACCTCCAATTCATAAAACACATTTCCTAATCCGGCATAATCAATATAGGCCAGTGTGTCATTAGTTAATTTACCATCTATTTTCCATGTGTATTTAATTGGTTTTTGGCCTCTGCTTACTTTAGCATAAAACCTGATTTTAGAATATTGGCAAACAATGGTATCAATAGCTGACAATATAGAAACCTCAAAGGGTATATTCTTTATTGTTATTGTATCAAATAGTGTGGGGGTACAAAATGAATTAGCAAATATTCGATGAGAGATTATATACTTCCCGTTTCTTAAAAAAATAATGGAATCGGCTGTATGTTTATTGTCAAAAGGTTTTATAATATGATTTAAGCTATACTGATTAAGATTATTATTAACGGTTCTAATATAATTCCCATTAGAATCAAGCACCTGCCACCACTGCGAGTAACCAAATTTAAAACTTGTGTCCATTCCACCCGTTCCCAGATATACATTATCTTTTAATTTATTCAATTGATGGTTGACCTTCATTTTTTTATTAACTTTGATACTGAAGGTTTTATAACTTATTCCATTTGAGTTACAAGAATTATCGCTTACTTTTATAGTAAAATTATGAGGCATTGTTGATGCAGAACCTATGGGTGGTGTCCAGGTAAACCGGCCAACCCTGAGCCTTACTGTATCTGACACATGATTTAAAGCTGCCTCTTTTATTCCATAATCCCATGTAATACTCGTAGTATCAGGTGGAGCAGCTTTGGCAGGAGGTGGCGGAATAAATTGTTTATCATCAGTAGAAATATTTATTACTATAGACAAACCTTCACAAGCGGTATATCTATATGGGCCACTTATAAGTGGAGCATTATTGCTCGATTGAAAAACCATTAATCTAATATCTCTGGTTACTTCTCCTATGAGCTGATATTTTCCGGTACTGTCCTTTCGCCATTCCTTTGCCATAATTGCTATCTGTGTAATTTCCGAACAGTCGGTTGGTGTAAAAATTAATATCCCTGTTTCAGGATCTAAATAAGTTCCTATAGGTGGATCGGCATCTGGCTTTGGACCTTTATTTTTATCATATCCTGCTGGCCAATAATCACTAACAGGACTTTTATAACTTCTTGCACCTGACCATGTAACTTTACTTGTCCAGTTCTTCATAGGTTCAGTCCAGTTAAAGGAAACTGAATCACCATCAACTGTATCTTTAGCATTATTATTTCTAAATGCAGGCTGATTGCAATTCATAATAAATGCTGGCTCTAATAAAAATTCAGGCGACGAATTGGTTGGTGCCTTGCATAGATCCAGAGTACTGGTAACCCAAAAATCTTCTCCTGCTGCACCCGATGTTATTCCACTAGATCGGCAGCATTCCCCCATTCCGATTTTTATAATGCAGCAATTTTGAAATGCAGATTCATTCCCATAAAAATTTAAAATTGTCTTGTAACATAGTTCTTCAAATATCGGCATGGTTGAACTGATGCTTTTATTTGGAGGACTACATGTGTTAACCCATGTTCTGCAAACAGTAGAGATGTCGCGAATGCTAATAAGTGTTGGAGTAAGGGTAATAAAACTACTGGTACTAACGCACCAGAGACCAAATTTAGGAACTAATATTGCCCCACCTCTGCAATCTCGGTATAACTTAAAGGTAACCTCAAACTTATTTTTCTCTAAATATCTATAAGATATATCTCCACCGGCCATGTGGCTGGCCATACTTCCAATAGCAAAAAGAAAATTAAAAATGAAGGATAATAGTATTTTTCGTTGCATAAGTTTTCTATCTATTTTCCTATTAGATAGTCAAACTTACATAAGGTTGCAAACTAATCTGCGGTTTTTATAAACTTTTGCATTAATATGGCATATGGGGTTTTGATAAGAAGATTATAAATACCATCCGGAAGCCCTGAAACATTAATCGTTTCAACTTTATTAGCTTTGTTTTTAATAAAAATAGTTTGCCCAAGGTTATTAATAATTTCTATGCAATATGGATAATCTATAGATGTTTTTATTAATAAATCCTTTTTTACCGGATTGGGTGAAATTGAAAATTTTGAAGGATTCAAATTATTTATTCCAATCTGAATTATTGGTTTAATAATGCTATCGGTCTCACAAGTGGTATTAAAAACTTTTAGCAAAATAGTAAAGGTTTTGGCATTCTGTTTTGAAATAATAATGGAAGCCAACTCACTTTTCTTTTTTGAATTTACAAACCATTCCCTTCGTTCTGCATTGGCTGAATTATCTTTTAAAATTATGGAATCGCCTTTGTCTGTCTGTGTCCAGGCAATAGTCGGGTAAGGAACAATCTTAAGCAACGCATCTTTTGATGAAAAACATTGGTTGTTTTCAAGTAGGTATCTCATTCTGTATTTTCCCCCTTTTGGGTCAAGGGATGCTGTTCCTAACTTTTCATAAATCTGTATCAAATGACCTTGCGGCCATTTTAAATAATTGGATGAATCGGTTAGCGTAAACCAAAGTCCACCATAATAATTTACCCCGTAATCGTTGGAAATATAGGTAACCGAATCGCCGTGGCATCGCTTGAGTTCATCATATATTAAGGTTACTTCAATATTACTTCGTATTATAACATTTGAATTATTGGAAGAAGCATTCTGGCATCCAAATTCATCTTTGTAAGTTAAACCTAAAATTACAGAATCTTTAAATTTTCCATTCAAATCTATGGTTGATTTGTCCACTTTCAAATAATAACTATTGTTGGTTGTGGGGTCTTTATCATAAACGAGGTCGGTTAACGAATTTGCACTGCCACCCGGTTTTTTCAAGGTTTTTATCAGTTGCCAAGTCAATACACCTTTTGCAGAATTGGTGGGTTTTAAAATTATGTTCTGTAAATCCAGTTCGGTTTCGTTTTGGCAAATTGTGCCATTTCTTAAAATAACTTCCGGCAATTGACGGAATGAATAATAAACCGTATCTAAATCAGCACATATAAGTGTTCCCTTCATTTGCTGCAATTGCAAAATCATTCTTCCATCCTTATTAAATGGAAATTGAAATGTATTTTTATTAGAAAATGCAGGTGGAGTAAAATCTTCCCGATACCATAAATAGCCTCCGGTATTGCCATTTGTGGTATCCAATCCATTTGCATTAAAAACAACCGTTTCATATTGACAAACCTTGATATCAGAGCCGGCATCAGCATTTAAAATCATATTTTTTCGTTCAATCGTATCTCGCCAGGTTAAACATTTATTTGAATCTGATATTTCCAAACTGTATTTACCCAGTTCCACAATCTTAATATTTGAATCCGTACTAATTTGTTTTCCTGCAAAAAACCATTTCCAAAATTTTGGGCCCGATATTTTGGAAGCGGTATCCGAAAGCGAAACCGTATCGCCAAGGCAAGCTGTTTTTTCCATTCCTTTACCTATGGTTACTACCATATTACTCACCTTAATGCTGTCAGATTTCGAAAAACATTTTGTGGTATCTGATATTTTCAAACTGTAAATACCCGTTTGCCAAAGGCTAATCTTTTGATTTGTACTTATCAACTTTCCATTGAAAAACCATTTCCAATAAACGGTATCAATATAGTTTGATGCAGAACCCGAAAGGGAAACCGTATCACCATTACATATTGAAATATCCTTTTTCTCTACTAACTTTGGTTCCGGATATAAAAATATTTTCCATTCGGCAAACTGATGATATCCTGCGCTATCATATACATCCACCCTAAATGTAGTATCCCTTTTATATTTAACAATTATATAAGGCAAGGTATCGGCTGATGATGAACTCCATTTATATTTCACCGGTTTTTTGGCATTTTTCACACTTGGGAAAATGGTATCAATGGCATTTTTACAGGCCCATTTTTGTTGAAAACCAGATGGATTCATTTTTAAAATTGGCGTAACGGGACCTACTTTAATTGTGTCAAAATAGGTTGTTGGACAATTTAAAGGTGGGTTATTAATGGTATGAACAATTATATATTTTCCGCCTTTATAAAACTGAACACTGTCCACCTGCCGGCTTGATTGTAATGGGTTGACTGAGTAAAAATAATATGCAGTATCTAAATATCTATTAACACTATCATTAATATACCATTTATAGGTTGCAGTGCCTTTAAACCCTGCTTCTTTTTCACTTTTAATTTCATACAATCCGTTTTTGATATGCTTTTTAATAACGGAAGTCTTAGCATTTTTTTTCACCCTTACGGAATAGGATTTTATTGAAATACCATTCATCGGGCAATTATTATCTCTTGCTGTTACTGTAAATGTGTATGGCAAATCACTCGCATCCGATTCTTTGGGTGTCCAGCAAAACTGGCCTTTTTGTAAACGGGCTGTGGAATCTAAAATTTTAAAAGTTGCCCCTTTATTAATTCCTCTATTCCATGAAATTAAAACTGTGTCAGGCGGATATGGTTTTGCCGGAGGTGGAGGAATGACTTGTTTATCGGAAGTAACAACAGTAAAGCATATTTTTTGATTGGCACAGACTTCATATCTATAAGGTCCGTTTAATATCGGTGGATTATTTGCAGAACATGATACAACGAAAAATACCATATCGCGACTTACTTCCCCAATTTTTTTATAGGTTCCGGTGCTGTCTTTTCGCCACTCTGAGATTTTGATTGAAGCATTTGTTACATCGGAACAATCAGTTGGGGTCAATATTAAATCTCCGGTTTCAGGATCTAAATAGGTTCCAATCGGAGGATCGGCATCTGGTTTCGGACCTTTGTTTTTATCATAACCACTTGGGAAGTAATCTGCAAAAGGACTCTTTGAACTTTTACCGCTTCCCCAGGTAGTTTTGGCTGTCCAGCTTGTAAAGGGGTCTGCCCATGAATAGGATAATGAATCCAAGTCTATGCTATCAACAGCTCCATTATTATAATAAAAAGGTTGGTTACAACATAGAATATTTGAAGGCACACTAGTTAAAACAGGAGAACTGTTTTTAGGGGCAGTGCAAATATTCAATTCACCATATACCCAAAAAACCTCAGAAGTTATGCGGCAACATTGACCAAACCCCAACTGAACAACACAGCATTTTTTAAAAGCTGAATCGGCATTATCAAAATCAATCGTATCGCGGAATAAATGTTCTTCGATTCCTAAATTTGAACCTATTGTATTTGCTTTCCCACAAGGGTTTGAGTTTTTTTTACAATAATTAGAAACATCTTTAATACTTATCCGCGTTGGGGTAAGCCTTTTTGATTTTGAAGCTGTTCCAACATTACCTCTCATTTGTGCACTTATACTATCAATGGAAATGCCTCTACAATCCCTGTAAAACTTAAAAGTTATTTCATATTTTAAACCTCCCAAATATCTGTAGGTTACTTCACCTCCCATACTATGGGTTGCAAAGGCCTGCCCCTGAAAAAGAAAAAGGATGAGTAAAATCGTTTGTAAAAATCGTTTCATTAAAGCTGGTTTCTATATAGACTCCTATAAGTGACTAAAGTTGCATTGCAAACAAAAAAAGGTTTGATTTATTTTCAAAACCAAACCTTTTTATTATCAAAAGGAAGGCTTCCTTCTAATAGGAAGCCTTCCTTCTTCAAAAAGTTATATAAAGGAAGCCTTCCTTTTAGAAGGAAGGCTTCCTTTTAAAAAATTTATGCCTCCCCTACCGGCCCGCTGAAATTCATCGGGAATCCCTGATGGCCTTCGTGCATTTCAATGTTTCCAAAAATATCCTCGTATTTGTTTATATTTTCGCCCAAGGCCATCAACAGGCGTTTGGCATGTTGAGGTGTAAGCACTATGCGTGATTTTACTTTTGCCTTTGGCACACCCGGCAACATCCTTACAAAATCCACAACAAACTCCGCATTGGAATGGGATATAATAGCCAGATTGGAATAAATCCCTTCGGCTATTTCTTCGGATAATTCAATATCCAGTTGGTTTTCTTTTTCTTTATTGGCCATGTTTTTTTAAAAGTCCTATGTTCTTAGTTCTGAGTTCTAAGTTCCGGCTGCTATTAACATAGAACTCAGAACTTAGAACTCAGAACTCATTCCACACTCATTTCAACCTCAACTTCTTTATCCGCTTCCTTTGAAGCCATTAATAAATCATACTCCTCACGTGAGCCTACCACTAAATTTTGGTAACTTCTCATTCCTGTTCCGGCTGGGATTAAATGTCCTGTTATAACATTTTCTTTCAATCCAAGCATCATATCCACTTTTCCGGCTATGGCTGCTTCGTTCAATACTTTGGTAGTTTCCTGGAAAGATGCTGCACTTAACCAACTGTATGTTCCCAATGACGAACGGGTAATACCCATAAGCAATGGGGATGATGTGGCCGGAATGGCGTCACGAACCTGAACGATTCGCAAATCCTTTCGTCGCAAACTTGAATTTTCATCACGCAAACGGCGTAAGCTCACTATTTGGCCGGCTTTTAGCGTTTCACTGTCACCTGATTCTACTACAACTTTTTCATCATATATCCAGTCGTTTTCTTCTTTAAAGTCCAGCTTTTCAACAAACTCGCCTTCCAAAAATTTAGTATCCCCGGGTTCTACAATTTGTACTTTCTGCATCATCTGACGAACTATAACCTCAATATGCTTGTCGTTAATTTTTACACCCTGTAAGCGATAAACTTCCTGAATTCCATTCAATATATATCGCTGAACGGCGCCCGGTCCCTGAATACTTAAGATATCCTGAGGGGTAATAGCTCCGTCGGATAGCGGGAATCCCGCTTTTATAAAATCACCATCCTGTACCAAAATATGTTTGGATAACGGAACAAGGTATTTTTTCCGTAAACCGTCTTTCGATTCAATTGTGATCTCCCTGTTTCCTCTTTTTATTCCTCCATATTGAACAATTCCTTCTATTTCAGAAACAATAGCAGGATTTGAAGGATTTCGCGCTTCAAACAATTCAGTAACACGAGGTAATCCACCGGTAATATCACCTGTTTTTCCAAGGGTTCTCGGTATTTTTACAAGAATAGTACCAATTTTAATTTTCTCGCCGTTCTCTACCACAATGTGTGCACCTACCGGCAAGTTAAATTCTTTAATAATTTCTTCGCCCTTTCCGGTTAGTTCAAGAACGGGAACTAATTTTTTGTCCTTGCTTTCTATCATCACTTTTTCAACGTGACCGGTTTGTTCGTCTATTTCTTCACGATATGTAAGCCCGTCAACAATATCCTTGTACAATACTTTTCCTGGAACATCACTTACAATTACCGCGTTAAACGGATCCCATTTACATATTGAATCTCCTTTGG
>CAYHCM010000104.1:0-11955 GCA_964355045.1 uncultured Chitinophaga sp. | reverse complement strand
TTTTTGAAACCGATATTGACGGCGAAGGAGATGATGGCAACAACTGGCGTGGCCGACCCAACATAGTTTCGGACCCATATCCTGATGGTACTTATTTTTATATTTTTACCTATAAATACAGTTGTGAGGCCAAACGGGAAAGTGTGCATGGCACGATAACACTGATTGGGGGGAAGGATTGAATTTAATATAGATTTGACATTTATGTCAATTATTCAACAAAATATTCTATTGCCATTTTGATTAATCGCATTTAATTAGTTTTTCACGTATAACGGTTCCATCCCGTAATTGCAAATAGACCCAAAAGATACCATTTGATAAAGAACCCAATTCAATAGTCTCGTTTGGTTTATTGACTAATTTTTCCTCCAATTTTTGACCCAATGAATTATATATTGATAATTTATTTACAAAAAGATTTTGGATAGTAATAGAGTTTGAAAATGGATTGGGATAAACGGAATGGGGGTTGCCTATTTCATTTATCTTAGTAGTACCATCCGGGCTTATCTCTAATTCTGCAAAGCGGGTTTGCATCTTCGCAGCTATACAATTATCCAATTTCTCAGTATTAATAATTGTTAATTTAATTACATATTTTCCGCCTTTTTGAATTGAAAGTGAATATTCATTATTGATATTAATTTCTGTCAATCTTCCATCATCAAAATAACAGGTTTTTAAAAACAGGGTATCCCCTATTAATTCTTGTACCTGATTTAAATTATAGGTTGATGACATCATAGTTAAATCAGCAGTAATCTTAAAAACTTCTTTTGGTTTTGGTAATTTAGGATTTACAGTAATTGAATTAATTTCAATTCTGGTCTTTCTAATGGTAAATTCTTTATAGAGGGTTTTACTATTTATAATCGTACAGTTATTTTCATCGGACGATAAATTTGAGATTACCTGAACGACATATTTTTCTAAATCTAAAACCCCAACGTTTATAGTATCAGATTTTAAAAAAGGAGGACTTTCTACGTCAGAATAATAACAGTTAGTAATAAAAATAGTACCATTTATAATTAACTTTGAACTGCTTAATAATTTAGCATTGCCATTTATCAATATCTGTGAAATAATTTGAGTATTAAGACCAGTTACATTATTTTTTATAAGTATAGATTGAGGCTCAAAAGTGAGAGTATTAACCTTTAATGGAAATATTTTTAAGTCTGAATTAATACTGATACAATTGACTTTCTCAGATGAAATATTTGCTTTAAAACAAATTACATAATCGCCCGATTTTAAGTTGCCAATTTCTAATGTATCCTTTACTGTTGCTGGTTTGTATCCAAATGTTCGGCCATAGCAAGATTCGATATAAATGGTATCGTTTTTTATCCTGTAACTATGATTTATTAATTCTCCATATCCACTAATTGAAACATTTGTAATTATTTTGAGTAAATTCTTAGGAAGTATATGAACAGGATCTGTGTAAACCGAGGCAATTTGTATATAAGATTCACTATTGATACGTTCATTCTTTTTTGGCTTGTATTCAACGATACCGGTTAAAATATCATCCCAATAATCCACAATACGAGTGTCAATTATCGAATCAGAAGTAGTACCCCAATAATTATTTTTAGCATTTATGGTATAGTTCATTTTATTATAAATATAAAAGCTGTTTTGTTTATCCATAAAATTACAATTGTTAATTTTTATCCTGTCAGGCTTAGGATTGTAAGTGGTATAACTAAATTTAAAATACTCATTAAACCCATTAAAATTGGAATGGGAAACAATAAAACTATCTGTGTTACTATAATTAATTCCACCACTTTCAATGGCTAAAATTACTCCTGAACCATTGAACTCGCAATATCGAATTATACCTCTACCAGCTCTAATTATTGTATTATTTTTATTATTTACATCTGAATTAAATATACAGTTTTCGATAGAAATTAATGAATTGGCTGTATTGATAAATGAATTATACAAGGCACAATCGTACATATTGAATTTTGCATTATTTGTAACAACTGTATTAACCAGAATTGATTTACTTAAATTTAGTTCATTAGAACCACTATGGTTTAAACTCGCATTGGAGATTGTGTCATTTGTTAAAATTGCAGATCTAGCAAAGATATACTGGCCTCCATTAATTTTTGAATTATTAATATTGACAACAGCGTATGGATTAAATGAAGCTGAAAATTTTGTTTGGTTCAAATTGGCATTTGTCAAATTAACATTTCCAAATCCTTTATTATACCCATTAATTATAAATTCAGAATTTGTAGCTTCGAGATATGGGATATTTAAATTTCCTATTAAGGTGTCAGTGCCTCCATTCAGGTTAATTATAGAATTATTTAACTTAATGAATTCCAAGCTGCTTAAACTCAAATTTGTTTTTTGAAACATCAAACCTCCTTTTCCATTGAATGTAACAGAATTATTGGCAGTGCCTTTGGCAGTTAAAGTACCTTGTACAATCAATTGGGACGAGCCGTTAAAATTTAATATTACGCCTGATTCAATGGTAAGAGTAATACCAGTAGGAACTCCCAAATTACTATTGACGCTGTATGGACTACCAGCGAGAGAGAGTTTTGTATCCTTAGTTAAAGTTCCTCCAATATTCGTTTGACCATTAATGGTATTATTAAAGGTAATTACGGCTAGAAAAATCAAAAGTTGCTTCACGGTATATTTCGATTAATTTGTTCAAAAATAAAGTAATACTTTGATGTTTGATTATCATAATCTAGTAAAATTTAACTATTTATCCATGTTTTCTCCTAAGCCAAGATATCTATAAGAAAAAGAATGGGGTCT
Organism: uncultured Chitinophaga sp.; assembly: GCA_964355045.1. Classification (GTDB taxonomy): domain Bacteria; phylum Bacteroidota; class Bacteroidia; order NS11-12g; family UBA9320; genus JABWCE01. The sequence continues at coordinate 9,147 of CAYHCM010000104.1, read as the reverse complement.
TAAGGTGTCCCGGTAGCCCTAATCATAAGCCCTGGTATCGAAAGCCGTGAATCGTGTTACCCTGGATTAGAAACCCAACCTCACCCCCAAACTTTACCTTTGCCTGAACACCAATCTTAATTTTAATACTTTATTATTGTACACGGATTTAAACCCATGTTCAGATTCCATTTAGTCTTATTTCTAACATTTACACTTTTTCAAGCAAAGGCTCAAACCTGCGCCAGTGTTTCATCTTTACCCTTCACAGCAGGTATGGCAGTGGCAGTAAAAATTGGAATTGAATCACTTAAAATAATCAGGATTTTATATGGTAAAAAATAAAACCATTAATGTAAAGGGAATTGAAATTACTATCATCAGCCAAGGCGAAACGGAATTTATCTGCTTAACTAATATGACAAGTAATTTCAATGAAGGGAGTGGACTTATCGGAAAATGGATAACTACAAAAAACACGCTGGAATACCTTTCTATTTGGGAGTCAATCAATAACGCTGATTTCAATTACCCCGAATTCGGGGTAATTGAAAAGGAAGCAGGAGTTAACAGATTTATTATGTCCGCAGGTCAGTGGATCGGCTTCGCAAGTTGAATTCCTTGGCATTTGGGAAAGTGTTTACATCCATCTTTTAATTATGGCGCATTCGCCATAATTAAAAGTCAGGCAGGTTTGAACAATTACAAAATCAGTGTGAAAGAATGGCAGGAGAAAACAAATTCCATCGGATTAAAAGCAACAGCCGGAAGATATGGAGGAACTTATGCTCATCCTGAGATTGCATTTGAGTTTGGAATGTGGTTGAGTGCTGAATTCAAAATCTATCGCCCTGATTAGTGTCCCCAAGAATCTCACCTCACCCTCAAACTTTACCTTCCCCTGAACATCAATCTTAACTTTAAAAGTTTATTATTGTAAACGGATTTACACCGATGTTAAAATTCATTTTAGCCTTAATTCTAACATTAACCCTTTTTCAAGTAAAGGCTCAAACCTGCGCCATAGTTTCCTCAGATATTGTGTGTAAAGAAGAATTAATGAACTTTGATGTTACGGCAAGTGCGGGTATTCAGTCGGTGGTATGGGATATGGGCGACGCAACATCTTCAACCCAAAAAAACTTTAATCATAAATATTCATCCGCCGGAATTAAAAATATTAAAGTTACCATAACGCTTACCGGTGGTGGCACTTGCACTGCTTCCAAACAAATTACGGTATATAAATTACCCCAATTTCGCACCTCCTTAAAATCGGATAATATCTATTGCCTTTCGCAAAACAAGGTGTGTATTATTGATAGTTCAATTGGTGGCGATGCCGGAATAAATATTAAAAAAAGAATAATATTATGGGATGACGGAGACCAAACATTAACCAATAATCCACCCATGGGTCATGTGGTCTGTCATACCTACAAAAATAAAGGTACCTTTAAAATAACCATTGAACTAACCAACGATAAGGATTGCAAAGCCAAAAAGGAAGTTGAAATTGAAATTTTGCCCGATGTAATTCCTGTAATTCTTGTCACCCCGTTTAGCGGCTGTGATTCGGCTCTGGCTCAGTTTCAAGATATGACAAGCAAGGATACCGGTGAAATAATAAGCCGCAAATATGATTGGGGTGATGGAAAAAATACAATTACCAAAAGCCTGCTATCATATCATTATTACAAATCCTCCGGTTTTTATAAAGTGAGTTTAACATTTGTTCAAAGAAACGGCTGCCGAACCAGCAAGGATACCCTGATAGAAATAATTCTTCATCAAATTAAATTTAATATTACCAAAGATGCTTACCGCAAATGTTATGGTCAGGAATTCAGGTTTGAGAATAATGATAGCTTACTGGATGCTTTTTACGAATGGAAAATAGGGAACAAACAAATAGCCGGAAAACTATTATACTATTCGCCGCCAAACCTTGGTAAAAGCCTGATTGAGCTTACGATTACCTATGGCGGTTGTATAAAAACATTCAAATACGATTCGATTGAAGTAGTTGGAATATTGCCGGATATTACCGTACTAAACGATGAACAATGCCAAAATAAAGACACCGTTTTGTTTTGCGAAAAGGACGTACGCTATGGTATAAAACGGGTAAGTTTTTTATGGAACTTTGGTGATAACCTTGCGCCGCAATGTACCACAAGTCGTAAAAATAATATCAATGTTAATACCAAATGCAATTATGCAACGGATTCATTCGGGAAACATTTTTATGTAAATAAAATTTGCCGCAAATGGAAACTCACTATCAAAGACCTTGACTATGGCTGTGATGGCATAATAGAAGGATTTATTAATGTAGTAAAACCCGATACCTTCACGTTTGCTTACGATGCGGATAGAAAATGTTTGGGGATTAAACCCGAGTATCGCATATTTTTTTATAATACTTTATGCCCATCTATCGAAATTAAAATAAATACCGACTCAGCCTGCGGACGAAACAATTTTTTACCCAATACTCCGGTTAAATATTACCAAAAAACCTGTGACAAAAACGGATGGGTTACCGTAGGCTTTGCCATTAAATACGGGAACAAAAAAATTTATCGAACACCTTGCGATACTTCCGATTATTATATTGACCCAAGCCGTGAATGTTATGATACCATTTGGTATCATAATTGGTTCCGGATGCTGCCCGAACCGGATGCGATGTTTGATGCTTCAGGAAAATGCATACCTGCCAAAGTAAAGCCAATTATCTATGATTCTATTCAAAAAGATATTTCTTTCATGATTTGGAATTGGGGTGATAATTCAAAAATAGATACTTTTGTGGTTTCTCCCGGCGATACAATTCTTCGTCCGCCGGAGCATATTTATAAAAAAGCAGGTGCTTATAATCTCTATTTTTTGATTGAAAATAAGAACACGTGCTATGATAAATTTAATAATATTTTATTGCTCGGATATGAAATGAACATGAATTTTGATACTATTATTTGCCCGGGTATCAAGGTAAAATTCAAGGAAAAAATTAATTATTTGTATAACGGAACCGACTTTTGGCATGATCCTGACAGAAAGCTGCAAGGCAAAGAAACGTTTAAATGGGATTTTGGCGATGGCCGGGGATTTGCCAATGATACTGCTTCGCCTATAGTAAAATTTTCATCCAAAGGGGTTTTTAAAATCCGTTTAGCCGCCAAAGATTCGTCCGGTTGTTTTGACACCTTGGTAAAACAGATATATGTTGGTGGTGTAAGTGCAGGAATTAAAGCCATCAACAAAAAAATAGTTTGCGATGATATTATTCAGTTTTTCGACTCATCCTATAGTGATTTTAAACCTCCGCTTGACAGTATCATCTCTTATTTTTGGGAATTTGGCGATTTTAGAAACGCTAGTTATTTAAAAGACCCGTTTCATTTTTATAAGAGTTTCGGAGAATTCACCATTTTTCATAGGGTTGAAAATACCCGTGGCTGTATGGATAGCGTAAAACTAAGTATAAAAATAGAAGGTCCCGAACCTAAATTTGATATAGTAAGCGATACGGTGGGATGTGTGCCTTTTACAGCAGAATTTAAAAACACCTCTTCCAAAACCAGGGATTATATCTGGTATTTTGGCGATCCAATGAAGTCGAAACTTTCAACAAACCGGGATACCAATGTAAAATTTACTTATACCCAACCCGGTATTTATTATATTTATTTATTCGGCAGCGATAGTGTGGTAAACCCCAATGCCGGCAATGCCATCTATTATTGTAAAACCACATTTCCCGATTCTTCAACACTAAAAAGAATAATAAGAAGAATAGTTGTTATACCTGTTCCAAAAGTTGATTTTATAGTTGACTCGGCACTTTGCAAAGGAAAACCATTTACAGTTAATGATAAGTCTGATTCAATATATCAGCTTTATAAATGGGTCCTGGGAAAATCGGATAGCGTGGAAACCATTAATAAAACAGGAAAACTAAATGCCCATGATACCGGAAACCATATAATAAAATTTACACCAACATATACACCCCAAGGTCCTTATCAGCGAGCTTGTTTTGATACCATTAATAAAATTGTAAAAATAACAGAAGTGATAGCTGCCATTGATTTAATTAAAGATGAATTTTGCCCAATATTTACCTTTATCAATAAATCAACCAGCTATAAAACTATCAAATGGGATTTAGGACATGCCGCCTCCGGCTCTGAAAATAATATACATTATCAAAATAAAGTACGCCATAATTATTTGCCCGATACAGGAACTTTTTATCCCTGCCTGTATGCCGAAAACCAACATGGATGCCGCGATTCGGTATGTATGGAGTTTAAAGTTGATTTTATAATTAAAGCCATTTTTCCTAATGTTTTTACCCCCGAAAGTTTAGATGGACTGAACGATGAATTTGATATAGTGATGGAAAATGTGGAGCTTTACGATTTGTCAATTTATAATCGTTGGGGGCAAAAAGTGTATTATTCAAACATGGATGGCACTAGAAATGATGGAATAAATTGGACGGGTAAATCAGATCCTGTAGGTACAAAATGCCCCGAAGGAACTTATTTTTATATTTTTAAATATAAATTTAAATGCGAAGACCGAAAAAGGGAGGCACACGGAACAGTAACGCTTATCAGGTAGTGCTATGTTCTGAGTGCTATGTTGAACAACAACAAATTTTTCAATTATTAAAAACCATCCTTCTTGATTCTACAGGTTTTCCATCAATTACCAAAGTATAAATAAAAGTGCCGCTTTGGTGATATCCGTGATTGTATTGAACCTCGTTTACACCATTTATTAGTTCAATCTGAATACGGCGTATTTCCTTTCCGGTTAAATCATTTATTGAAATATAGGCCTCCTTATATTTTTCAAACGTGTTTACTACCACAGTAATCATGGTACTTTCATCGCTTGGGTTGGGTTTGTTTTGTAATAATTCAACAGGCTGTTGGGGTTTATTTAAATCATCAATATCTGAAATTTTTGTTTGTATTTCTTTGGAAAATAAACTCTCTACGCCCTGACCATCCAACGAACAAACACTTATAATATAGGTAGCCGGATTGCTAACCGTAAATGTAAACGATGTACCTATAAAAGTATAAACAGTATCCCAATCGTTGGTGGTTGTTCTCACACCTACTTTGTATTTTTGATATTGGGTTTGCTGGGTTATAGTTACCGTAAGTTTATTTACCCAATCGGTAGCCAGCGAAAAATCTGGGGATGACGGGCTAATGCCAATCATACCAGCGGTGCAGCCATTTAATACTGTATTTCTGGCCAAATAATTGAAATCTACAAAAAAGCTGTCAATTTTTTGATCGCCATCCGTATCCGCACCAAGTATATCTGTGGAAGTATGCTGCCTGTCGGTGTAATTAACATTGGCTACATCCGCATTTCCATTTTCATTGGCGGCTGTAAGTCTGATTGCGGTATAATTATGCTGCCTGAACGGAATATGGTCTCCTCCCCTACCAGTTCGGTCTTCGGGCGTCATAATATTTACATTCATTTTTACTTTTGCAATTGGTTTTACACGGGTGTTGTATTGCAATTTGGTATAGCGGGCCAATCCTTTATAAAATGAATTGAACCCTCCAAGCGAAAACAGACGAACATTGAGGCTGTCAACCAAACCAGCCCCTGAACAACCGGGTTGAGAAGCGGTTTTTCCACAAATAACCCCACCGATGACATCATTATTTAGCACTGCTTTTACTTTTATACCCTTTAATTGAACATAATCAGCAAAAGCTTCGGCACCGTTCAATCCTTGTTCTTCGGCAATGGTTAATAAAAAAACGATGGTATGATTATAACTGTATTTACACATAACCCTTGCCAGTTCCAATACCAGAGCGGTTCCGCTTCCGTTATCTTCCATTCCTTCGGCTACACAGGCGGTATCGCAAACGTCCTTACAGCGGCTGTCAATATGGGCTTCAATAATTATGATGGATTTATCCGTGGTATCCGAGCCGGGCAATACCGCAAAAATATTTCGGTGTTGATTTTGACTGCAAATAAGTTGGTCAAATTGCAAATAGGAAGGGATTAAACGGTTTTCATTAGCCTTGCTAAATTGTAAAAATTTAGAATATACCCAACGGCGGGCTGCCCCAATCCCACTAATTTTAGACAATGTATCAGATCCCGTATTCCGATTTTTAAAAGTTCGTAAAACTTCCAAATATGCCTTTAATGAATCAGCCGAAATTCTTTTATTAATTCCTTTAACAATGGTATCGGGGAGGTTTAAAATTTTGATAGGTTTATAAGTTGCGGGGTTATAATTGCCCAACATAATTTTTTCGGCCAATGGATTGGTGGAAATAATATTGGTTTGGGCAAAAGAAAAATTTATTACCCCAAAAAATAATGTAAGTATTGAAAGTAACTTTGTTTTCATAAGCCAAAAGTAATACTATTTGTAGTTTATTTAAAAAAAGGTGATTAGGGATTGGTGATTGGTGTAAATAAAGTAAAGCAATTTTTTAAAAAATCTACAGCTGGCAACATGCTAAAATTTATTCTCCCGGTATTTTTTAAAAGAGTTTGTGTTTACAATCACTTCAATAATAAACCGTGCGGCAATAATTGAACAAACCAGAATTAATTGGTTTAAATTGCTTAAAAAAGAAACTACCAAAAAACCTGCAAGTAAAATAACGACAACCGAAATAAACTTTATTAATAAGTTATTCATAAAATCTGTTTCCGTTCCTCTGTTTTTTAGAAAGAAAAAAATTGAAATGAAGTGATTAAGGCCTATCCCGATAATTGTTTTTCTTAGTAGAAGGGATATTGTCACTTTTGAAGAGTCAATCATTGAATTTTCAGAAATCATAAAGACAAACAAAAGCAGCGTAAGAAGCACCGGAATGATAGTTACCACTATTCCGGCTAAAAAATCCCATGATTTAAATCCATCAGCCATGAACTTAAGAATAATAAATGTGAGAATAATCATGCTTAACTCCAACCACATACTAAACAGAACAATAATTACCTCAGGTTTATTAAAGTAAAAATCATAGATCAGGTAAAAATAAAATACTGTTTGTAAAATGCTTCTTATCATGATTGCTTGCGACATTACGAAAATTATTCTAAAGTGTCATTTGATTTTTTTTCGATTGATACCGCAACCGCCAAAAAAATTAAATTCAAAAATGATTAAGTGTTCGTTTTTAAGACCCCAAACACAAAAGCAATTTCAGGAACAAAAATCCAAATAACTCATTTACCAAATACCTTAAAAATCAATAACCTTATTATCTTTGCCACTTTTATGAAGATTTCGCTTAATTGGCTAAAGGAACATATACCATTGACTGAAACTCCCGAGCAGATTGCGGAGTTATTAACCAATTGTGGTCTGGAAGTAGAAGATATCTATGAAACAGGAGCTGTTAAAGGAGGTTTTGCCGGCTTAATTGTCGGAGAGGTGTTGGAAGTTTTTCAACATCACAATGCAGATAAATTAAAACTTACCAAAGTTGATATTGGAAATGATGCTCCTTTAAAAATTGTTTGCGGAGCGCCCAATGTGGCTGTGGGGCAAAAGGTTATTGTAGCGCCCATCGGAACAACTATTTATCCTTTGAGTGGTGAACCCATGACCATGAAAAAAGCCAAAATACGGGGCGAAGAATCGGAAGGAATGATATGTGCCGAAGATGAAATAGGCCTGGGGACAAACCACGATGGCATTATGATTTTGGATGCAAGCTTTAAAACCGGAGCTCCGATTTCTGAGTATATAAAAACCGATTCCGACTATATTTTTGAAATAGGACTAACCCCAAACCGCGGAGATGCCGCCTCACATTTGGGGGTAGCAAGAGATTTAACAGCCATTTTAAACCGACCTTTAATAAAACAATCTGATAATTTTTCATCTTCCGAAAAAGGAAGTCCCTTAAACGTAATTATTAATGATAGCAATGCCTGCGGACGCTATAGCGGTTTATTAATAAAAGGAATTTCAGTAAAACCTTCACCTGATTGGTTGCAAAAAAAATTAAAATCAATTGGGATAAATCCAATTAATAATGTGGTGGATATTTCAAATTTTATAATGCACGATGTTGGCCAACCGATGCATGCTTTTGATGCTGATAAATTAAATGGAAATATTGTCGTCCGATTTTCAAAACCGGGTGAAAAAATAACTCTGCTTGATAAAACAGAACGAAAACTTACTGGCGAAGAATTAATAATAGCGGATGATAACGCGCCTTTGGCTTTGGCGGGGGTGATGGGCGGATTAACGTCTGCCATTTCAGATACAACACAAAATATTTTCTTAGAAAGTGCCTGGTTCAATGCGGCCAATGTTCGTAAAACAGCCAAACTGCATACCATTAGCACGGATTCTTCATTTAGGTTTGAGCGGGGAATTGACCCTCAGAATACCTCGAGCGCTTTGAAAAAAGCAGCGAATTTAATTTTAGAAAATGCCGGTGGAAAAATTGCTTCAGAATTAATAGATGTTCAGCCTGAACCTATAGTTTTACCAATTGTAAAATTTTCTTTTAATAAATTCAGAACCTTAGCCGGGGTTGACATTGATAATGAAAATATTAAAACCATTTTAAAAAATCTGGATATTGAAATTATTTCTGAAAATAAGGATGGATTGGAGCTAAGTATTCCAAATTACCGAACTGATGTAACCCGCGATATTGATGTGTTCGAAGATATTTTAAGAATATATGGATTTAATAATATTCCTTTTCCTGAAATAATGCATAGCGCAGCCGTGGTGCAGCCCAAACCGGATAAAAATTTTATTAAACAAACCATCAGCAACTACTTATCAGCACAGGGATTTAATGAAATAATGACCAATTCCTTAACTCGAGAAGCATATTTTGAGGAAGCTGAACTTTCAAAAGCTGTTAAATTATTAAACCCATTAAGCAATGAACTTTCCATTATGCGTCCGGGTATTTTGCCTTCATTGCTTGAAGTTGTAGCCTATAATAAAAACAGAAAAGCGCATGATTTAAAATTTTATGAATTTGGAAAAATTTATCAGCAATCAGAAACCGGTTTCAAAGAATTTGAAAAGCTGGCTCTAATGGTTACAGGAAATAAAGAATCTCCAAACTGGCGGCAGAAACAAGCCAAAGCCGATTATTTTTATATTAAATCAAT
>CAYHCM010000103.1:0-12149 GCA_964355045.1 uncultured Chitinophaga sp. | reverse complement strand
GATTTTGATGTAACTGGTATCCAAAACCTCCGAGGTTTTCAAAACCTCGGAGGTTTTATACACCATTAAAATAGTAAATTAAATTACCTTTGTATTAATGAAATTTGGCGTAGTCATATTCCCCGGATCCAATTGCGATCATGACCTTATTGCAGTTTTAGAAAAACTTGAGGAGGCAGAAGTTGTAGAACTTTGGCACAAAGATACCGACCTTAAAAACTGTGATTTTATATTTTTGCCCGGAGGTTTTTCGTATGGTGATTATTTGCGAAGCGGTGCTATAGCCCGATATAGCCCCATTATGCAATCAATTACTGAGTTTGCAAATAAGGGGGGATATGTCATGGGTATTTGCAATGGCTTTCAAATACTTTGCGAAGCCGGTCTTTTACCCGGTGCTTTATTGCGAAACACAAACCTGAAATTTATATGTAATAATGTGTTTTTAAAACCTGCAAATACTGAATTACCAATCACCCAAAACATAAATAAGAATGCTGTTTTAAAAATTCCTATAGCGCACGGCGAAGGACGATTTTATGCAGATGACAACACCATGAAACAAATACTGGACAATAATCAGGTGCTGTTTTATTACTGTAATGAGAAGGGTGAAATTATAGATGATGCCAATCATAATGGCTCATTAAATAATATAGCCGGAGTTTGCAACGTTGGTAAAAATGTTTTTGGTATGATGCCGCACCCCGAACGCTGTGCAGATATTTCTCTTTTCAATACGGATGGAAAAATTATATTTGAAAGTATTATTTCCCAATTTATAGGTGTCTAAGACATTTTTTATATTACTATCTGGTTTATGTTTTTTTGATTCAGTAGCCCAAAGAAACAGGATTAAATCCAATTCCAAAACGGATATTTCCTTTCATTGCGGTCCCGCATTCTTTCAGGGCGATGTGTCATCGGGTATTATTTTAAGCGATAAACGAGTATCAGATATTAAATTAAGTAATAGTAATTTTAATATGGGTATAGGTCTAAACCATAGGTTTAGCAGGTTAATGAATGCAAAATCAAATCTTAATCTATTGCAACTGTGTGGTGATGATAATTGGGGGAAAAATGCTGTAAGAGGAACTAAATTCAGAACATTTTTGGCCGAGATGTCTTTACTTGTTGAATATTCGCTGCTACATTGGGATTATACCTATAACCAGAATTACAGGCATCATATTTTTATTGCTTCCGGTATAGCTATTTTTTATTACAGCCCTATGGGTCAATATGACAACAAATGGGTTGGCCTCCGTGAACTTGGAACGGAAGGTCAGGGGTTAAAACCGGGACTAAAAAAATATAGTGTAATAAGTTATTCAGTTCCGATGAATATTGGTTACCGGTATATGCTGAACAAAAAAGAAATGTGGGGGTTTGAATTTTGCTTCCGCAAAGCCTTTACCGACTATATTGATGATGTAAGCGGAACCTACTACGATAATGGGGCAATAGCCGAAAAAAATGGAAAAGCTGCTGCATATTTTGCCGACCCAAATCTAATAAAAAATCCTAATGGGCACCGAAGAGGAAATTACAGGAAAGGAGATAATTATAGTTTTGCAAACCTTACCTACTCAAGGTTTATAGGAGCCCGATATTCTAAAAAATCAAAATGGATAAACAGGATGCCTCTTAAAATGTAAGCTTAGTTTATGAATTTTGATAACCAACTTTGGCCGGCTTCCTTTATAAATTCAGTTTGAAATAAACCTAATTGGGTAAGTGTGGTATCGTAAATTTCGGTATTTTCCGAAATTTCGCCCGAAGTAATTTTACTTTTTAAATCGTTGAAATGAAAAGATTTCATTTCAGTTCCCGACTTATAGTATAGCGTAAGCCGGTCAAAAAGTTTTAGGTCAAATTGAGATTCAATACTTTTAATAAAATGAACCGACTTATCAATGCTGCATCCACCCGGATTTTCAACAGATTCGTCAACCACTAATACCACAAACCTATTATAAAAAACTTTTCCAGAAGCTTTTAGAGCAATATTATGCGATACCCATTGTTTGGTAAACTCAACCAAATTACTATTAATTTGCTCCGCTTCACTATCAATTAACATTCGGTTTGACGAATAAATCCAAACTTTGGATGTAGGATGAAATCCTTTAAATATTTCTGCTTGTATAGTTTCGGTAGCAATCATAAACTAAGTACAAAAATAAGGCTAAAAGAGTAACCGGAAGATGAAATTTTATCCAATCCGTATTTGTAAATATTCCGTTGACAGGAATAAATAATGGAGCAAGCAATATTATCCAAAGCAAATATCCATTGCCGTTGGTTTTAACCAACGGGCTCAGAGAATCAAATCCATTGCCGTTGGTTTTAACCAACGGAACCAAAAAAATAAGAATCAGGCAATCATAGATAAGATGATAACTGAACAAAAAATGCCAGATGATTAGCAAAGCTAAAAATTGATATTGTTTTAAAAATCCTTTTATATAAAACCAAACTAAAACCAGTGAACCCGCCACAACCATAAAGATATTAATACCCGAAATAAATTTATAACCTGTGCCAAAAAAATAATTAAATAAAATTCCAACTTCGGTAAGGTTGGTATTAACGGCTGTAATACTATGTTCTGCATAGTTTAGCTGCATTTGATGAGCCATATTGGCCAACATTTCATTTATAAAAAAACTTCCGCAATAGGCATAAAAACTGATAGCTCCTATAAAAGGAAAAATGGCTGAAAAAAGGAGAAGTTTCCATTTTTTATTTATCAAAAACAGAATGATAAATGGAATGCAAATGGTAACTTTTACCACAGCTAATCCAAGTAAAAAGCCCGAAAGTGTATCTTTATTTTTTAAATAAAAATACCACGAAGCCATAAGAGCCGCCATGCTCATAAGCAAAGGCTGGCCAAGCACTACAGCAACAAATGAAGATTTAAAAGCTAAAATAAAGAGTGGAATTATCCACCATTTTAACCCTAAATCAGCAAATGATTTAATACTAAAATAGGCAATAACGAAAACAAAAAACCAACTTAGTATCCAAATAAATTCCCTGATAAAGGGCCATGAAAATAAATAATAGGGTATCAAAATAGGAATGGACCAAAACGGATAAATCATACCGCAATCAGGAAAACCGGGTGGTTTTATAGTCCGGGTTCTATGCGTAATCACATAATTTACCCATTCCGCTTTTAATAAACTGTCGTTGTATGGATTTAAACCCTTTTGCAACAGTTGCCCTGCGATAAATACATTTCGGGCATCATAAGGGTAATCGGGGTGATCGCAAAGATTTTTGGTTTTATAAAAATTTAGAATAACAAGGCAAAGCAAAATACCAATTAACCCATTTCTGATATATGAAGGTTTCATTTGTGAAATTTGAAATTTGAAAATGGAAATTGGTTCACCACTGACAGATGGAATTTGACTTTTGGAATTTGTATTGTGGGATTTGGGATTTGGAATTTTTTAACCTTCAACCTTTTTTTACTTTAACCTTTATAAATCCCGGGCCTGAGCCACCAACTCAGCAATATCAAACACCCGCACATCATCTTCGCGGTTGGCATGTTTTACTCCGTCCTGCAACATGGTCATACAAAACGGGCAGTTTGAAGCAATAATTCCGGCTCCTGTTGAAAGGGCTTCCTCGCTTCGTTCCACATTAATCTCTTTATTTCCGTGTTCGGCATCTTTAAACATTTGAGCCCCGCCGGCTCCGCAACATAAGCCATTCGATTTGCATCGTTTCATTTCAATTAATTCCGAATCCAAAGCTTCTAATATTCTGCGCGGAGCTATATATTCTCCATTTGCTCTACCCAGATAACACGAATCGTGATAGGTTATTTTTTTGCCCTTAAATGCTCCTCCTTCAAATTTTAATTTACCAGAATCAATCAAGTCCTGAATTAATTGGGTATGATGAATCACTTCGTAATTTCCACCCAATTGCGGATATTCATTTTTTATGGTATTAAAGCAATGGGGACAAGCTGTAACAATTTTTTTAATTTCATACCCATTGAGCACGGCAATATTATTAGCAGCCTGCATCTGAAACAAAAATTCGTTTCCGGCACGTTTTGCAGGGTCTCCCGTACAACTTTCTTCAGCACCAAGAATGGCAAAATCAATATTACAATGCTGCAAAATTTTTGCAAAAGCCTTTGTAATTTTTTGGGCACGTTCGTCAAAACTTCCGGCACAGCCTACCCAAAAAAGAATTTCAGGGTTTCGGCCTTCGGCTAAATATTCAGCTACTGTTTTTATAGGTTGCATTGGCATCAATTGGGTGGTACAATATTAAATAAATTTTAAGATACTTGCTGACTCGAAGGTGTTCATTTCGAATTGTCGAAGCTTATTTTTTTATTTGGCTAAAGCCTTTTGGAATTTTTATTTTTTACAGTTCAATAAATTGAACTGCAATGGATACGCTTCAATCCATTGCAGTTGTGCTTTAGCCAACTGATAAAAATAATTTTTAGCACAAAGCCACAATTTGAAATGCATCCAAATTATTAAGGGATAGTGATATTGTGGTATTTTTTTATAGCTTTGTTTAATAAATTACAAACTGGCACTTATTGCCTTAAACAAGTTCATATTTTAATAAAAATGAAAGCTGTTTTTAACAATAATTTTGAAAGCTCTCTTAAAAACTAAGCAATATTTTTAAAGGCAAGAATTCCCAAATTAATTTTGGGTCAGTTTATTGTTTGATTTTTATGGATTCATGGGAATTAAATAATTGGTTTAACTTTTTTAATTTTAAGTATTATGAGAAAAAATTTCAAATTCCGGATTTACACTTTACTGGTAATTGTATTATTTTCCTTCTTGATCAGCAGGTGTACCAAAGTAGAAGACGACCCGTTACCAATCGATGAAACACCCGTATTAACTACCGCTGCCATAAGTTTGATAACGCAAACTACCGCTGTAAGCGGAGGGAATATTACAAGCGACGCGGGAGCAGCTATAACATTACGAGGAGTTTGTTGGGGTATAGCAAAAACACCCACTATTGATGACTTTAAAACCAACGATGGCACGGGTACAGGAACCTTCATAAGCAATATTACCGGATTAAGAGCTAATACAACTTATTATGTAAGAGCTTATGCAATTAATAGCAAAGGCACGGGATATGGTACTGCTTTGCAATTTAAGACACCCGATTTGATTATTGGAAGTACCTATCAGGGAGGAAAATTGGCATACGTTTTACAAGTGGGTGACCCCGGTTACATCGAAGGACAATCGCATGGTATTATAGTAAGCCCAACCGATCTGAGCATTGAGGCCGAATGGGGCTGTTTGGGAACCGCCATAACCGGGGCTGACGCCGAAGGATTGGGAATGGGAAATCAAAATACAATAGATATTGTATCAGGATGCACAACCGCAGGGATAGCTGCAAAATTATGTTCTGATTTGGTTTTGGGAGTATATAGTGACTGGTATCTTCCGAGTAAGGATGAATTGAACGTACTCTATTTAAACCGAACGGCTATTGGCAGTTTGGCACTTAAAGATTATTGGAGTTCAAGCGAGTGGCTCGGCAACTACTCATGGTACCAGAATCTCGGCGATGGTAAACAAGAGTATGCCTATAAAAATTACAAGGGCTATGTAAGGGCTATCAGGGCTTTTTAACAAAAAATTTGTACTAATACGATTGTTTGTTTATTAAATCCTGATAGACCAGTTTGGTCATGGTACTGATAATTTCAGGAAGGTTTTTGATGGTATAACCTTTGGTCATAATAGTTAGTAAATAGGGCATATTATTAATATATATCAGCCCTGATTCATGCAACTGACGGGTGGTTGAATCGCCCATTTCGCCAAATTTATGTGCTACTACCGTATTTACCGGGAGGCCTTTTACCATCCCAAATCTAAAATCACATTCTTCCAATAATTCAGCAGCAAATTCCGAATTTTCTTTGTTCAGGTAGCTTGCATTAAAAATAACACTTAAAAAACGGGAGAAATTTTTTGCCGTGATAGTGGTATTGCTTTTTGAAAATTTTGGAATATGCAGGTCTGAAAACAATTGATGAAAGGCAGCAAGATTTGCGTTTTTATTGAGCAGATAAGTGGCATTATTATCTGAATACGAAATCATGTATTTTAAAAGCTGTCGTATGGTATAAGGTTTACCTGCTTCAATTTGTTTTGAGTTGAAAGTTTGATTGGGAATAGTTTGGTGAGGGTTGCCTAATATTAGTTTTTTATCGAGCAAAGACGGGTTGGTTTCAGCCATTTTCAGGTAGGTTATCAAACCGGGTAATTTTAATAATGAGCCCGGAAAATAAGTTTCTGAATCATTAATACACATCCAATCACCATTTTCAAAATCTCTTAAAAATATAGAAGCTGATTGAAGGTTTTGTTCATTTTTAAGAAGCTCTATATAGGTAATCAGCATTATTTTTAGGTCGCTATATTTTGATGATTCCTGTTCCTGTTCACTATCAATAATGGGTTTAATCAAACGATATCCTCCAAGCCGGTCTGTTTTTAAGTTTGATGTTCCAATACTCGTTTCGGGATTAGAAAGGGAAAGGGTTTTATTGTTCAAATTGCGGTGATGAATGTCTTCATCAATGAAATAGGTAACGACACAGCTAACCATTATCAGAAGGATAGCAAGGGCCAGGTTTAATTTTTTCTGAAACATCCGTGTGTCTATACTTAATTTTTAGACTTAATTTTAGTAACGATATGTTACTAAAAGACGCATATTAAAATGCATTCGTTTATCATCTAAATGTCATGTTAATTTTAAGTTGATTTCTGTTTTTTTTTTGATTCAGGAAGGATGTGCAGATGGAGAAGCCATCACCCGAGTTCACCCACCCTTACAATATCTCCACCACCATCCTCACAATATGAAACCGTTTTGTAAAATCCCTCAATTTTATTTCCATAACATAGCTTCCGGTTTGAAGTTTATTACCATCCTTATCTTTTCCATCGAAAGGTTTTCCGTTGAGGTCAGATTCATATAATTTTTCGCCCCAACGATTGTAAATAGCCACTTCGGATGTCAACACCCCTTTCGATACAATTTTTAATTCATCGTTTATCCCATCGTTATTGGGCGAAAAAGCGTTGGGAACATAGAGGAAATAAATATCACCTACAATCAAATTTTTAGTGATTGTATCGCTGCACCCTAATGAATTAAAAGTAACCAATCGTACTTTGTAGGTTCCTTTATCCGGAAACTTATGAATGGGGTCAGGGGTAATGGATTCATTTATTAAATCGCCAAAATCCCATTCAAAGGTATTATAGAAGCTTGAAAGGTTGCTGAAAGTAACCGTAGGATCGGGCAAGGTTGGCTCATCAGGCAAAAATGAAAAATCACTAACGGGCAATTCAATTACGTTTATATATCCGGGTTTGGTTAATGTATAAACACATCCGTTGACAGAGGTAGCAGTAAGGGTAACATCAAATGATCCGGCTTTTTTAAACGTGTATTTTGGTGAGGTTAAGGTGCTTTGGTCAATGGGTGTAAATTTCCATAAATAGGTGCTTCCACCTGTTGTAGTATTATTAAACTGAACTTCCTGATAGCGGCAAATGGATAGTTTATCGGCAGTAAAATCAATAACGGGCAATGGATTTACAGTGATATTTAATATGGCACTGTCTTCATTGGAACAATAATCCCTTAAATTAATTTTATAAAGATTGGTAATAGCGGGTTTTAAATACAAAAACGTGTTGGTGTTTTGAACCCCATTAATAAACCATTTGTATTGAGGCGGTACTCCACCCAAAAAACTAAGCGTTAATTGACTTGAATCACCAAAACAAATCACATTTTTTGATAAATTGGTTGTAAGTTTTAATGCAGGATTCACTGTAACGGTGATGCTTACCGAATCGTTCAGCATGGTACAATTATCTTTTAAAAGCAGCTTATAGCTTGTGGTAACAGTTGGCGATACTGTTTGATATTTATTTCCATTTAATCCATTGTCCCAAACAAATTGATATTGCAAAGGTTTGCCACCGGTGGTTATTGGTTTTAAAAATGCACTTCCGTCATAGCAAATAGTGGTATCCTTTAATCCTGTAATTTTTAAGGCTTGCAGCACATTTACATTTATTGAATCTTTGGCATTGGTTGAGCAATTATCTGAAAGTGTTAAAACGTATTTGGTAAATTTAATCGGATTAACTGAATTGGTTTTGGTAGCCGGCAAGCCCTGATTCCATGAATATTTATAATTTGCCAAATCACCTCCGCCTGTGGTAGCTTTTAATAAAACATCAGTTCCCCGGCATATTGTGGTATCATTATTTAATGAAACGGTTAGCGGCAATCTTACTTTTATTAATACCGAATCCTTTGCCGGCAATACGGTGCAGCCATCGGTTAGGGTAACTTTAAGCCATCTGTTGCTGGTTAAATTTATGGTTTTTGGAATTCCAATTCCTAACCCACTATTCCATGAATATACATAATTGCTGCTTTTTCCTCCTCCGCCAACCGCATTTAACGAAGCAGTTTTGTTATAACAAATCAGAGTATCGGTGGTTTTAAGACTTACTGATAAGGGGGCTCTTACAGTAATATTTATTATAGCCGTATCGTTCAATACGGTGCAACCATCGGATAAAATAACTCGGTATTGAGTAGTAACTGCCGGCGATACGGTATGATTGCTTTTATTTGTTAACCCATTGTTCCAGCCGTATTGATAGGTTGTATTTTGACCGCCCGAAGCAATAGCATTTATATTTACCGATTGCCCTACACAAATGGTGGTATCCTTGGTAATGGTTACATCCAAAGGGTTTCTTACATCCACAAAAACCTGAGCCGAATCAACCGATTTGGTACAAACATCCGTTAAAAAAACTTTATAAATAGTTGGAACTTTGGGTGAAACGGTTATAGAATCATTATTCGAAATGTTTTTCCACGTATAAACATAATCTTTAAAATAACCGCCCTTTCCTTCGCCGTGCAGTATTACTGAATTTCCAATACAAATCATAGTATCTATAAATACAGATAAATCCACCGGTTGTTTGTAGGCTTTATAAAACATCTTAAATCCGCGACCTGCAACTAATTGATCGGAACGATGACGAAGTGTAATTAAACTTCCAACCACCTTAAAATTTTTGCCTGCAAAAGGCAAGGTACTTCCTGTATAGCCTCCAATTTTTACCCCACCCGGATAACGACCATTGTAAATGTATAAACTATCATATTTGTTTTCATAATCCATGTCTAAAAATTTAAGGACGATAGAATCTGATCCCGGAACATTGATTATTAAAAACGTATTGTTTTGCTGTTTGTAAATGCCTTCGCCGCCATCATCATACACAAACGATTGGCATTTGCTGGTACTGTCGGTTCCACTTTGGGGCAATAAAACGCTATTGCAAATATCAAAGGTTGAGTCAATTTTAATATAGGCTACCCGTGTAATACTGTCGCTTTTATTTTTAAAACAACTATTGGCCACCAACTTCACGGTATAATTTCCGAAGGCCGAATAGTTATAGCCCGGACTAAAAACTGTTGATGTATTTCCATCCCCAAAATACCACTTAACCGAAAGGGCATTGCTGCTCAGGTTATAAAAATTAACCACTTTAGAAGTATTGCAAATCATGGTATCGGCCATAAAATTAGCTTTTACAAAAGCGCTGTCATATTTAGCCCCAACATTGCAGGCATACCAGGCATTGGTTACGGCAATTACCTCTTTGCCACAACTACCATATAAATCAACCGCCGCCCTTATGGAATAAAACCGGGCATCGGCATATTGGGAGGAGGGGGTTAAATACACCGTCAAATTACGATAGGCTATTTGTTCGGCTTTAATAATTCCAAGGCTATCAACTTTGTAAACATTGGCTGCATCATTAGTGCCTGAACCTCCTTCAGTTATTAAATAATACCACCAGTTTTGTACCCCGCTATTGGTATGCACTCCCCCGTTATCGCCGGTTCCGGCATACCAATTGGTACTTTTATAGCATCGCGGATGGCCTTTTAATTTTGGGTTAAGCATATTTCGCAAGCCGGTACCTGTGGTGGTAATATCTTCCCCAATTATCCATGAATATTGGGTAGGCCGTCCATAGCGTTCAACCGAGTTTCCAAACATATCGCTAAACGATTCGTTCAGTGCGCCCGATTCATAACTATAAATTAATCCTGCGCTATTACTCGTTACGGCATGTGCTATTTCATGCCCGCAAACATCAATGGATGTAAGGGGTTTGAAGGAATTGCCATCGCCATATGTCATAGCTACACCATTCCAAAAGGCATTATCATAATTGGTTGAATAATGAACATAACTGTATATGCGTGCATTTTTGTTATCATAGCTTTTTCGGTTATGAATATTTTTAAAATAATCATAGGTAACTTCTGCCCCCCAGTGGGCATCGGTAGCTATTTCATCTTTATTGGCATTTACATTATTCCAAATATTGTTGGAGTCTAAAAAATCAACGGCGGCTCCATAACTTGTGCCTTTTTTTAAATTTAATGTATAAATACCCCCTCCTTTTAAATTTTCACGAAGCCTGTAATTAAAAGGAGCCGTGCTGTCAGTTACCATTGCTCTTGTTCCGCTGTATTTGGTAATGGCTGTAGCCGGTACATCGGTGGTATGCAATAAATTTTCACGGGCAATAATTTCCCCGTTTACTGCACTTATATAAATATTTTCTCCCAAAAGCGGCTCATGGGCGTGAATGGTAAATTTATAGGTTAATTCAAATTGGGGAGTGTTAAAATCCAAATTTTTGGGGCAATACATCATCTCACCTTTGGGAAACCAGGTGGCATTTTTATCCTGCTTTATTTCTTTAATCTGCTCTTCTTCTTCAGGTATTTGCCATTTGTAACTGATGGCTCTAATACCATCAAGTGCTTTATTTAGGCAGATATTTTCAGAAAGTAATTTTTGATTTTTTTCTTCCTTAATATTAAAAATTTCTCCATTAAAAGAGTGAAGTTTTCCGTTTTTTATATGGGCAATAATAATGCCGCCAAAAACCGGAATATCCTTATATGTTTGTTGAAAGCGTAAATGTTCAAATCCTATTTCATCATTTTCCTCCTTTAATAATTTTAAATCATACGATTTTGATAAACCTAAAACCTTTATTAAATAGGAAACGGTTTGTTCTTTTTTTATTAAAATGTTTTCATTTAATAAAGCATAACTGATGTATGCGGTGGTTTCATTTATGCGTAATAATACCGAACCTGAAAGTTTTGCATCAGCATCAATGCCTTGAAAAATCTGGGCTTTTATTGAAATAGAAGAAAGGATGACCAAAAAAATAAATACACTTATTTTTTTGATTATTACCAATGGATTCATTCCTTTAATAAAGTGCAATTTAATTTTTAAAAATTTGTCCAAACTTATACAATTTTTTCATTAACCGATTTAAAACAGTCGGTAAAAATAATTATTCTTAATAACTTAGACTTCAAAAAATAGAATAAAGTTTCAATTAGGCAATTCTATGCTGATTTTATTACAAACTTAAAAACCAGCATTAGACAAACCTGCTTTTAGCTGCAGGCTTTTTCTTTAGTCGGAGGTGTAAAATGGGGATCAGGCAAATTCCTTTTTAGACTTCTTTATTGTTTCCAATACCTTCTTTGTTGTTGATTTTGACTTTCTTGCTTTAAGAAAATCGCTAAACTCTTTTTCCTCCTTCGCAGTTAAAGGTTTGTTCACGAATACTAAATCGTGGTCATCCATTTTTTTAAAATTTATCATGATTAAAAATCTTTAAAATATTGATTAACTAATAAAAGTGATTCTCTTGTAAGCAATGAAAGCAGACCGGTAGCTTTTAATGCCCTTGGGCAACCAACCTTAAACACCCTTTTTAACATCCCAAATGGGATGTATGCACCAAAAGCGCGGGGTGTTTTTTTTCTGGATTGAGCCGCTAACGTTTTGCAGCTTGCAGCAGGTGGGGCTTTCGGAGCACAAACCTGTCAAGCCGCTACAAAGTTAATTAAATGCACAAAACTTTCAATTACCACTGTCGCCCCACTTGCTGCAAGGTGCTGTTGAACAGAACCAAAGGTAGCCCCATTCGGTTGATGTAGTTATTGTTCAT
>CAYHCM010000102.1:0-12588 GCA_964355045.1 uncultured Chitinophaga sp. | reverse complement strand
ATCCAGCAAAACTAATCTGATAGCTTTGTGAATAGATATTTGCAGTTGCAAATAAAATTACTGATAAAAATAATTTATTTTTCATAAATTTTCTTTTTAAGTTTTTTGGGTTAATACCTATTATTCAACCATCAATTTTTTTACAATTCTCCCCTGTCCTTCAGTCGTAAATTCAATAAAATACAATCCTTTACTTACCCCATTCAAATCAATCGTGTAATTGATCTCGCCTTGTTTTGCAGTAAAAAGTTCTGAGATTAATGTTTTGCCTGTAATATCTATCAGCTTTAGTTCTGCAATTACAGCATGTTCCAAATTACAGCTTATGGTTACTTGTTCTTTGGCCGGGTTAGGAAATAAAAGGAAATCTGCAGAATTGCTTAATTCTCTTACTCCGGTTGTCGCTTCTTCCTCTCTAAAAGGCTCGCTGCCTGCAGGCTGGCTTAATTTGAGTACGAAAATGTCAGCTCCTCCGGCTGAGTTTAAATTGGCTTTATTTTTACTAAGGTCAAAATCTACTGTATTAGAAAATAAACCCGTTGTATAAATATTTCCGTATGCATCTACTGTAAGGGCATGTCCTTCACAAGCTCCACTTCTGCCACCAAAGTTTTGTGCCCAAACGAAATTTCCAGATGCGTCTAATTTAGAAAGAAACATATCCCGAGCACCGTAAGAAGTGCTTAAATTATAGGATGCAGATCCTGGGTTAAAATCAGCTGTACCATTAAATGTACCAGTCGTGTAAACATTACCTGAACCATCTAATGCAATAGAATATCCCCATTCGTAATATGCTCCGCCTAATTGTTTTGCCCAAACAAATTTACCATCGACATCTAATTTTGAAACGAATACATCATTACTACCATAAGAGGTTAAATTGTATGCTGATGTACCCGGATCAAAATCAGCCGTTCCCGCAAACCCTCCAATGGTGTATACATTTCCTGAGGCGTCTAACACAAAACTTTGCGAGGCTTCATTACCCGAAGTTCCACCCATTCGTTTTGCCCATATAAATTTTCCGGAGGCATCTAATTTTGAGATGTATATATCTGAACCACCGGCAGAAGTTAAATTATAAGTAACCGAAGGGTCGGGATCGGGATCAAAATCAGCCGTTCCCTTTAAAAAACCCGTGCTGTAAACATTGCCGGATCCATCTACTGCAATATATTTCCCCAAGTCCTGTGAAGTGCCTCCCATACTTTTGGCCCATACAAAATTTCCGGAGGCATCTAATTTTGAAACGAAGATATCCCAGATACCGGCAGAGGTTAAAGTCGAGCTTCCAAAATAGGCTGTTCCGGTAAAATAACCTGTGGTGTAAATGTTGCCTGATGCATCTAATGTGAGATTATAGGCAGCATCTGCAGATGTGCCTCCCATACTTTTAGCCCATACAAAATTTCCGGAATCATCTAATTTTGTAACAAATATATCTGTATCTCCGGCTGAGGTTATATTGTATGTGCCTGTGCCCGGGTCAAAATCGGCTGTTCCATTAAACCTGCCCGCTGTGTAAACATTGCCCGATGCGTCAACAACCGATACTCCTCCATCTTCTAAGGTTCCACCCAATTTTTTAGCCCATACAAAATTACCGGAGGCATTTAATTTTGAAATGAATACATCGGTATTACCCGCAGAGGTTAAATTAGATGTTCCTGTGCCGGGGTTAAAATCTACAGTTCCGGTAAATCTTCCGCCCGTGTGAACATTTCCTGAAGCATCAACTACAATGGAACCTCCAATATCAACTGAAGTTCCCCCGATTTTTTTGGCCCAACTAAAAGTTGGTGTTTGAGCGTTGGCCAATACTGCTGCTACAAGGCAGCTTAGAGTTAAGAATAATTTTTTCATTTTTTTATTAATTAAAGATTGATTGAATAGTGCTTTCTGATAAGAACACTGCTTGTTGGCACTTATCCATCAAATTTAATGATATAATTAATCAGCAAACAAGTGAGAACTTATAAGTGTAGCCATTTGAAGTATAACTGTGTAAAAAAAGCTATTTTTTAATCCGATGGAGAAATTCCTGTTTTTTTCTGGCGGATATATCTACCGAACTGCCATCGTTCAACACCACATTGCCTCCGCTGCCTTTGAAGTATTTTGTTATCTTCGACATATTGATGATCCAGGAATGATGTACCCGCATAAAGTTCTCTTCATCCAATAACTCTTCGTATTCCTTCATAGGTTTTGAAACCATAATTTTCCTGCCATGGTCAAGGTAAAATACCGTATAACTGCCATCCGATTCCATCCTGAGGATGTCGTTCAATTCGATGAATTCATATCCTTCAAGGGTAGGTAATGCTATTCTCCGGGTATCATCTTTTATTTGGTGAAAGCTTTTAAGCAAAAGATCGATTTGCCTTCCCATACTGCTCCTTGCCCTGTTTTCCCCTGCTCTTTTTACCGCATCCTGTAATTCTTCAGGCCTGATCGGTTTCAACAAATAGTCAATGGCGGCATACTTAATGGCCTTTATGGCATAATGATCATAGGCTGTGGTGAAGATAAGTTCAAAATTTCGCCCGGTGATATCCTTCAAAATATCAAAGGCCAGTCCGTCATCCAGTTCTATATCCATAAAAACCAGTTCGGGATTAAGTTCAACAATCATTTCTTTTGCCTCCCGTACACTCTTTGCTATATTCAATACAGTAACCTGAGGGCAATAAAGCGAAAGCAGGCTTTGCAGTACCCTAACATTTTTTTCCTCATTTTCAACGATCAGAGCATTCATCAAACTCATATTAATTTGTAATATCAGACAAAATAGTTTTCAAAATCCAGGGAAATTTTCGTTCCATGACCCGGCGCAGTAAGACTATTGAAACTATAACGAATGATATTCTTTTTCCCTTCATTCAGTTTTTCTATCCGCTCTTTGAATATCATCAATGCCATAGAAGCTCTTGTTTTTTTATCTTCCCGATGTTCATCATCCGACAGACCCGGTCCGTTATCTTCAATTTCAACAATCAGATTGGCTAAAGATTTAAGAAACCTGATAAAGATCATACCTTTGCCCCCATTCTTTGCGACACCGTGAATAATGGCATTTTCCACAAATGGTTGCAGTAAAAGTGAATGAATTTCATTATCTCCGGGATCAATAGCCGGGTCTATTTCAAACTTATAGTTGAATTTATTTAAAAATCGCAGTTGTTCAAGCGACAGGTATCTTTGCAAAAAGTCAACCTCTTCTTCGATACTGATCAATTCGGACCGGGAAAATTCCAGAATTGTACGCATCAATCCCGCAAAATCTGACAGGTATTTACTGGCATTTTTCGTGTCGTTAGTCAACACGAACTCCTGAATGGAATTGAGTGCATTAAAGATGAAATGGGGGTTGAGTTGGGAACGAAGGGCATGAAGTTCGGCGGTAATGGATATAAGTTTCATACGGTTCATTTTGTTTATTCGGTTAAGTTGATACAAGGTCAACCGTGCAACTAATGCAAGGCCCAATAATATACAGATTACGACAAACCACCAGGTTTTCCAAAAAGGTGGCATAATGGTAAAATCAAAACTTTTTACCGGACTCCATTCTCCCTTTAGAACACGGGCTTGCATTTGAAAATGATATTTCCCCGGCTGCAGGAATGAGATATCCAGATTATTATCGTTGGTGGTTTCCCAATTCTGATCATCTTTTAACTTATACCGGTAATTGACCTCATAAGGTTTCTGATAATTAATTCCGATAAACTTCACTTTCAATGAATTTTCTTTATACGAAAATTTGTATTCTTCATTCAAAGCAATTAGTCTATCATTTACCCTTATTTCTGTAATAGATAATAAAGGTTTAACCGATTTAATCTTATCAAATACACTTTGGCTTATTACAGCAACTCCATTTTGAGTGGCTACCGATATATCTTTATCATCAGCATATACATCATATACAAAATTAGAAGGAAGGAAATTACCGGTATTGAGATTTTGGATAGATTGAACAATTCCTTTAGAATAAAACAGAACTGAGACCCCTGAAGGAGTGGAAACATAAATGCGATCCCTATGTATAAAAATTTTGCGGCAAATATTTTCACAAAGCCCGTCGGCCAGGGTTATCCTGTTTACAATTTTACCTTTTTTATAAAAAAGCACCCCGAACCCTTGGGTGGCAAGTACCAATGTTGAATCGTTGGTTTCAGCAATGGAATTTATTCGACGCGACAATAGTGTATCTTCCCTGGCGTGGTAGAGAAAAATTTCGCCTTTTTTCGATTTTAATCCGCCCTGTGTACCATACCAAACCTGGCCGGAAATGTCACAAAATAAACAGTAGTTTTTTACATATTCTTTTTCCTTTATTGGTGTTGCACTGTAATCGGAATTTATTTTACAGTGTATGGGATATTCAAACTTTTTACTGTAACCGGCGATGTACAGATTATTGTCACCCAAAGTTATATCCACGAGATGCATAATCCATGGATAGGTCCATGTTACATGTAAATGGTCTCTGTCATTAATTAGATGGTCGCACCCGGTTTTGGCATTTTTATGTACCAACCCAAATTTGGTAGCAATCCATATATCGTCATTGCGGCTGAGAATCCGTGAAACCTGATTATCTAAATTGCAACATTCATACGTTGGGAGATCAGATGTTTTACCCTTTGAAATCAAATTTACCTTTCCTTCATCCATTCCCACCAAAAGTTCCCCGGTTTTTAGTTTATTAATTGAGTAACATTGACTGGAAGCCAGACCGTTTTCTTTATTATAAATCATTACCTTATCACCCCAGGCAGGGATCATATACAATCCGTCATTAAGCGTGCTGACCCAGATATTTCCCTCACTGTCCACCAATACATGGGAAGTTAATTTTTGTTTTAGATAAACTTCGTGGGCTTTGGTCGGGTTTTTCAGGTCATAGCTGTAAAGTCCGCGACCCTGGGCAGTAATCCATAACAATGAATCGGCAGACAAAGACAAACCTCTTAATGTTGCCTCATCAAATTCTCCATGAAAAGGGATAAGCAGTTTTTGGATGGTATCATTTTGCCAGACCACACCTTCCCTGGCAGTAAAAAGAACAGTTCTATCCGGAAGGGTTAAATACGTGCTAAAGGATTTTAATGTGTATCGAAGTTTAAACTCAATAAATTTTCCGTAAACATACCGGTAATACGTATTGTCCTCAAAATAACCGAAAACAGGGCCAAATTTGCTGTTTATAACAAGAATGGATGTTCTCTTGAATCTTTTTATTTTGTTCTTTGAAAGAACAAGCATTTCATTTCCCGATAAAAACCATAATCTATTTTGGTGGTCTTCAAAAAAATCAATAAAAGAAGTGGTGGCAGTGATATATTTTAATATAGTATCTGAATGGGAGTTGAATATTTTTCCATTATACCAATAGCTAACCGTGCCATTTGACCCCAGAAACCATACTCTGCCTTTGGAGTCTGATTTCACCTTCACAATGTTATTATCACTTAAACCATCTGAAAGGGTAAAATTCTGAAATTTTATTCCATTGAAACGCGTAACACCCACATCGGTTCCAAACCAAATAAAACCATCCTTATCCTGGATCATTGGGGAGATTTTATCACTTGGTATTCCGTCATTTGTGGTGTAATGCCGAAGAAGGGGAAACTGAGCAAATACTTTTGTCGCAATTATTAGGATAAAGTACAGGGATACTATAACTGTTCTAATACGCATCAGCTTATTGAATTAACGTTTTCTTTAGCCCAATCTAAAAGTTCACTTATCCTGCGCCTGGCTACATCTATGGTTTTTCCATCACTCATCAGCACATCTACTGAATCCTTTTGTATTATTTTTTTAATATGAGCAAGGTTAACCACCACAGACTTATGAATCCGCATAAATCCGAAAGGTTCAAGCATTTCTTCATAATCCCGCAAAGTTTTTGAAATCATAAATTCCTTGTGCGTTGCAAAATGAAACTTTGTGTAATTTCCTTCTCCTGTGAGGTAACGAATATCATCTATTTCAAAAATTTCATAACCTTCTGCTCCATGTAAAGTGATTTTTTTTATACTTCCCGGGTTATCCATAATTGCGGAGAGATTCCTCAAAACCTGGCTGTAGTTTTTTCGGATATCCGGTTTTATGGTATGAATCTGAAGAAGTTTTATTTGGGTCTTTTTCAGTTCAGCAATGGATATAGGTTTCATCAGAAAATCAACGGCACACACTTTCATGGCCTCCAATGCATATTTTTCGTGAGCAGTTACAAAAACGACCGAAGGAATATGTGTAAGATGATTTAACAGGTCGAACCCGTTTTGCTCCGGCATGTTAATATCCAAAAAAATGACATCCGGCTTTTTGGTATTTATCATAACGGTTCCTTCAGCTACACATTGAGCAGAGCCAATTACCTGCAAAGAGGGGCAGTATGAGGCAATAAGATTGCTAAGATTTGCTATTGCAAAACTTTCATCATCAATAATAAGGACTGAAAGCAGGTTGATACCCATGAGAAATAAGTATTTAATATGCAGTTCCTGTCTGCGAAAATAAGTAAATTAAGATAAATGCATCTTTTATTTATTAAATAATTACCATTAACAACCTAAATAAAAAGTTTAGAATTTCATTATCTTTAATTTAATCAATCTAATTTACTCAATTTAGTCTGTTTTTCCACCTTAAAAACAAGGCAAATTCTGGCTCAATTTTAATAAAGTTCTGCGTTAATTCAGATTATCAGTTATTAAATTGTCAATTATTCTAATCCTTAATTTCTGTCGGTATTGTTGCATCTTAGATTTGACGTAGTTTCCCAAGATACTTTTATCGGTATTCAATTCAAGGGACAACTGATTGCGAAAATTAAACAGCATCCCATAATTGAAATAAAATTTTAAAAACTTATTTTTGCACCCGATTTTAAAAGATGCAAACACAAACAACAACCTTGAAGTACAAAGTAAAAGACATTGGATTAGCCGAATGGGGCCGAAAAGAAATTAAATTAGCTGAGGCTGAAATGCCTGGCTTAATGAGCCTCAGGAAAGAATATGGAGCTCAAAAACCGTTAAAAGGAGCCAACATTGCCGGCTGTCTTCACATGACCATTCAAACAGCCGTTTTGATTGAAACCTTAAAAGAACTGGGTGCCGATGTAACCTGGTCATCATGCAATATTTTTTCAACCCAAGACCATGCTGCTGCTGCAATTGCTGCCGAAGGAATTCCGGTTTTTGCCTGGAAAGGGATGAACAATGAAGAATTTGACTGGTGCATTGAGCAAACCTTATTTGCCTTTGAAAACGGTCAACCTTTAAATATGATTTTGGATGACGGCGGCGATTTAACCAACATGGTTTTTGATAAATTTCCTGAACTGATAGCCGGTATAAGAGGTTTAAGCGAAGAAACTACAACCGGTGTTCACAGGCTTTATGAAAGAATGAAGAATGGAACTTTGCACATGCCTGCCATTAATGTGAATGATTCGGTTACAAAATCAAAATTTGATAATAAATATGGATGCAAAGAATCGTTGGTTGATGCGATACGAAGAGGAACTGACCTTATGCTTGCCGGAAAAGTAGGCGTTGTTTGCGGCTATGGTGATGTAGGTAAAGGAAGTGCCGACAGCCTGCGCAATAACGGAGTACGTGTGATGGTTACAGAAATAGATCCTATATGTGCTTTGCAAGCGGCTATGGATGGTTATGAAGTAAAAACGCTTGAAAATGCGATTCCTGAATGTAACATTATTGTAACAGCTACAGGAAATTGTAATATAGTAAGACCCGAGCATTTTAAAATGATGAGGGATAAAGCGGTAGTTTGCAACATTGGTCATTTTGATAATGAAATAGATATGGCCTGGTTAAACGCCAATTACGGACATACCATGTACACTGTAAAACCACAGGTGGACGTGTATAATGTGGATGGAAAAGATATTATGGTTTTGGCAGAAGGCCGCCTGGTAAACCTTGGGGTTGCCATGGGACATCCTTCTTTTGTAATGAGTAATTCATTTACCAACCAAACTTTGGCTCAGCTTGAACTCTGGAATAATTTCAAGAGTTATGAAAACAAGGTGTATGTATTG
Source organism: uncultured Chitinophaga sp. (assembly GCA_964355045.1). GTDB lineage: Bacteria > Bacteroidota > Bacteroidia > NS11-12g > UBA9320 > JABWCE01. Next base: position 4,496 of record CAYHCM010000102.1, on the reverse strand, counting down.
CCAAAACATTTGGATGAAAAAGTAGCGAGATTACACCTTGATCATGTTGGGGTTCAACTAACAACCCTTACACCTGAACAAGCCCAATATATCGGGGTGAGTGTAGATGGTCCTTTTAAATCGGATATGTATAGGTATTAAAAAGTAGATTTCGTTTGGTGCAGACACCAACCGATAGGAAAATAATAAAAGGCTGTCGACTATTTGGCGGCCTTTTTATTTTAAAACTCATCTCGCCATAAGCGAAACCTCGACTCCTAAATCCTAGGGAGAAAATCCATTATAGAGGTAAAAACCTGATGCCGGTAAAAAAAATAATCGGAATTTATTTTACATTTTTTGAATTTCATCAAATGAAATTTTTAAAATCCCAGATGTCCACGAAGTCACAATAATGAAAATCTAAAATCGTAAATCTAAAATATAAAATAGGCTTACCTTTGCGGCTATGGCCGAAGGCAATAAAAAACATAATGACTGGGTAGAGGCACAAATACTGGAAGTGCTGAACGAACGGCCCGGTAAGAGGATGAATTACAAACAAATTTCTTCAAGATTGGGCTTTAATTCCAAAACCGATCGGGAACTAACCGGCGAAGCTTTGATGTATTTAGTTAGAAAAAAATTAATAATTGAACAACCTAAAGGAAGTTTTTATGTGGAAGTAGTTTCTGAATTTTTAGAAGGAAAAATTGAATTTAATAAACGCGGAGCCGGTTATTTATTAACCCCCGAAGACGAACCGGATATTCACATAACGCCCGGTATGACATGGCCCGCATTGAATGGCGATATTGTTCAGGTTGAAATGATTTCTACAAAACGTAAAGACAAACCCGAGGGTCGTGTGGTAAAAGTGGTACGACGGGCAAGAGAAGAATATGTTGGCGTGGTTCAGGTTTCAGATGGGTTTGGTTTTTTTGTGCCGGATGATACCCGCAGTCATACTGATTTTTTTATTCCTAAAGATAAATTGCGGGGAGTAAAAAACAATTATAAAGCGATTGTAAAATTGACCGACTGGCCCAAAATGGCCAAAAACCCTAATGCAGAAGTGCTGAAAGTTTTGGGAAAAGCCGGTGAACATAATACCGAGATTCATGCCATACTGATGGAATTTGGATTGAATCCTGAATTCCCGAAAGATGTGATGGATGAGACTGATAAAATGCCTGTGATAATTCCTGAAAGTGAAATTTCAACCCGCAAAGATTTTAGACAAACCCTTACCATTACTATTGATCCGGCAGATGCCAAGGATTTTGACGATGCCATTTCCTTTAAAGTATTAGGAGAAAACAAATATGAAGTGGGAGTGCATATAGCCGATGTTTCGCATTTTGTAACAGAAGGTTCGTTGTTGGATAAAGAAGCATATGCCAGGGCGACTTCTGTGTATTTAGTGGATAGAGTAGTACCCATGTTGCCCGAAAAAATTTCAAATGAACTCTGTTCTTTGGTACCCGATGAAGACCGGCTGTGTTTTGCTGCGGTATTTGAATTAAATGATGAAGGCAAAATATTAAAGGAATGGTTTGGCAAAACCGTAATCCATTCTCATAGACGGTTCAGTTATGAGGAGGCTCAGGAAATACTGGAAGCAGGCAAGGGAGAATTAGCCACGGAACTCACCACTTTAAATAAAATTGCAAAAAATTTAAAAGAAGAACGCTTCAGGGAAGGAGCTATTTCCTTTGAAACAGAAGAAGTAAAATTTAAATTAGACAAACTGGGTAAACCCATTGAAGTTTATAAAAAAGTAAGAAAAGATGCTCATAAATTGGTGGAAGAATTCATGCTGTTGGCCAATAAACGGGTAGCCACTTTGGTAAATACAAAATATAAACCCTATTCAATCCCTTACCGTTTGCACGAGCCACCGGTTCCCAATAAAATGATGGAATTTGCAGCCATAGCTTCACGGTTTGGATTTCAAATAAATACCGAAACCGAAGATACTTACATACAAAGTATCAATGCTATGACGAAAGAAATTGAAGGCACACAGGTTTCTACAATTCTTCAACCTTTGGCTATTCGTAGTATGGAAAAAGCATTTTATACAACCAAAAAATCGGGTCATTTTGGGTTGGGTTTTGATTATTATGCGCATTTTACTTCGCCCATTCGCCGCTATCCGGATTTATTGGCCCACAGGCATTTATTTAAAATGTTAAATAAAATAAATCCCATTGACCAAAGCAGCCTGGAAGCCGCCTGTAAATGGAGCAGTGATAAGGAACAAAAAGCCGTGGAAGCAGAAAGGGCATCTATAAAATATAAGCAAACCGAATATATTTCTCAATTTATTGGCGAAAAATTTGAAGGAATAATTACCGGAATTACCGAGTGGGGGATTTATGTTGAGATTATTGAAAACAAGTGTGAAGGCATGATTCGATTGAAAGATATGACCGATGATATTTATGAATTTTTTGAAAAAGGCCGATATGTGCTGGGAATGCGAAAAGGCATAAAACACCAAATGGGAGATGTGGCGATGATACGGGTGAAGCGAACAAATATTCCGAAGAGGTTGGTTGATTTCGAGTTTGTCTTATAAAAATTATTAGATGGAAAGTTTAGATGTTTTTTCAAACTCATCCCCCTACCCCCTTCTAAGGGGGACAGCTGACGCACGAGTATTGAACACTTGAAAGATTGATTTGGGGATGAAAATTAAGAAACTTATTAAAATCATGAACGAAAAATTGTCGGAGCCACAGTCCCCCTTTGAAGGGGGTTGGGGGATGTTTTCTTCATAAAACAAATTGTAAATGTTAAAATCATATACCGAACACCTAAAAATAATAGACCAACAAATCAAGGAAACCCCCTTCAAAGGTTCTCCTCAGAATCTTTATGACCCTTTAAATTATATCATCGGTTTGGGTGGCAAACGCATTAGGCCGGCTTTGACATTAATGGCGTGTGAAATGTATTCAGGCCAAAGCGAGAATGCCATTCCCGCCGCCTTAGCTGTAGAAATATTTCATAATTTTTCCTTAATCCATGATGATATTTTGGATAAAGCGCCGGTGCGGCGAGGCAAACCCACCGTTCATGAAAAATGGGATATGCCTACGGCGATACTTTCTGGAGATTTGATGTTGGTAAAGGCTTATGAGATACTTTTAAAATCAGAAGAAAAATATCTGCCGGAATTATTTTCAGTGTTTAATAAAACAGCCTCTCAGGTTTGCGAAGGGCAGCAGATGGATATGAATTTTGAAACCCAAATGGAAGTCACCGAGAAAGATTATCAGGAAATGATTCGTCTAAAAACCTCCGTACTATTGGGATGTAGCCTTCAATTGGGAGCCATAGTAGCCGATGCTGAAAAGGAAGAAACAGAAAAAATTTATAATCTCGGAGTGAACATGGGCATGGGTTTTCAATTGATGGATGATTATTTGGATGCCTTTGGAACCCCTGAATTGGTAGGCAAACAACCCGGAGGAGATATTTTGGCCAATAAAAAAACCATCATGGTTATAAAGGCTATGGAAACGGAAAAAGAAAAAATACAATGTTTATTCAATAATAAAACGATAAGTGAAAACGATAAAATATCTGAATTAAAAAACCTGTTTATAAAAACCAAAGCTCACGTTTATTTAAAAAAATTATCAGAAAAATACTTTGATTTGGCTTTGCAAAATTTAAAGTATTTAAAGGTGGATGAATCAAAAAAAACAGACTTACATGAATTGTTGGTTTATTTGCAGAACAGAAGTTTTTAAAATCTCATTCTAACCTGACAGGTTTTAAAAACCTGTCAGGTTAAACACTAAAACCATGGAAACCCTCCCTTCAAATATTCCCTTAGCTGAACGAGTCAGACCAACGACTCTTGCTGAATTTATAGGGCAAGAACATTTGTTGGGTGTAGGCAAGCCCATTCAAAAATTAGCCGAAACCCATACCCCCCGAAGTTTAATTTTTTGGGGACCACCGGGAGTTGGCAAAACAACGTTGGCGCAGTTGCTTTCCCAATCATGGCAATTGCCTTTTTACAGTTTAAGCGCTATTAGTTCGGGGGTTAAAGATTTGAGGGACGTGATTGATAAAGCCAAAGAACAAGGCGGTGCTTTGTTGTTTATAGATGAAATACATCGGTTTAATAAATCCCAACAAGATGCCTTGCTCGGAGCAGTTGAAAAAGGAATTATTACACTCATTGGTGCTACTACCGAGAACCCAAGTTTTGAAGTCATCAGCGCTTTATTGAGCCGTTGTCAGGTATATGTTTTAAAAGCGTTTGAAGAAGAGCATTTGGATAAAATATTGAATAGGGCAATCAATAATGATGCGTTTTTAAAATCCATCGATATTGATATAAAAGAAAAAGAAGCCTTGTTTCGCTTTACCGGAGGTGATGGCCGAAAATTGTTAAACCTGTTTGATTTGGTGGTGCAAACCTGCATTAAAAAAGGAAAAGTAATAATCACCAACAAGGCGGTAGAACTGGTGTTGCAACAAAAAATGGCCTTGTA
>CAYHCM010000101.1:0-13181 GCA_964355045.1 uncultured Chitinophaga sp. | reverse complement strand
AGGGTGGTAAAGTATCAATCGGTAGGGTGGTAAAGTATGTACCGGTGTAGTCAGTCAGGAATATACAAAACCAAAATTTTGGCTTGGGTTCAGGGTATGGTGTAGGGTTAATGAGAAATGATTATTTATATATTTTTTTTATAAAAATCTCGTTAGGGAATAAATAATAGGTAGAAAATAAAAATATTATTAAAGTGAGAATTAAAAGAAATGGTAAGAAAAAAAATGGTAAATCCCAACCAAATTCAAAAAATAAAAACCATTAAAATTTATAACTCAACCAAATGGCATTAATAATAGTTGGGTGGAAATAAAAAGACATTATGCTCGATTTGGTATTGGATAATTCTTCAACCAGTTTATCAATCATGGTAAATTGGGTGTTTTTATTTTCAGTGCTACCTAAAATTAAACCTCCATTAATTCCTGATTCAATTCCCAAAGCTATTTTGCGAGAAATATTATACTTTAATCCACCAACCAATGACAACCCAAAATTTAAAGATATACTAGTGTTGGATGATTTATTGATACTAACTAAATTCCCATTGGAGTAAGAAGAGCTCAGTGTTTGCGAGGTTTGATTACTGATGCCTAAAGATTTCAACACGACATGATAAAAATATAAATCTTTTGAATTCATCTCATCCAGTCTTAAATAATTTTCCTTTCCCCAGGAAAAATCTAAACGACCATAATTATTATTTGAAGATTTAAAATCATTTGGAATATCCTTGTCAGCAGAAGAAGGATAATCCGGAAATTGTGCGCTGCTCTGAAAACTAAAAGAGATATTCTTTCTTTTATTAATAAAACTGTCTTTTGTATCCTTGCGAATCAGGAAACTGACATTTCCACTGTTATTGAAATTTCGCAAATCAATGCCAATTTCTTTTCCTTTTAATTTTTTTTGTGAAAACGAGGAGGAATAACCTAAAAAAACGAGTAGGGTGAGAGTAATTAATTTTATCATAAAAATTATAAGGCAAATGGCAAGCCAATAATTAAAAGGCTTGCAAACCTAATTAACAGAGCCTTAAATAACTTAATAAAATATGCATTGTTTAAATTAAGGTACAGAAACGTACAATTTAAATGAATCAATTTTTCGAAGCTGTTTTCTTAAAGAAAAATTGCAGAATATTTAAACAGAATCCCTAATCTATAGGTAATAGCAAACCTTAAAAAAAATGTAGCTTTGCGGCCTATGTTAATTCCAATTCCAAAAGTGCATAATTTCTCAGCCGGGCCGGGTATTTTGCCCAGTCAGGCCATTGACAATTCCATATCTGCCCTTCAAAATTTTATGGGAACTAATCTTTCTCTTATTGAGGTTTCGCACCGCGATAAGGAGTTTGTAAGTGTAATGACCGAAGCCCGAAAATTGCCATTGGAAATATTAGGTTTGGGCGATGATTATGATTGCGTTTATTTACAGGGAGGTGCCAGTTTGCAGTTTTGCATGGTACCTTATAATTTTTTAAATACTAAAGCGGCCTATCTTAAAACCGGGGTTTGGGCTGCCAATGCTGTTAAGGAAGCAAAATATTTTGGTGAAGTGGATGTGGTAGCAAGCAGCGAAGAGAAAAATTACACGTTCATTCCCAAAAATTTTACAATACCAACGGATGCCGATTATTTCCATTACACCAGTAATAACACTATTTACGGCACTCAAATGCTATCTGTTCCTGATAGCCCGGTGCCTTTGTTTTGTGATATGAGTTCGGATATTTTCAGCAAACGGATAGATGCCAAAAAATTTGATTTGATTTATGCAGGAGCTCAAAAAAACATGGGGCCGGCTGGAGCCACATTGGTAATTTTAAAAAAAGAATTATTAGAAAAAATTACAAAGAAAATTCCAAGCATGCTCGATTACCGAAATCATTTTAGTAAGGAAAGTATGTATAATACACCGCCTGTATTTGCAGTGTATTGCTCCTTACAGGTTCTGAAATGGGTGAAAGAAATGGGATTGGAAAAAATGGAAGAACGCAATAGAGCGAAGCAGGAATTGCTTTATGCTGAAATTGACAGAAATGATTTTTTTAGAGGAACCACTGTTAAAGAAGACCGAAGTTGGATGAATGTAACATTTGTAATGAACAACGAAACCCATACCGAAAATTTCCTTAAATTGTGTAAAGAAGCTCATATTAATGGAATCAAAGGTCACCGCTCAGTCGGTGGTTTCAGGGCTTCCATGTATAATGCCTTGCCTATTGAAAGTGTTCAGGTTTTGGTAGATGTTATGAAAAATTTTAAACCCTAAATTCAGATGACAAAAATTTTAGCGAATGATGGAATAAATAAAGCAGGGTTACAACTCCTGGAAGCGGCAGGTTTTAAGGTAGAAACTAATTTTATTCCCCAAAACGAATTGGCTGATAAAATAGCTGAATATGATATTTTATTAGTAAGAAGCGCTACTAAAGTTACAAAAGAAGTAATAGATGCTGGTATTAATTTAAAACTTATAGGCCGCGGTGGGGTGGGTATTGATAATATTGATAGTGCTTATGCAAAATCCAAAGGTATTCCGGTGGTTAATACCCCGGCGGCATCATCAGTTTCAGTGGCTGAATTGGTCTTTGCTCATTTATATTCAGGATGCCGGTTTTTAAATTTATCTAATAAAGATTTACCTCTTAACCCTTCAGGAAATTTTAAAGAGCTTAAAAATTCAGCATCCAAAGGCATTGAGTTGAAAGGTAAAACTTTGGGAATTTTTGGTTTTGGAAGAATAGGGCAGGAGGTAGCCAAAATAGCCATAGGCAGCGGGATGAATGTACTGGCCTTCGATCCATTTTTTAAGGCTAAGGAAATTGAAATATCGTTTCACGATGCTTTAAAATTAAATCCGATACGAATTAAAATAACGATGTCACCAAAAGATTTTGTTTTACAAAATTCGGATTTTATAACCATGCATGTACCCGGCGGAACTGAGGCTGTTATTGGAGGCCCCGAATTTGACCTGATGAAAAAAGGAGCCGGATTGGTGAATTGCGCAAGGGGAGGAGTAGTGGCTGAAAAAGCCATGACCGAAGCTTTAAAAAACGGCACTTTGGCATTTGCCGGTGTAGATGTATTTGCACAGGAACCTCCAACTTTTACAGATTTTATTGGCTTGCCCAATGTATCGGTAAGTGCCCACGTGGGGGCATCTACCAAGGAGGCTCAGGAACGTATTGGCAAAGAAATAGCTACTATAATTATTAACCATTTCAAAAATTAAATGCCTGTATTTTTACCTTTCAGAGCATTACGACCAACCAAAGATAACGTAGCGAAATTTTCAGCCAAGACCTCTGATTTTAAAAATCAGGAGGAGGTATTGGCAGATATGAAATTAAATACCGAGAGTTATTATTATGTTACCAAACAAAATTTATTAAGCTCTGTTAAAAAACCAATCGAACATTTTTTCAGCATTGGTTCAGGATTTATCAATCAAAAAATAGAATCAGGCGATTTGTTTCAGGATAAAATTCCTTCCTATTATGTTTACAGGCAAATTGACCATGCATCAGGCCGTACCTATACCGGAATTATTGGACTGGTAGATGTTTTGGATTTGGAAAATAATAGCATAAAAAAACATGAACAAACCAAAGTAGTTCGCGAGGAATATTTGTATAAACAATTGCATTTTACCGAAGTTCTGGGCGAGCCCGTATTAATGGGACATCAACATTCATCAGCCATTGATGAACTTATTGCGGAAGCAACTTTAAAAAATCCTGAATATGATTTTAAAACAATTGATGACAAAGAACATATTATTTGGTTGGTAAATAAATCAGAAGAATTAGAAATGATTGCTGAAAAATTCAATGAAATTCCTGCTTTTTATATAGCCGACGGGCATCACCGCTGTGCATCTACAATCCGAAATTATAAACGAAATCCGGAACCAATCAATCGCTATTTTATGGTTTTTTTGTTGGATGAAAACCAATTTCATATTGAATCATTTCATCGGTTACTTCATGGAATTATACCAGAAGAATTAAAAAATTTAAAAGAAAAAATACAAATCTATTTTGAAGTTGAAAATTTTAAAGTGGGAGAACTTTTTAAACCTGAACGCCATTCACAGTTTGGATTATTAACCCGTGATTTGTCATTAAAATTAACCTTAAAAAAAGAACCTAAAACCAATAATCCTGAAGCTCACTTAGATGTTTCCATTTTAGAAAAAAAATTTTTTATACCCATTATGGATATTCATCATCCCCGCACTGATCAGCGTTTGTCGTATATTTCATCCATGGAAGATTTTAATTCCATAAAAAAACTTCTTTCAAAAGGTAATATTGATATGGTAATTTCAAATTATCCAATATCGTTTAACGAAGTAAAAAAAGTAGCTGATGCAAACAAAACAATGCCGCCCAAGTCAACTTATATAGAACCTAAATTACGGGGTGGCATGATTGTTCAGAAGTTTTAGAAATTTATATATCATTTTTTTCAGATGATTTATTATTCTTATTTTTGAGGTATAACTCAGAATAAATGAATAATGGCTGGCAAACCAAAATATAATCCTCAAATTCATCATCGCAGATCAATTCGGCTAAAAGGATATGATTATTCAAAGGCTGGGTTATATTTTATTACTATTTGTTGTCAAAATATGCAATGTCGGTTTGGTGAAATTGTATTGAAATCAAACATAGCCGTGATGGAAATGAATGAGTTCGGACAAATAGCATATGATGAATGGTTGAAATTAGCAGACCGGTTTACAAATTTCGAATTAGATGTGTTTCAAATAATGCCGAATCATATGCATGGTATTATCGGATTGAATGATGTCACAGCTACCTTAGCCTTAGCAACTGTTGATGTCGGGGCGGGGTTTACCCCCGCCCAAAATTTCGCCATTGAAAAAAATACTGAAATTGAAAAATGGGCGGGGGTAAACCCCGCCCCGACGACGACAACAACAAGGAATTCGTCAAATTCAAAAACTCCAACAATTTCCGACATAATTGGAGCTTATAAATCATTAGTATCAAATTCATGTCTGGAAATTTTTAAATTAAGAAATGAAACTATGGGAAAATTGTGGCAACGAGATTATTACGAACATATCATTCGTAACGAACAATCCTATCAACGCATTTCGGATTACATAATAAATAATCCGGACAAATGGGCCGAGGATAAATTTTATAAAGCAACCTAAAACCAAATGACCGACCAAATAATAAAAGAACTCCATAACCTTGAACAAAAACACGACATTAAAGTTTTATATGCCGTGGAAAGTGGCAGCCGTGCCTGGGGTTTTGAGTCTACTGACAGCGATTGGGATATTCGCTATATCTACATTCACAGGCTGGATTGGTATTTAAAAATTGATGAAAAAAAAGATAGTCAGGAAGAAATATTGCCCAACGATATTGACCTTGCCGGCTGGGAATTGAAAAAGGCTTTGCGACTTTTCCGAAAATCAAATCCACCTATGTTGGAGTGGTTGCGTAGCCCTATTGTTTATCTTGAAAAATTTTCAACTGCCAGTAAACTCAGGGAATTATCCAATCAATTTTTTAATCCAAAATCGTGCATTCATCATTACTTGCACATGGCCGAACGCAATTACCAAACTTACCTTTTGAAAGAAAAAGTCAGGACAAAAAAATATTTCTATGTTTTACGCCCCATGCTTGCCTGCGATTGGATTAAAGAAAAGAACACCATGGCTCCAATGGAATTTCAAACTCTATTAGAAAGCCAATTAAAAGATGAAAGAGTGAAAAAAGAAATTGAAAATTTATTAATCCGCAAAATAGCCGGAGACGAAATGAAAGAAGAATTACAGAATAAAATACTCAATGATTTTTTGGAAGAAAAAATAAATTTTTATAATGAGTATGTTAATTCAACTCCCAAAACCAATCAGCCGGAAACCCGTTTGCTTGATGAATTATTTAAGGAAACCATTGACGAGGCATGGGAATAGTAATTATTAAATGTTAAAAATAAATAAATTTGTAGCATGGGCTTAACTATTCATTACAACGGCAGGTTTAATCCGGCAGCTTCATTATCCGCATTGATTGATGAAGTAAGAGATATTGCCGAAATAAATAAATGGAAATATCATGTTTTTGAAAATGAATTTCCTCCAAACGCCATTGGTAAAACCGAATACAACGACCAAATTTATGGAATTTGTTTTTCACTTCCTGAATGTGAACCTGTGTGGTTAAGCTTTCTTTCGAACGGCAAAATGAGTTGCCCTCCAAATTTAGAATTTTGGGGAAATAGCGATGAGCCTGATAAAAAAGAATACCTTTATATGCTTTTTACCAAAACCCAGTATGCCGGAATTGAAGCCCATAAATTCATTATTCAACTTTTAAAATACCTGAATGAAAAATATTTGCTTGATTTTAATATGACGGATGAAGGCAAATATTGGGAAACGGGTGATGAAGATTTGTTAAAAGAAATATTTGGCCGATATACCCGATTAATTGATAGTTTTAGTAACGCTTTACAATCAATTCCTATTAAAAAAGGAGAAAATCTTGAAGACTTTATTACCCGTATTGCAAGGGGAATTCAAGACAAGGATGACGATTAAAAATAGCTTAGGACTTAATTTTAATCGGTTGCAATTTAGAAGGCAGATTTCGGGAAATTAAAAAATAGCCTCCAAAAAATATGGCATTAAAAAATAAATCGCCTATTACCTGATTTAAAAAGAAATTGGAAGTCAGTTCATTTTTATAAAACATTAAGCCAGCAATATATGATTGGCCAAGTCCCTCTAAAGTTTTAGTATATGGCAATTGCAACCACGAGCCAAAATTGGTAATAAGAAAAAAAGATACGGAAGCAACAATTGAAGCTAGTACTACATTTGAAAGTTTAATACGGTTTTTTAAGGTTTTGCCAATAAGCCATGTTATAGTAAAAGCGATGTACACATACATAAAATATCCGTCCTTAAAATAATCGGAATACATTCTGCCTGTTCCTGCCAACATTAAATCACTTGCTACCAATGCGGCAAATGGAATTAATATTGAAAACTTATTTCTGTTGGCTAAAGCTCCGCAAAACAAAGCCAAAGAACCAATGGCAGAAAAATTAGGAATAGTGATAAACAAACGGCTAAACACAGCCAAAATGATTATTAAAAATATAATTAGATTAGATTTTTTGTTCATGGTTTTTTTTCTGATGCAAATATAGGGGGTAAAGATTCAAATATTAAAAAACAAAAAACAAATAAGCTCCAATATTTTAAAAATTAAAAATCAAACCGTTTGAACCATTGTATGGTTTGAGAATAGTTTCTTTTGGAATTTGGAATTTGTTATTTGTTATTTGTTTTTTGTTGTTTACCCCTTAACTCATATTCCTCATAGTAATTTCATCCCTTATCAATGCAGCCCTGTCATAGTCTTCTTCGGCCAGTGCTTCTTTCAATAATTCTTCCAGTTCATTTAGGGTTAAATTATTAAAATTGGTTTTAAAAGGAGTGGCTCCCATTGGCGGCATGTCGTCATTAGGTCTGGCCGGCGAATCCGTATCCTCTTCTTCCAATACAATACCGGCATTGTCTAATATTGATTTATTAATATATATCGGACTTTTAAAACGCAGGGCCAAACTAATGGCATCAGATGTACGGGCGTCAATATTCATGGGGCTTCCATTCATTTCAAAAATTAGTTGGGAATAAAAAATACCTTCAATTAAATCGTTGATATAAACTTCAACCAACTTTATCCGAAAAGCTTCAGCAAAACTTTTGAATAAATCATGGGTCATAGGTCTGGAAGGTTTTAAGCCTTCCATTTCAAAGGCAATGGTTTGAGCTTCATAATTTCCAATTACGATTGGTAATTTCACTCTGCTGCCTTTTTCACCCATAATTAAGGTGTAGGATCCACTCTGGGTTTGCCCCGAAGTTAATCCTACAACTTCTAATTTAACCTTTGTTGCCATTATTTAATTTTTTAACTGTTTAGCCCTTTCAATTAGCTTTGGCAAAACTTCAAAAACATCGCCAACTATTCCATAATCGGCCGCCTTAAAAAAAGGAGCCTCTGCATCTTTATTTATTACACAAATTACCTTGCTGGAACTAACCCCAGCCAAATGCTGAATGGCACCTGAGATACCTAAAGCAATGTACAAATTTGGCTTAATAGTAATACCAGTTTGTCCAACGTGTTCGGCATGCGGTCGCCAATCCATATCGGCTACAGGTTTTGAGCAGGCAGTGGCGGCTCCTAAAATTTCAGCCAATTCTTCTATCATTCCCCAGTTCTCGGGCCCTTTCATTCCCCTTCCTCCTGAAACTACAATTTCGGCTTCGGTCAAGGCAATTTTTCCGGAAGCTTTATTAATATGTAGTGATTTGGTATGGATTAATGAATTGTCAACATCTAGCGTAACTTCTTTAATAGTAGGATTGAGTTCATAATTCTTTATCTCATAAGAATTCGGAATCAGGCAAAAAACTTTTTTTATAGATTTTAATTTTACATACGCTATGGCCTTATTCGAAAAAGCAGTTTTTTTTACGCTTAGTTCATTATCGGGCAAGCTAACTACTCCCGTAACAATACCTGCACCCAGTTTAACTGCCACCCTCGGCGCAACAGATTTTCCGGTATAGGTATTCGAAATAATTATTATTTCAGCATTTTCAGTTTTGGCAACTTCGGCAATTGAATGGCTGGAAGCTTCAGCCGAAAATTTATCAAGATTAGTTCCTTTAACCGATATTACTGCGTTTGCTCCGTAATTTCCAAGTTCCGAAAGATTAAGATTAGAACCATCAATTACTACAGCCGTTACCGACGTATTTCTATTAACGCCTACATCCTGTGCATAGGTTAAAGCTTCAAAACTTGATTTTTTAAAAGCTCCGTTCTCGTGTTCGGTAAATACTATTATTGACATTGTATATTATTCTTAGATAAGTTTTTTCTCGTTTCGTAATAAGTCCATTAATTCTCCGGCATTGGCGGCGTCTATCATTCTAACGCCCTTTTTAGGTTCGGGTAATTCAAAAGATACGTAATCGGCAAAATCATTTTCGGCTACAGGTTCTAATACTACCAAAGGTTTAGTTCGTGCACCCATTATTCCACGCATATTTGGAATACGGGGCTCACATAAATCTTTTTGAGCGCTTGCCACGAAAGGTAAAGAAGATTCTATTTCTTCGCGGCCTCCGTCAATATCGCGTGATAAAATGGCTTTCCCATTCTGCAATTCCAATTTGGTTACTACATTGATTGAAGGAATATTTAATAATTCACCCAATAATCCACAAACCAATCCACCGTTATAATCTATTGATTCACGACCTGTTAAAATAATATCATAGCTGTTTTCTTTAGCCACTTTAGCTATTTGTGTAGCAACAAAAAGCGCATCTTTAGGCTCAGTATTTATTCTTATGGCATCAGCAGCTCCAATGGCAAGTGCTTTTCTGATACTCGGTTCCGTATCAATTAATCCAACGTTAATTACAGTAACGCTTCCATTATTATTTTCAGCAATTTCGAGTGCTTTTGTTAAAGCCAGTTCATCATAAGGATTAATGATAAACACTACGCCATCTGAATTGAATTTGCTGTTATTGTCTTTAAAGGTGATTTTTGAAGTAGTGTCGGGAACAACACTTAAACATACTAATATTCGCATAAATTTAAATAGGTTTGCAAAAGTACAAATACATACTTATAAAATTTTGGAAAATTCACGCATTGAACAAATTAAAACGTTTTTAAATGACAGCCCTGAAGATGAATTTCTCAATTATGCGCTGGCTATTGAATATTTAGGAATTGACGAAACCAACTTAGCCAAAACTATTTTTGAAAAACTTATTATAAATAACCCCGATTATTCAGCTACCTATTACCATTATGGAAAATTAATTTTAAAGGAAGGTGATGCTGAAGCAGCAAAAGAAATATTTGAGAAGGGGATTAAAATTGCTGATAAAAATAAAGAAACCCATGCTGCTGCCGAATTACGGTCGGCATTAAACGAACTATTATATGACGAAGATTGATGTAATCGAAGATTCGATAATACCCCTGACTAAAAATAGATTTAAAATAATTATCAAATCAAAGATTCGATAATACCAATAAATAAAAAAAGAGATGAATTATTATGAAATAAAAAGTAAAAACTATACCATTTCAAATCCTGATTTTGAAACCACCCTAGTAAAAGCTTTGGAAAAACAGTTTTTTATGAAACTGATTGGTTTTGAAATTACAAAAATTGAGGCCGGATATATTGAAGGAGAATTGATTATTGAACAAAAACATTTACAGCAACACGGATTTTTACATGGAGGCTTAACGGCTACCTGTTTGGATATTGTTATGGGATTTTCGGCATTTACATTATTGCCACAAGGCAAAGGAGTGGTAACTGCTGATATGAATATTTTTTATTACAATCCGGGAGTTGGGTCTAAACTTATTGCAAAAGGCTGGGTGGATAAACCGGGTTCGCGGCTTCATTTTTGTGAAGGTGAAGTTACTGTAATTAATAATATGGGAGAAGAAATAATTACCAATAAGGCCAAAGCCATCATGTGTATTATTGATTTACCCAAATAAAAAAAGTCCTCCAAAAATTTGAAGGACTTTTTTTATAAATGAATATTTTTTTATTAATTGATAACGGTAATTTTCTTAGATGATTTGAATCCTCCTGCTGTAAGTGTATAAACATAAACGCCAGGAGCTAAATCGGAAGTATTATAGATAACACTGTTTTCACCTGCTCCAAATTTTGCGGAAGCTATATCAGCTACTTTACTTCCAAGTAAATTAAACAATTGAAGATTTACTGTTTCGGCTCTGCCCAGCGCAAATTCTATTTTAACATCATTCCCAACTTTAACAGGGTTAGGATAAACTGAACCTAAACCATATCCCTGATTATTGATGTCCTTAGCTGAAAGATTAAAATATGTAAGTTTAAAGTAGGCATCCAAATGCCGTTTTTTAGCGCCCGGAGCGTTGCTCGGATAGTACCATTCATTGGTTCGCGTAGAGTATCGTTGGGTTCTATATGCTACCAAGGCATAATTATAGGTATCATCAGGAACGCCGGTTTCGGCTTGTAAAAAACGAGGTTGGAATGAATTTAATTGTTTTTTTGGAAGATTGATGGAGTCTCTGCCATTAACCAATGTATCGCCCATATCCCAAGTCAAACCTGGCCTAAAGGTCATAGCAAAACCCATTCTTCCACCTTCCTTAACATTCATAACGGCTGGCAGAGCCACATTCATAACTTTAGAAAATGAAGAACTTTTTGGGTAGAAAAAGGTTGTAGTATTTTGATCTTCATTTAATAATATTTTCACGGTACTTGTAATGTCATTACTTCTGTTTTTGGTTGGAATATATTTTGGAGAAAGAGTTTTTTCGCCACCCCCAAATGTTAAGGGAACTAATTTATCATTATTGAAAAAATCAATAACCAAAGTATCTACTGAACCAGGCACAACGTGTCGGTATTTGTAGATAAAAGCAATCGAGTCAATTGAATATTTATTATAAATAGAAAGTGTAGGAGCTTCAGGGGTTTGAAACCATTCACTTGTAGGATCTAAAACCTGACCTATACCATGTATTCCGGTATGGATTGGTCCATCCTGATAGAGCATTACGGGTAACGAATCGGGCCATAAAGTAACATCACCAAAATAAACGAAAGTCTCACCACCAATGTTAGGGTCGCCTATGTTTTGATAATAATTGTACCATCCACTTCCGGCAGTGCCCTTTTTGGCTAATTTGTGAGAAGTTGAATTATTATCCAAATCTGAATTTTCTACCGGGCTGCCTACTCTTGGGTAATCAGGGGCGGTGTTAGAAATTTGAGCCTTAACTGTAAAGGCTGAAGCTGTAATTACTAAAGCTAAAAAAGTATTTTTTGTCATCATTGTTTTTATTTACGCCACAATATTAAAGATTATTTTTTAATTTACATATAATCCAAACTTTCTGTTTGTATATTGAAAGTAATCCGTTAGTAAAACAAACGTAATATTAAATTATTCAATATCACCCAGAAAAGGTCTGATAAGGATTTCTTCCACATTCATAGTTATTGGAGTTTGGTAAAAATTAAATATAAGTTCAGCAATATCATCAGGCTGCATGAACCGATCAGGCGGCAGGTTTGTTCCTTCCCAACTGGAAGTATTGGTTGCTCCGGGCAAAATTGAACTTACACGTATATTATGTTCTTTGCACTCTTCTCTCAAAACTTTTGAAAAACCAAGTATTGCAAACTTGCTGATACAGTAAGAACCTCCGTTGGGATAGGCTTTAATACTGGCTGTGCTGCAAAAATTAAAAATATATCCGCTCTTTTTTGAAATCATTCCCGGTAATATTTTTCGGGTTAAATGATAGGCTGCCGCCACGTTGGTATTAATCTGACTTTCGAAAATACCGTCTTCCTCATCACTTAATTTTCCGGGTAAAAAAATACCGGCATTATTTATTAACACATCCGGAATTCCCAATTCTTTCATCGCCTTGTCACCAAAATCCATCACCTCTTGTTTTATAGAAACATCGCACTTTTTAATAAAATATTTATTTTGTGGAAATTTATTCAAAAGTATTTTTTTAAAAAAATCTAATTCCTCGTTATTTCGGGCACAGGTAGCAATATCAAACCCATGCTTTGCAAACTTGAGAACAAGGCTTTTTCCAATTCCTCTGGTTCCACCCGTAATTATTACACTTGGCATAATGCTTCAAAAATAAGCAGCAGATTTGACAATTTTTAAAAGTTGTCAAATCTCCCAACATTTTCCAAAAATAAAACTGTCTGCTATAATTTAATTAATATTGCACCTTAAATTTTTATGACTATTTTTTATTATTTCGGGCGCTACCTTTTGTTTATACGGAGTATGTTTTCTCGCCCCGAAAAACTGAGTGTATATATAGAGAGGTTATTTGCTGAAATGGTAACAATCGGTATTGGGTCGCTGCCAATTGTCGTATTAATTTCGGTATTTCAGGGAGCTGTAACTACTGTTCAAACAGCATACCAGCTCATTACACCCTTAATTCCCAAAACCACAATCGGCATAATTGTGAGTGATTCTACAATTCTTGAACTGGCTCCAACCATTACCTGTTTGG
>CAYHCM010000100.1:0-13423 GCA_964355045.1 uncultured Chitinophaga sp. | reverse complement strand
GGATGAAATAAAAAAACAAAGTGATAAGGTTTTTATTTTTGAGGCACGTCACCTCAGCATAAAAGCGGTAGAAAGCACAAAAGGTTGATTAATCTCTTCACCCGTCATTTCTTTGAACCCCATATTACCGGATGTTCTCCTATTTGTCAGAAGTTGTGAAGTGTCAGGTTTGCATACTCTTTTTTCGATTGAATTTATATTCAACCCCTTGTCTGTAAGACTTGATACGGTGCGTTCGGGTGTTTTTTTTTTAGGGTAGGAAAAAAAAATTGAAATCTTTTTTTGGATGGAGAAAAAAACGGACGAAGATTTTTTGGTCAGTGCTTTTGCTTTGTGCAAATTGCAAGAGTGTATTTTTGTGTGGTGACTTACATTCTTTCAATCAAAGTTTCAGTCACAATTTTGAAGCCTTCGTCATGATTATACTTTTCCTCCGGTCTTAGCAAGGCAACCGTGTCGCCCAAAAAATCTTCGTCCGTTTTTTTCTTTTCAATATTCATCAGGAATTCTTTACGGGTTGGAATCGGTTTTTCCAAAGAAAATTTCATGTATTCTTTGTAGCACTTTATGATTAAATCAGGATTTGCGTTAGAACTTGTCAATGCTTTCCATAGGTCAAATAAATCTCTCCCTTTTCTTCTTTGATATAAAGCACGAAGTTTTGTTCCCAAGAGTTCTTCAAGTTTGTAAGTAGTAAGCTGGCATTCACCCTTACACCATTCAGATTTAAGATTAAAAGATTTCTTCTCCCAGCCCAAAATGGAAAAGTGTTCTCTGCAATTTGTTTCTATTTTGAGTTTCATTTTTTGAACCGGCGGAAACTCTGATTCAAAACGGTAATAAACAGTATTGTTGTCTTTTCGGGGAGTAACTTTTGCTTTGCCAAGAAAGGAAAGTGCTTTCTGCAAATGCTGAATTGTTTCTTTTATTGGTTCTGCACGGATTTGCACCAAATCAATATCCTCTGAATATCTCGGTTGTGGTTTCAGATACAATTTGTGCAAAGCGGTTCCACCTCTGAACGCTAAACTATCAGCAAGAAAATCGTCTTTGAATATTTCAACCACTGCTCTGCAAATCACAAGGTCTTGTTCTACTTGCTCGTTTGATTGCCAAGGAACATTATTGCCCCATTCTGTTATGTATGCTTGTGGTATCATTAGTCAATTTATTTCGGTTATATTTTTTTTTAATTGTCTCAATGAACCATTAAAAATCGGTTTCAATTTCTGCATTAATCATCAACTTCCATTTTTCACTGATAACTTCCTTGTTTTTCTTGCCTGATGCTTTCAATGGAATTAAGTAAAATTTTATTCCTGCTTTTTTGCAGAGTGAAAATATTCTGTCAGCAATTTCATTCTTGTTTAAAATTTCTTCAAGTATGAAACCTAACCTTTGCAATGATGAAACACTTGCATAGTTTATCAATTCTTCGGTTACATCATTTCGTTTTACTGTTTCAAGCAACTCGTTAATAACAGTTGATGCCCTGTTAAGTCCTCCTATTTTCCTTTCATAACTAATCAAGTCGATTGCTGTGAGCAACGTATTTGAGATGTTGATATATCCTGTTTCGGTCTTCTTTTTCTCAGTCAGCGTTTCAGGTGGAAGTTGTCTTGTGCTGATGTAATTTATTTTAAGTCCTTTTTTATTAGTTGGTCGCAATACAGGATATTCCGTTACTACAAAATATTCTTGTGGCTGTTGATGTGATGCACCATGCAGTGCTGCCGCATTCAATAGTGCAACATAATATTTCCGTTCAAGAAATTTCATCAGCCCGTCAATAAACATTGCTGTCGGTAAAATTCCTTTTGAAGAATATTGCGGTGGAATAATAACATAGTAGCCCTTGAAAATAGAAACAACTTTTTGCTTTTGAACCAATCTGTTTAGCCCAAACTTTATGGTTATTGCTGAATCATTTACAAATTCCATTTTCACTTCATTCAAACTGAAAGACATTTTTCCTTTTGAAAGACAGTGGGTTATCCAGGTTTCTATCCGGTTATAGTTTAGTGATGAAATCATATTGAGTAAATTTGTGCGAAAGGTAGCACATTTCGCTGCTTATCGCAAAATAATTCTAAATCTATTTTTAAACTTATTGAAACCAATACGCTTTGTCTTTGATTTCAAAGCTGTGAGTTGGCAATTTCAGTTGTTTGATAATTTCTGTCCATCGTCTTAGGTCAAACTTTAAAAAATTTGTTCGATTTTGTAAGTCATTATTTGGACTATAACTTTTATGTTAAGGTTTTAATAAATCCCCACTATAATTCGTGTAGTGCCTTTTTTACAACGAATATTAAAATCATTCAAAGTTAATTTCCTCCAATTTCAAAAATTACGCATCTCCCCAAGTATTGATTATTATTGTGACATTAAAAAATTAAGAGTTGCTAAAAAAATTATTCTCCTTTATCCTGCTTTTTACTCTGTTTCATACGGGTATCTATTCCCAATCAACCTGGTCAGATAGCCTCATACTTACCCCCGAAAAAACCCAATTTCAAAAAACCTCCACCTATAAAGATGTTATTAATTTTTTGGATGAAATAAAAAAACAGAGTAACAATGTTTTTATTTTTAGCATGGGCAAAAGCCTTGAAGGGAAAGAAATTCCGGTGGCGGTTTTGGCAAATCCAATTATAAATACTCCCGCAGAAGCGAAAGCTTCAGGCAAAGCCGTTATCTATATTCAAGGAAATATTCATGCCGGTGAGGTGGAGGGAAAAGAAGCGGTGATGATGCTGATGCGCGATATTTTATTGGGGGATAAAAAACATCTGCTTGATAATTTGATAATTTTATTTGTTCCTATTTATAATACCGATGCCAACGATAAAATGGCCAAAGGACTGCGACTATCGCAGGAAGACAGCCCATTGGAAACCGGAGAACGGGAAAGCAGCGAGGGGTATGACCTTAACCGTGATGGGGTAAAAATGGATGCCATAGAAACCCGTGGACTTTTTCAAAATGTCATAGTCCCCTGGGATCCTCAGCTATTTGTGGATTTGCACACCACCAACGGCACCTGGCATGCCTATCCTTTAACGTGGGCCCCAAGCTACCACTCTGCCGGCGAATATGCCCCTTTCGAATATTCGTATTACAAAATGCTGCCTAGTATAACCAGAGTAGTCCATGAAAAATACAATCTCCAATTTGGCGTTTACGGTGATTATGATTTAGCCGAAGGTTGGCCTCCCAAAAATTTTTATAGTTACAATCATCACCCACGGTATTTGGTAAATCAGTTTGGGTTTCGCAATCGTATGGCCATATTGAGTGAAACTTTTGCCCATAACCGCTTTTATGAACGGATAAACAGCAGCTATGTTTTTATTTCAGAGATTCTTGAATTTGCCAATAAAAATTCAAAGGAAATTATGGATATAAATAAAAAAGCGGATGAAGCTGCCATTCAAAATGTCATAAATAATGCAGGGAAAATTAAAAAAGGGGTTCAGTTTAAAATGGTTTCGTTAAATAAATTGAATAATTTTATGACCTATGATTATCTGGCTGTTCCGGATAGCAATGGCGCAAAGAAATATTACCGAACCGGTAAAATTGTTAAATACAATAGCATTGATTATTACGCTAAATTTGAGGCAACCTTTGAAAGTACCTTGCCTCGCGGATATATTATTCCTGAAGGGTTTCCCCAACTTATTGAAAATTTAAAACGGCATGGAATTAAGGTAGAACAGTTGCAAAAAAGTCAAACGTTTCAAGGCGAAAGTTTTATGATTGATAGTTTGGTTAACAGCAAAAATAATTTCCAGAAACACAATACAGCCACTTTATATGGAAGTTTTAAAACAGAATCAAGAAAATATTTAAAAGGCGATTATATCATTGATATGGCCCAGCCTTTGAGTAATTTAATTTTTTATTTATTAGAACCCCAATCGGATGATGGCCTTGCCCATTGGAATTTTTTAGATGAGTTTATAATTAATAGTTTATTAAATAACTTGCAGGTTCGTTACCCGGTTTTTAAATATTATAATTGAGCACTATTATGACCAACAGAAAAACGTTTATCAAAACCACCGCTTTGGCTTCGGCTGCATTGTTTTTAAGTTCATTTGAAGAAAAAAATGAAAAGAAGAAAAAGCCGGGCTTAGTTAAAAAGCCGATTGTAATCTCTACATGGAAGTTTGGAATACCGGCCAATGAAGCCGCTTGGGAAATTTTAAAAAATAATGGCCGGGCTTTGGATGCGGTAGAAGCCGGTGTAAAAATTCCGGAAGGCGACCCCAACGAACGAAGCGTTGGCTATGGCGGACGACCCGACCGGGACGGACATGTAACTCTGGATGCATGCATAATGGATGAATTTTCAAATATCGGTTCGGTGGCTTTTTTGGAACATATCATGCACCCTATTTCAGTAGCCCGCGCGGTAATGGAAAAAACCCCGCATGTAATGTTGGTTGGTGAAGGAGCCTTGCAATTTGCCTTAGATCAGGGTTTCAAAAAAGAAAATTTATTGGTTGAAGCATCCGAAAAAGAATGGAAAGAATGGCTCAAAAAAAATGAATATCACCCCAAAGTAAATATCGAAAACCACGACACCATTGGGATGATTGCTTTGGATGCTCATGGAAATTTATCGGGAGCCTGCACCACGAGTGGATTATCATTTAAAATGCATGGCCGGGTTGGTGATTCGCCCATAATCGGAGCCGGATTGTATGTGGACAATGAAGTTGGAGCCGCTACAGCCACGGGTCATGGCGAAGAAGTGATTCGAATTTCGGGCTGTCATTTAGTAGTGGAATTAATGCGACAAGGAAAATCACCTCAAAAAGCATGTGAAGAAGCAGTAGCAAGGGTTGTAAATTTAATGAAAGTGAGAAAAAAGAATTTATCGGATATTCAGGTTGGGTTTATTGCCCTCAATAAAAATGGAGAAACAGGAGCCTATTGTGTTCAAAAAGGATTTAATTATGCCAAACACGATAATTCAGGGAATGTATTGATAGATTCGGATTCGTTTGTAAAATAATTTATTTTTAGATTATGGAATTGATGAATCTACGATTTGTTAAATAAAATGTTCAACCAATCTTTTTAAATACTCGTGCGTCAGCTGTCCCCCTTAGAAGGGGGTAGGGGGATGAGGTTGTCCTTAAACAAATGCCTAATAGAAATCCCTAAAAACCTTAACCGCATTCCCTCTTTCCAATTCATTATGTTCCTGCCATTTTTCCTGTTGTTGTTTATTTTCTTCAAACAATTCATTGGCCATAAGTTTGTTTTTCAATCGTTCAATAGCTGCCTTTTTATTTTGTGCTTGCGACCGTTCATCCGATGAGGTGGCACTAATGCCCGAAGGAATATGAATAGCCCTGACAGCCGTTTCCACTTTGTTTACATTTTGACCGCCAGGGCCTGATGCACGCAAAGTTTGAAAAGTAAAATCTTTCTCGTTCCATTTTATTTTATCGAACATATCAAATACAGTTATTCCAACAAACCAGTTTTTTCGTTTATGAAATTTCCGAAACGGACTTTGGCCAATCCATTGAACTGTTCCCTGCCATTCGGCACAAAATTCAGGCAAAAATTCTCCGCTAAGTCTTATAGTTGCTGATAAAAATGTGTTTTCATATTTACCTTTTATCAGCTCCATAATTTTTAAAGTTAAATTGTTTTTAGCGGCGTGTTTTTTAATTTTTTCTAATACCAGGTAAACCACCCGTTCACATTCTTCGGGGCCTTTGCCTGAGGTAATTTGTAAAATTCTCTTTTTCATATTTTACTCCTTATTCATTCGTACAATTTTAGGAATAAACTTCCCGTGAATTTCAACCAATGCCTCCTGAGACTTCATCACATCATCAATATTTTTGTAGGCCATAGGCGATTCTTCGGGGCTTCCGCCTATTAAAGTAACGCCGGCATTTTTTACCATTTTTTTAAATGACGATACCGTAATACTATTTTTAGCACCGCTTCGCGACATACATCTGCCGGCCCCATGCGATGCAGAGAATAAAGAATCCGGATTACCTTTTCCGCTTACCAAATATCCCGGAGTGGTCATACTTCCCGGAATTATTCCCAACTCGCCTTTGTTAGCTGGTGTTGCACCCTTGCGATGAACAATCATTTCCTTTCCATTAATAATTTCTTTCCAGGCAAAATTGTGGTGGTTTTCAATTGTAGCAACCGGTTTAAGCCCTAAACTTTTACAAACATTGATATGAATTCTCTGATGACAGGCTTTGGCATAATCCCCCGCCAAATTCATAGCCAGCCAATATTCCTGTCCTTCTGAACTGTTTAAATCGAGCCAGGCCAAATTTTGCGCATGACGGGGTAATTTGCAAACGTCCATAGCAATATTGGTATAATGCTGCGCAATATTTGCGCCCAACCCGCGTGAACCGGAATGAGACAAGAGAGAAAGATAGTTTCCGGCATCCATACCCAAGGTATTATTTGCAAAAAGCTCAATAATCCCCCATTCCACAAAGTGGTTTCCGCTTCCCGAAGTTCCCAATTGCCGTAAGGCTTTGCCATGTAATTTTTTCAATAAATCAGTTTGTTTAAACTCATTTCGTTCCAAAACTTCATGATCCTGTTTGAAATCCAACATTCCTTCCATACCAAAATGTGTTTTTTCTTTCAAAGCCGTTTTAAGCTCAAATGCTTTATGGGTAATAAATTTTTCAGGCAAATCAAATATGGACAATGCCATTCGGCACCCAATGTCCATCCCAACTCCATAAGGAATTACGGCATTTTCAGTTGCTAATACTCCCCCTATCGGCAGGCCATATCCGCTGTGGGCATCGGGCATTAAAGCGCCCTGCCGGCTTACGGGCAATTGCATGGCTATGTCCATTTGCAGAATGGTATCGGCTTCAATGTGATTGTATCCGTAAATTTTTAAAGGTTCCCGGTTTTCTTTTAAATCATAAACGGTGAAAGGTTTTTCTTCCGTTTTTTCAATAAATGTTCCGGCAAGTTTTCCAAGAATTTCGTCTTGTAAAAAGTCGTGAGGATGTTCTTTTACTTTAATAAAAAGTGTAAGAACGTACTCATAGGTGCTGTGTTTAAAAAATTTGGAAGCCGTATTAATGGCCATGCTGCATGATGCATTATTTAAGTATCCTATTTTTCGAAGGTCTTTACCTTGTAGTTTTTTTGTGTTCATTTTTCTGTTTTTGTAAATGTTTTGTTTTCATTCATTGCTTCGATGTGTATTTTCCGAAGCGATTTGTATTTTTCTTTTTCATCCTTGCCCCATCTGTATCTATGATGGCCGCCTGTTAATGTATTTAATCGTGTATATAGGTTTCGTTGATTAAAATAATCTTCAATTTCTGCCAGCTTTTGCAGCAGCATAGGGTCTGTAATTTTTGTTTTGGTAATCATGTTGGGTTCTGTTTTTAAAACAAATTTCCAGGGGTGGGTAAAAACATATTTTTTAAAAGGGTTTCTTTTACAATATCTAAAATCCCATTCCTCCTTGAAGTAAAGTTTTTCCTTGTCATTAACTATTTTCTTTTGAAATAAATAGTCTTGTAATTCCTCCAAATTCTGAATTCTTTCAACATAAACCTTTTTCCCTTTTCGCTTTGTTTTAGTTTTAAAATCGCGGCGATGACTGTACTGCGTAGTGTTAATATTCGAAAGCAATTCTTTTAGGAAATCAGCATCAGGACTTCTTTCAAGTTCTGGTTTTAAAATAAAAAATCGTTTCCAGCCCCGCTGCACGGGAGGGATTAATTCTTCATAACCAAGATTTCTTATTTCCCCGGCTAAGGTTTCCAACTTTTTAAATAAGCAGATTAAATTTTTATCTGCATCTGTTTTTTGCAGCCGCTTTTTTCTTCGTTTCGTTTTAAGTCGGCTGCATGGGACATAATGTTCCCATGTATTTGTGTCCATTTTTTTTAATTTTGGAAGTATTAAAATTTAAAAATTAACAGGCGTGTATAGTGCCTGGATGCAAGACAGGCGGCCGAAAAGAAAAAAAATCAGTATCCGGGTTTAAAGGCGGAACTAACTATTATTAAAACTGATTTGAAATTAAAAAAGGATAATAATAAATGGAACCGCGTTTACGCAGTGAATTGCATGAATGATATTGTGCTTAGCTCCATCATAATTTGGTCCTCCTTATTTTTTTAGAAGTAAAAATTCGGCTGCGAAAATAAGATTAATTTTATACCGGATTGGAATACCTCCGGAAAATGAACTTAATTTGACTATAAATCAAGTGTTGAGGTTTAGTTAAGTTAAGTTTTCAAAATAACTTCCGCAAGTTATGGATAAATTCTATAGTTGAGTTCTGGAATTTGAGGATGGTAAATAATTCGTTTTGGGTCTATTTCTGTCTTATCTATTTTGACAAAAATTTCACATCCAAATTCCAAAAGCCAAAAGCCAAAAGCCAAATCCCAAATTCCAAATCCCAAACTTGAAACTTAAAATTTAGTTCTTTGAATTTTGGAATTTGTTTTTAAAAAAAACTAAACCGAAAGCTTATCAATAATTCCATAAATATATTCGGGCAAAGGTTTGCGTTTTTCAACAGCATCCTTAAACGATGTGAAATGAATTTTGTTATTAATCATTCCTACACATTCGTTTTTACCACCTTCCAACAAACGCTCTACTGCCGATACACCAAGTCGTGTTGATAAAATCCTGTCACGCGCCGATGGGTTTCCACCCCGCTGAATATGTCCTAAAATAGTAGTTCTGATATCCAGTTCAGGAAATTTTTGCTTAAGTTTTGTGCTTATATTTATAGCTCCTCCATGTTCGCCTTCGGCCACCACTATTATTGAAAATGATTTTTTCCGCTCCTTCCGTTTTGTAAAAATATCATATAATTTTATTTCATCCTTTTGGTCTTCCGGAATTAAAATAGCCTCAGCTCCGCCGGCTACACCAACGGCCAATGCAATAAATCCTGAATCCCTTCCCATTACCTCTACCAAAAAAACCCTGTTATGCGAATCGGCCGTGTCCCTAATTTTATCAATAGCTTCCATAGCAGTATTTATGGCGGTGTCGTATCCAATGGTATAGTCAGTTCCAAACAAATCATTGTCAATAGTTCCCGGAACCCCAATACTTGGTATCCCATATTCTTCATAAAAAATACCCGCGCCGGTATAGGTACCATTTCCCCCAATACAAACAATCCCTTCTATTCCTTGTCTTTTCAAATTTTCAAACGCTTTTTTCCTGCCGTCCTTTGTTCTGAATTCTTCGCTTCGCGATGATTTAAGAATAGTACCACCGCGTTGTATAATATTAGCAACCGAGGCAGTTTCTAAATTAATAATTTCATCATTTATCATTCCTTCATAGCCGCGCATTATACCGCAAACTTCCACCTTATTATAAATAGCGGTTCTTACAACTGCCCTTATGCAGGCATTCATTCCGGGTGAGTCGCCTCCTGAAGTAAATACAGCTATTTTGTTCATCCCTGATTTCTTTTTATTTTTTGTTGAAAGATTGAATAATTATCTTGATTAATTTTAGAAATTTGTTAAAACAAACTTCCAAAATTTCATTCTTCAAAAATAAAAAAGCCCCGCCGAAGCGAGGCTCATTTTATAAAATATTTTTTAAATTATTTTTTCTTAAATTTAAATTGAATGTAGTCGCTGTTGTCACCCGTAGTTTTTTTCACTAAGGTTACCTGTAACAAAACTCTGCCACCCGCCCTTACCGGTGAAGTGGCTTTAGGAAGTATATTGGCAATATACAAATCGCCTACTTGTACCACCATCCATCTAAAATCCTTACCCGAGGCATCCCAGGCAGCATCCAACATACCGGTATTCACAATATCGGCATAAACATAGCTGGTAACTTTTTTAAAGGTAGTTCCGTTTTTTGAAGACCATCTTCCCGGCCATTGGCTTATTTCGGCTATGGTGGTTGAATCATGTAAATCTTTTTCAGCAGCCGCATCGCCGCTAACTCTTGGTGTTCCATCCAATAAATCAAAGGCACCTGCATTTGGACCTTGAAAATTCCAAACTTTAAAAGTTTGTTTTGGAGTTGAGTTATCCAATTCGTAGGATATTAAGGGATCACCAGCTTTATCGGTTATAGTTGTAATAGTTATTGATTTGTTTGATGATACTCCTTTGTCATCAGTAGCAACTATTGTCCAAACCTCAGTGGCTTTTAAGGCCAGCGATCTGAATGATTTTTTTATTTTCATGCTGGCCGCACTAATTGTGGTATCAAATTGAGGTGATTTTCTGCCATTGAAAACAGAATAAATTTCAACCGATTTTACTTTTGAATCATCAGTAACATTAAATACAAGAGTAAACGCCTTGTCGCCGTCCATGGTTACATCAGTAGTTATTGAACCACCTTCGGCAATCCAATCAATGCCGGGTGCAGGATTAGTTTTATCACCGTTACACGAATTTAGTAAAAAGGCCGACGAAACAGCCACCAAAGAAAAGATAAAGAGTTGTTTAATTTTCATGATAATTTTTTTTATAGGTAGTGCAAATTAATAACCAATTTCTTTTATAAGCAAGGATTACAAATTTAAACTTGGGTACAATCTTTTTATTGCCGGGTTTTTGTATTCGATACGATTTGAGTTTAATTGAAATAATCGAAAAATATATTAAACCATCCCGCCAATGGTATTTTACAAATATCAATCGTTGCTAAGTATAGCTTAGATTGGCAGGTGCATATATTTATTTGGTATTGATATATTATTATTTGTTACTTCGTGCACAATTTTTAATGTTAATTAATAACCGTTATCTGACCTCAGTATATACAATGGCATATCAATTGCCCTGTTTACAGCCAATCCTTTATTCGATGATAAAACTGACAAGATGACTATGAGTGATGATATATTTAAGTTTAGTGAATCAGATCCTGATAACGATGGTGCCGATTTTATAGCCCTGATGTCGCCCGAAGGTGATGACGAATCTGAAAAAAACCATAAGCCCAGAGAACTACCAATATTACCGTTAAGAAACACGGTTCTTTTTCCCGGGGTAGTTATTCCTATTACCGTAGGGCGTGATAAATCGGTAAAGCTGATAAAGGATGCCTATAAAAAAGACAAAATAATTGGAGTTGTATCACAAAAAGATGCCGCTAATGATGACCCCGGTTTCAATGATCTTTATACCATTGGTACCGAAGCCATAATTATAAGAATGCTAAGAATGCCTGATGGCAATACTACTGCCATTCTTCAGGGTCGTAGAAAAATAGAAATTAAAGAAACGTCAAAAACAAACCCTTACCTGATGTGTATGGCACATCCGATAGTGGATGAAAAACCAAAGAAAAACAAGGAGAGCAAAGCCTTGCTTTCTTCCATTCGCGATATGGCCGGAAAAATTATTGAGCTATCGCCCAATATACCAAGCGAGGCCAACTTTGCTTTAAAAAATATTGACAGTCCTAATTTTCTTATCAATTTTATTTCATCCAACCTAAATATTCCGGTAAATGAAAAGCAGACTATATTAAGCACGATTCTATTTACGGAAAAAGCATCGCTAATGCTTACCCATCTTAACAATGAATTACAGCATCTTGAGCTAAAAAATCAAATACAAAGCAAGGCGAAAGTAGATATTGACAAACAACAGCGCGAATATTACCTGCATCAGCAAATGCGGGCCATTCAGGAAGAACTGGGTCACGATTCGCCCGATAAGGATATTGATGCCCTGAGAGCCAGGGGAGCTAAAAAAAAATGGGATGTTAAAATCTCCAATGCGTTTAATAAAGAATTAGACAAACTGATGCGAACCAATCCGGCCGCACCTGATTTTTCTATAACATTTAATTATTGTGAACTATTGCTCGAACTTCCGTGGAATGAGTATAGCAAGGATCATATTGACCTTAAAAAAGCCAGAAAGGTATTAGACAACGATCACTTCGGGCTGGATAAAGTAAAAGACCGGATACTGGAATATTTGGCGGTATTAAAACTTAAAGGAGATTTTAAAAGTCCCATTTTATGCTTATATGGCCCGCCCGGTGTTGGTAAAACTTCATTAGGAAAAAGTATATCCGCAGCCATTGGCAGAAAATATGCCAGAATGTCTCTGGGAGGAATGCACGATGAAGCTGAATTAAGGGGACATCGAAAAACCTACATAGGCGCAATGCCCGGAAGAATAATTCAGGCGTTGAAAAAAGCAGGAACAGCCAATCCGGTGTTTGTGCTGGATGAAGTTGATAAAATAGGCCGTGATTACAGAGGCGATCCTTCATCAGCTCTTTTAGAAGTTTTAGATCCTGAACAAAATACCGCCTTTTATGATAACTATGTGGAGCATGAATTCGATTTATCAAAAGTAATGTTTATTGCAACCGCCAATACTCTGGATACCATTCAGCCTGCCTTGCTCGATCGCATGGAAATAATTGAACTAAATGGCTACACCACCGAAGAAAAAATAATGATTGCCAAAAATCACCTGATAAAAAAACAATTGGGCGAACATGGTTTAAAAGCAAGGGATATAAAATTTACCGATTCCATTTTAGAACAAGTGGTAGAAAATTATACCCGCGAATCGGGGGTAAGGGCTTTGGAAAAAAGAATAGCATCTCTGGCCCGGTATCGTGCCAAACAAATTGTAGCCGAAGAAAACTTTGACCCTAAAATAGATGAGGCTTATGTAAAAAAAGTTTTGGGCAGGCAACGGGTTGATAAGGAAATGTATCAGGATAACAGCTTTGCAGGAGTTGTAACCGGCCTGGCCTGGACATCGGTTGGAGGTGAAATATTATTTGTGGAATGTAAAACCACCAAAGGTTCCGGAAAACTTACCCTTACCGGTCAATTAGGCGATGTGATGAAAGAATCGGCAATAACTGCCCTTACATTTTTAAAAGCAAATGCCGATTACCTCGACATAAATCCTAAAATATTTGACCACTACGATGTGCATATCCATTTTCCGGCAGGAGCCATTCCTAAAGACGGCCCTTCGGCCGGTATCACTATTCTTACTTCATTGGCATCATGGTTTACCCAACGCAAGGTAAAACCTAATCTCGCTATGACCGGAGAAATTACATTAAGGGGGAAAATACTTCCCGTTGGTGGTATTAAAGAAAAAATATTAGCCGCCAAACGTGCCGGAATTAACGAAATAATAATGTGTGATAATAATAGCAAAGACGTGGAAGATATTGGAGAAGATTATACCAAAGACCTTACTTTTCATTACGCTGCCAATATGTTACAGGTTTTAGATTTGGCTTTATTAAATGAAAATGTAGATAAGCCGGTAGTTTTTGAATTAACAGAAAAGCCATCCGATTATAAAAATTAGTTTTTTTAAGTTCTATGTTCTGGAAGTTCTAAGTTCTATGGGCTGCTCAAACATAGAACTTAGCACAAAGCACTTAG
>CAYHCM010000099.1:11396-13821 GCA_964355045.1 uncultured Chitinophaga sp. | reverse complement strand
AAAGGTTTTTGATAAGGCGGCATTGAAGAGGCGAGAAGGCTACCCTTCTGTCGGGTGGCTGCTTGTATTCCCGGATTAGTCCAAGGGTAATCATGGCTGCGAAATTAACACGATTAACGGGATTTGATAAATAAAACAGGATGAAGTTAAAATCATCGTGTTTATCATGTACATCTTAATAATCGTGTTCAAAGGTTTTCAAAACGTGTATAAAATGATATTTCCCTGAAAATAAAAAACTGACACAATTTATTTTGGCCTTATCTTTGCAATCAGAAAATTACACCATGGGGTTGACCGGATTTGACGGGTTGTGCAATTGGTGTGTAAGCATGTAGAGACTTGTTCCAGTAGCTCTTAAATCTGAAGGTTCAAAACACAAAAGGCGATTACAACTTCGCAATGGCTGCCTAATCAAGGATTAGCGCACATGTCATCCATCTTCCTGCCTACTCCCTGACTGGCGGGACTCAGGATGGTCGAAACGACAGGGAATCTGAGGGCCATATCTGCCAACCCAAAAGATTATTATGCAGGCTAAGGTAAAAGTTGGTAATTGGTAAACCGGCTTAAACCCGAAAACTAATTACCAATAAACATGTAGAAAACGCAATCAATTCCTTCGCCGGACCGGGGTTCGACTCCCCGCAGCTCCACAAATAAAAACCGTAAATAGCTAATATATTGCTTTTTACGGTTTTTTGTTTTATGGTTTAGTCCATATTTAGTCCGCAATTAATTTTTTATAACAAAAAATAAACGGGATTATCTCACGACAACCCCGTTTTTAACTAAGTCTTATGAATAAACTTAGGCAAGTCTAAATAAAATTTTACATTTGACAAAAAAAACTATGGAAAATCTAAACATTAGTAAAGAAACCCAAAATTTTGTTGAATCTGCAACTGATAGAGAAGTTCAAAATCAGATTTACATTACTCTAAGAAAAATTGAAATACGACAAAATCAATCTGTAAGTAAACTTTCTATAATTTCTGGTATTGCGATTTTTTACTTGGTTTGTTCAATTATAGTAGCAATAATTTTTGCCATTTCACTATCTCAGTAATCCACTACCTTTAGCTATGACATTACCAAAAATAATTGTTTTTGTTGCCCTTAGATGTTGATTAGCTTGGTGCCTAAATGTAATAGGTAGTGTAATCAACTCAACCTTTAATCCAAAAATTAATAACGGGACTATCTCTCGACCGTTCCGTTTTTAACTAAACCTTATGAATAAACTTATCCAATAATAAAGAATTATTAATTCTCTAAAAATAAAATTTCGTATTTAACTAAAGGAGTTTTATTGTTCTCATTAGCAATTTTCTCAAAATCTTCTTTGTCTTTTTTGAGAATAACTTTAAAATCCTTGTCTATTAGGTAGATGTTATCAATTGTTACTTGAGCATTATTTAAAATTGGGTTATTAATTGTATAAATACACTCAACTACAAAGTAGTCAATATCTTGTTTACTTAATTTAGTTAGATTATTTATCCTATCTAACTTATAACGCCAAATCTTACTATCAAATTTTTCTGATTCATTCGGATCAACAATTTTTTCCAAGTCAATTACAACTTTACTAACACCGTAAATTACACTATCCAATGGTTCATTATGTTCCTTATTAAAATTATACCAATCGTCGATTGATTCTTTTACGGTTATAGTATCAATAATAATAATTTCTTTAATATCAGGTTTTAGGTCTACTCCCATCCCATTTTTTTTTATACTTTCAGAAATAGAATCCTTAAATGGATTTTTAGTGCTACATGACACATTAAAGATAATCATTAATATTATTAGTTTTTTCATAAGTTCAAATGTAGTTTTTTAAGTAGTTGATTTATATTTTATAGTTATCTCAATTTTTGTTTGATATTTTTCAGTTTTAATCATTATTCCAAAGGATCAGTTAAATCAATCAAAAAAGGTTTTTCATTTGTATCCTTCCATTTTTCCCAATATTCTGTCAAACATTTAATAAATTGTTCTTTGGTGTAGCCGGTTTCTATAAAATATAACTTCAAACCTTTTCCGGTTATTTCGGTCATTTGTTCGCAAGTCAAATCATTTTCTTTAAAAAAGGTAATTAGTTTATCAAAACTATTAATCGTTGGATTCATGATTTAAGTTTATGATAAATGGTTTAAAATCGTTTTCGCTCCTTTGTATATCTATTGCCTTTAAGACAGGAATCACAAATTTAGAAAGTTCGATTAAAACTTTTATCCGGTCTATTGGTTTTAGAGTTTTAATATCATTTTGTAAAGTATCTAAATTTATTTGAATAAGGTTTGTAAAGTGTTCCCTTATATCTGTGGTAATTTTATTGGGTGTACCCTCTGAGCGTCCCCCGGTTTTATATCCAGTTGCCATTTCTATTGTTTCTATTATAGAAAAATCAATTTAC
>CAYHCM010000099.1:0-11296 GCA_964355045.1 uncultured Chitinophaga sp. | reverse complement strand
TAGTTTTTTCATGCTGCAAAGTTTACATATTTTTATTTATAATTTAACAAAAACATGTTGGTTTTAAGTTGTGCCTCTTAATCTTTTGGAATTTCTGATTCAGTAGAATCATATCCGAAATGTTTTTGAATGTCTATGCTTTTAATGGTGTGTTCTTGTTTGTTGTCAGTTTTATCAGTCATACCTAATTTGTTTTTAGCATAAAAAATTCCCTTGCCCTCATTTGCAACAATATCAATTGCCATTGCCTCAAACATACCCTCTATATTTTTTATAGTGTCCGACTTTTCTTTATTATCACTATTAAGCCATTCATAATAAGTTGAGCGGCTAATTGTAGGTTTACCTTTAAATGGAATCCATATTCTCAAATAATATTGTATCGTTGGTAAATGCCGGTCCAATATTTCAACTATCTTTCCTGAAGCTGTCGGGTGCTGCCTTGTATGATTAAAACATTCTTTAATATAAAGCCATGCTAAATCTTCAAGTTCTTTGGGTTGTATTTGGGCTTTTGGTGTTGGCATGGTAATATTATTTGATTTTTTTTGTCAATAGTTTCAACTTACAATTAGCACATCAAATTTAACATTTTTAAAATCAAAGTAGTGTACATGAATTGCAGATTGGAATAACACAATTTACCCCCTATACCCTTACCCCTCGGACCGCCGAAAATTTTTGAACTCATTTTATATTTTCTTTTTAGTGTTTCTTTTTTTTATCTTTCTATAATTTCTTTTTACAATACCTTTCTATAATATCTTTTTATAGGTCGTTTAAATCTTTAAATCATTATCAATCCATTATCAATCTATTTTCAATTTAATAAAAAAAATGTTCAAACTCTTTTTTATAGGTCGTTATATGGTCGTGACTGATTTAATCTTAATAGGGCGTTCTTAACGGCATCGTTTTGAAGTATCCTATTTTGTTTTTCCTTAACTGATTTCCGTCTTTTTTCGGCTTCATAAACCAAATCATTTAAGTTGAGAGAAAAACTAACATAAAAACCCCTTGTATAACGGCTGTACGTAGTCAAGTTCCAGGATTCACTTAGCCGGGTTTTTATCTTTTTGGTTTGATACTCATTCGCATATTTAAGTATTGAAGGTGACAACGATTCAAAGTCGCAGGACTTGGCCTTTCCATCCATTCTGGCTAATAAAAATCTATTGTCAATCTTGCAATATGGTTTCGTTTGCAATATGCTCTTAATCGCTAAAAATGCCAATAAACAAACCTTGTCAAATTCTGATTTTTCATTCTTATAGTAATCCCAAAATATTGAAAAATTAATTCCAACTTTAGGACCGGTTTGTTTTATATTCTCAAATTGCTTTTTGCCATTTTTTAAAGTGTTACGAATGTTAGATAACGTTACATGAAAAAACTTTGCACTTGCTTTCATACATTCCAATTCATCGCCATATTCCAAATTTAAAGAATGAGAATATATAGCATAATCAGAAATATTGTTTAAAACCTTAGAACTATCATTTATAAAATCTGATAATAACTCAACCGGAAAATTAAAATATTTGGTTTCTGATCCCATAACTAATTTTCATAATAAAAAACTACTCCATTAGCTGTTATATTTATTAAAAAGACAAAAGAATCCGGATTAATATTAAATCGTTCTGAAAGCTTTAAAATTGTTTGCCGGCTTAATCCTTTTAAATGTGGTACTACCTTTAAAAAGCTGTAAACATTTGTATCTTTGCCTTTCGAGTTCAAAGAATTACCGGGGGTAATATTATGGTCGTTCATAAAATTACCCTTTATTATTTAGAGGTGTCATTGCAGCCTCGATTTCCGAACGCTTATAATAAACCCGGTTACCAATACCATAAGATTTTAACTTCCCTTTAACAGTGTAATTATGGACCGTGCTAATATCACAACTCAATAGCTTTGAAACCTCGGTTCGGGTGACGTATTCAGTCGGCTCTTTTGGCTGGAAATTTTGTTTAATTTCAGTTAATTGATTTTGTAAACCCTCAAATAAACTGGTTATTTGGTCTGGGTTAATTTCATGTAAAATGGTGGAATTTTTTTGCATCTTTTTTGTTATTAAAACTTCAATGCAAAATTGAATAAACCCCTTTATTTGTTGGGGTTCATAAATAAACCTTTACGGGTTCAATATCGAACCTTTTTGGGTTCATTGTTAAAGATTAGCTTTATACTTATCTAATATAGTTGTGTAAAGAGGTTGCTTATTGTCTGGATTTCTAAAGGGTAATTTAACTCCCGTTATTCCGGCTTCATGATAAGTATTTAAAAATTTAATAAATGCCGGCTCTGTGACAAATGAATTTATTGCTTCAATAGATTTATGCTTCATTTTGTGAAAAATAAAACTATAATCTGCAACAATTGTTTTTTGTTTAACGGTCGATGCTTTTAATTCATAAAACATTAAATAAGCATATCTATTTTTAAAAATATAAGGATTTGGACTTTCGGGAATTTCGGTTTTAATGTCTGATTCTGGTTCGTCTGTATAATTTTGTTTAGTATATAGTAAATCAGGATTCAAGTATATTTTTTCAATCAGGTTTTTATATTCATTTATATGTGATTCCGCACTTCGATAAAATTCAGCATATTTTTCATTTTCTGCAAAATAGGTTGACAGATTAAACTCTTCATTTAATTTATTAATAAACATTGGTTTATATATTGCGTTTAAAAAATCAAAGTCTTCAGTAATTTCATCAAGCTTTGAGTATATAAGACGGTTAAG
Organism: uncultured Chitinophaga sp.; assembly: GCA_964355045.1. Taxonomy (GTDB): domain Bacteria; phylum Bacteroidota; class Bacteroidia; order NS11-12g; family UBA9320; genus JABWCE01. The sequence continues at coordinate 8,544 of CAYHCM010000099.1, read as the reverse complement.
AATGCTATATAAATGTATATTATCATAAGGTGGGCTATTAATTTTTTTCTTATTCCATTCAACAAAATTATTATACATTTCCTGTCTTAAAGATGGCAAATAATATTTTTCTAAAATCATTTTTAAATCACTCATTTTGTTTACTCTTTAATTTGTGATTAATTACTGATTGTATTTAGAAAGTTCTTTTGCTTGCTCTGTCGGGGTTTTACCTATATAGGTAAGAAACATATTTTCCGTGCCGTGTCCGGTTGCATTCATTAATAAAGCCGTTGGTATTTTACCATAATTATTAGTAGCGAAGGACCTTCGCCCAATATGTGAGGTAACTAATTCATATTTTTCAAATTCTCCAGATTGCTTGCGTTTCGTTTTATTGCCTTCGAGGTTCATTTTACTACCATTTATTTTTTCATTTATTTCAGCAATTCGGCAAACGTCTTTGATATATTCATTATACCGCTGGTCCGATATTTTGCGTGGAAATTCGCCCTGTCTTTTGGCTAATATGCTTAGTACTTTATTATTTAAAGCTATAGCCATTTTTTTACCCGTTTTAAGCTGGGTAAATTCAATAAGTGGTATATTGTCCTCAACTCTGATTTGCTCCTTAGTAAAGCGCATAAAATCGGAAACCCTTTGCCCGGTTTCGCAACTGATAATTAACCAATCTTTGGCATTCTCAAGGTGATCTAAATCAAATTTCTGTTTTTCAATTTGTTCAAGTTCCAGAGGTGTTAAAAATATACTATCTACTTTTTTGATAGTTGCCGAAATGCTTACAAGCTGTTTACTGGTTTCAATTCCATTTTCTTTAGCATGGTAGCTAATAGTTTTGATAAATTTAATGGCTCTGGCTATTGTATTAGGTGAATAATTTTCTTTTGCGCAATACGCTTCAAAATTTAATTTAAAGTTTGCATCAACATCTTTAATTAAAAATTCCTTACCCTCTGATTTTTCAAACCTTTCAACCAAATGTTTATTGACATTCAGTTTTTTATAGGTAGAATTACTAATACTACTTTTTTTATGCAAAGCATAGTAAACAAAGTAATCAACTAATTTATCAGGTATTATTTGGGCTTGGTCTATTTCTATCTCAACAGCTGGAAGTGGATTTACAAAGTTTTTAAGCCATTGAGAATTTATTTCAACCAAACCAACACTATCAGAAAAATGCTTTGTTAAATCAGCTTTTAAGTCGGTTAATTTTATGTTTAACGCCTTATAGCTGGCATCTTTTAAATCCGTTGGTTGCCCTTTAGCTTTACTCCAATCATTCGGATTAATTAAATACTTTGTTCGTGCTTTTGCATCAATAGTTCGCCCCTCTTTTAATCTTACATAAATTCCCGCTGGGGTTTTATCGGTTTGAATGAAAAATTTGATTGTTGCCATGCTGCAAATATAAACACTTAGTCCATATTTAGTCCGCATATAGTCCACAATATGCAATTTATTTCAATTTACTTCAATAGTAAATCAAATATTAGGTAGTCTGCAAGTATTGATTTTATTAGGCTTGTAGTTGCTTTTATTAGGTTTTAGATAACCCCTTGTATTTACGTTTTTGTAGTTCCCGCAGCTCCACAAAGCCTTGTAAACACTGAGTTTGCAAGGCTTTTTTAATAATTAACAGGAAAGGTACTAATTATTTAGCTATCAGGTTTCCTATATTATTTCAATTTACTTAAATTTGCATTATGAAGAAATCTTCAAACATAGACGTCTATATATCTCAAATCCTAAAAATGATGGAAATGGCTATGCCTGAAATAAAACGTCAGGTAGAAGTTTATGAAAAAAATATAAAAAAGGGAATTCAAATAAAATATCCAAGAATTTCACCACAATTCAATAATGCCTAAACCAGTACTTTTGGTTATTGCAGGATGCAATGGTTCCGGAAAGTCTTCTTTTTCTAAATTAATAGCACCTGGTAATTTTCTTCCCTTTTATTTTAAAATTCTTATTGAATGCCATAAATTAAAATCCCGGAAGAAATTTTTCCTCCGGGATTTTTATAAGGATATTTAAAAATAATAATTTGGAAAGAGCTTATCTATTCATTATTACTCTAATTAGCTTTGTGTTCCAATTTTCATCTGTTAGCCTTATGGTATAAATTCCGGAAACAAAATGAAAATCAGAAATTGTTACTGACGAATTGAATTGAACCCCACTTATTACTTCTCTGCCTAATGGGTCATATATTGTTAAATTTATCTTATCCGCTAAATTCACCGTAACCGTAAACGAGTATTTTGCAGGATTGGGATAAATATAAGCTGCAAACGCGTTTTGATGAAGGTCACTTACTTTTCCTACCAGCGGTGTAAGATTTACAATATAATTTGCTGGTGTTCCGGAACAGCCGTTGGTAGCGGTTTCTGTAACTCGTAAAGTGCCTGTTGTTCCTGTTTCAGCCCATTTTACACGGGTCATACTTCCTCCGTTTGATAATAGGGAGCCATTGGTAACCGACCAGTTGTAAGAAGAACCTAAATTAAACGGTACACTATAGGTTTGAGAACTTCCAATTTTAACAATTGCTGGTCCTGTTATAGCCGGTAAGGCCGGGCTGCTCAAAACTTTCATGGTATAATACGTTGAATCATTGCAACCAAATACCGTACTAACATTTAATATAACTTTGTATATACCTGCTGAAATATAGGAATGTGTGGCATTTGAATTAGCTGAATAATTTCCATCGCCAAAACGCCAAAGGCTGTTAAAGTTGGATCCGGAAGATGTATTTGTAAATACAAAACTGTTTTCATTTAAACATTGAAAATCGTTGTTGGCAGTAAATGAAGCTTCGGGATTTGGATTGACAGTTATTATTTTATTAAAACTGTCCTTACATCCAAATTCTGAAATAGTGTAAAGTTTTATGGTATATAAACCACTGGTTTCATATTTTTTTAAAACGGTTACGCCTGAGGCGAGATTTCCATCGCCAAGATTCCAGGTACGAATAAGTGAACCTGAGCTGATTGATGAACCGTCAGTCAAAAGAAATAAGTGGTTTTTGAAACACTGGGAAGAATTATTAATGGTGAAATTGGCAGCCGGATTTGGATAAACTCTTACAGCTTCGCTTACTGAATCCATGCATCCATTATTGCTTATTGCCACTAATTTTATAAAAAAATCACCATCTTTTGAATAAGAATGAACAATGGCAGGAGCAGAGGAAATACCTGTTTCTACTGATTTCCAAATATGTGAATAGGTGCCTTTAGAGATGGAAGAATTATCTGTGTAAGTAAATGAATTTCCATTTAAACATTGTGTTTTATCATTTATACTCAATGAGGCCTTTGGGGCCGGATAAATGGTAATTGATTTTGAAACATCTGCAATACAACCATCAATGGATTTAACACTTAATCCTACATTATAACTTCCGGCTTTGGGATAGGTATAAATGGGAGCTAAACTGGAGGAATTAAAACCATCACCAAATTGCCATTCCATTACACCGACATCCGTGGAGTAATTATTAAAAATAGTGGGTAATCCCACGCAATTATCTGTCACGGTAAAATTAGCGACCGGATTAGGATATACCTGGCTAACTTTTGTGATGACATCCAAACAATTACTTGCATTGGCAACGGTTAATTTTACAGAATACATACCGGCTGAAGTATAGGTATGAGTAGGAGTGGAAAGCGTTGAAGAAAGGTTATCGCCAAAATCCCATTGATAGGTTACCCCTCCGGCCGTAGTATTTGTAAAAACCGTTGCTTCACCTTCACACACAGGTTTTGAATTGAAATTTGCTATGGGCTTTCCATTAACAATTATATTATTTTGGTATGAAGCTGAGCATCCGTAATTACTGGTTGAGGTCAACAATACATTATAATTACCTTTTGTCGTATAGGTATTTGTAGGGTTAATCTCTGCACTGCTGTTGCCATCTCCAAATGACCAATGATGGCTTACAGTTCCGGATGAAAGTGTTGTAGTGTTTGTGAATATTGCAGAAGATTGTTCACAGAAATTGGTAGGTGTGGTGAACGATACCACCGGACGTGGATAGGCAATCACAGAAGATTTGGCAGTGTCTTTACATCCATTAACGTCGGTAATAATAAGATTCACATCGTAAGTCCCGGCATTTTTGTATGCTTTTGTAGGATTTGAAGATGAAGAACTGCCGCCATCGCCAAAAGTCCAAGCATGTATCATCGTGCCCAATGAATGAGAAACAAAAGTTAAACTATCATTAACACATCCATTTTTTACATCAAAATCGGCTGACGGTCTGTTCCATACTGAAATGGACACACTGACTGAATCTTTGCAGCCGGTATTATTTGAAGAAATCAATTTTACTTTATAATTTCCGGCTATAGTGAATATCTGTGTTGGGTTATAAAGTGTTGATGAATTTCCATTATCAAATACCCATTCTGCCGTTGTACTATTGCTTGATGAATTGGTAAAGCTAAGCAAGCTGCCGCGACAGGCAGGATATGGCGACACGGTAAAAGAAGCAATTGGCGAAGGTAAAACGGTAACATTTACAGGGGCTGATGAATCTATACATAAGTTATCATTTGTAACCACCACTTTATATTCTCCGCTTATATCAACAACAAGTGATGAATTGGCAGCACCCGCAATATCTGCATTGTTTCTTCGCCATTGATATGTTAACCCGGCTCCTGTATTTGCAATTAAATCAACACTACCTCCGCTGCAGAATGAAGTCAATCCGCTGGGGGTTACCATTGCATAGGGTAATGAATTAACTTTAACACCAATTGAATTTGAAATTTCAGAACATCCATCCGTATTTGTTACTTTTACGTTATACAGTCCATCTGTACTGGCGATAAATGATGAACTGTTAGCACCGCTAATGTTTGTTATCCCATCTCTCCACTGATAGGAAAGACCGGATCCGGTATTGGCATCTATTTTTAAACTGCCCCCTGAACAGAAAGATGTTGGACCTTCTGGGGTAACGGTGGCATCAGGCAACGAAAATACAGTGACACTTATGGTGTTGGAAGATTCAGAATATTCCGTACTTCCTATAATTATAACGCTATATTCTCCGGAGGAGGATGCGATATACGATGCAGAATTTGCACCAATAATATCTTCTGTTCCTTTTCTCCATTGATAATAAAGTTCGTTACCTGTATTTACATACAATTCAACACTTCCTCCGAAGCAAAACGAGGTAGGCCCCGACGCTGTAATTGTAAGTTCAGGTAAAAGAAGAGTTTTTTTGCTCCCTGTGACGGTCGTTTCTAAATTTACGGAAGTTGCAGAAGGAGCAATACAGGACAAGGTCAAATTATTTTTGAGGTTAAAAAAAATACCGTCGCTGATATTGAAATCTCCTGCGACAGGTAAATTCACGATGTTTGAGGTTGAAAGCTTATTACCACTATACAAAACCTCTCTTGTTTCAATGGTTGCCCAACTCTGAATGGCGAAGATGAAAAGAGTTGAGAAAATTAAAACATGGATACCTAATTTTTTTTTCATAATAATTACGATTAATAAGTTAAACTATTTGCAAATTAGTGCGTTTGAGGTTTCAAAGGTATTATGCCGAATTGTTAAAATTCAATGACATAGCTCACTAAATATAGTCATTGTTATCATTACTGTTTGATGAAATATTAAGTCAGATTGTAATTTTCTAAATTTTGCATTACATGCCTTTTTCCTTCCTTTTTCAACTGATTGGAATTCCCGAACAGTTGCTTCTCATTATTCTTTGTCAATGTTTATAATAAAAAAGTAAAAAAGATTAAAATCCGGATTTATTTTTCAGGCTTCAATTAAGCCATTGCTTGGCTAAAGGTCTATTTTAGGCAGTGCTACCAATTATCGAAGTAATTATTAAATCATAAATCTCCAATTATTAATTTTTTTTATAGGAAATATGAAAAATTCTTTACTAATATTGTGTAGTAATATTTATCCCTTTAATTATGAAAAATCTTTACTCAACCATCCATCTTATTTATTTATTTGTTGTGCTCATATTGCTTGTGCCATCTAATAGCTATGGCCAACTATATGGCAATTACACCATAAATCCTACGCAATTAAATACCGAAACTGGGCTTTGTCTGTTAGATATCTTCTTACAGGAATCAGGATCGATGACATAGTAGCACAAGTTGAAGGGGTAGCATCATTTAAAGTCTTAATCTAATCATGATCAGGAGTATGTTGCTGACAATCATGAATATAATTAATGTAATCGTCGATATCAGAAGTTGGATAATCTAAATTATAACTACCCCAAATATCATCGTTATTGAAATTTAAATGATTCAATGGCGTAAGTGCGTCCTTTGCTACATATTGTGTTTGAATCCCACAAGAGAAGGCATATGTAGAAAAATATCTATTAAATGTCCAAACTTTGGCTGAACCCAAAGCGTTTGTATTTGCATCAGGAGATCTGTCTAAGGTGATTGTAAGATAATCATAATTAGATGGACAAGGAAGCGAATTACTTAGTGCATAAAATGGAGGATACTTATTGGAACCACAGGCATTATCCCAAGTGTCATATGTAAAAAAATTGGATGACCCTAATTGAAAATCATAATCAGATACTTGAAGCTGAAATGGGATAAAATTACCTCCAGAGTACTCTGTATTAAATGGCATATCAAAATCACCTAAAGAGGAGCCACCATAACGTACATCAACATTAATAAATTTGCCACTTATGTATATGTCATTGCTACCAGCGTAAAAATAAATATTTTGAATGAATGGGATATCTATCATAATATCTGCATCATAATTATTGCCATTGTGATTAAAAGTTGAACTTGGAAGAAGGGTGGTTATTGGAGCATTCGCTCTAAAAGTATGGCCGGATATAAAATTACCTCCTAGGTCAAATAGTGCAATCGCAGTAGGCATAGATATTCCATTTATTGCTAGGGCAATTCGAGAGCTGTTTACAGCTAATCTTGCCGCAAATCCATTAAATCTGGCACTATACCAAATGAATGATCCATTGCTTAAATCCACTTTTGCAATAAACGCTCTTGGCATAACGCTATCCAAAGGACCTACAAAACAGCCACTTCTTTCACTTACATTGCCGCAAATTATTGCATTATCATCATCAATTAACACAAGATCACTAATTATATCAAAATCCTGATGCCAGGAAGATGGGCTGTAAAGATGGGTGTACCTTTCCCATATTTTATTCAAAGATAAGTCGGTTCTAAGTAACCAACCTTTTCTATAACTAGCTGCTATTGTTAATGAATTAGAAACTGCTCCTGAAAACAAAAAATCACCATTGGATAATTGATCCACATCTGTAAAAAATCCAGAATTAGAGAAGATTCTGAGGTTAATTGCATTTAAAGCAATATCTGCATTAACTACAAACGGATGAGGAATATCTGGATAACTTGGATAAGTGACATAACCTATTATAAGATATTCTAAGTTTGCGTTGTTATAGTAAGGGATTATTTTTAAAGGAAACAAGTTTGTCCGATTAGTAGAAGGACCGCTAGGAGTCATAGTTGCATCATATATGCAATCAAAAAAACCTGTTAGCATACTTCCATCACTTTTAATTCTTGCGCCCCTTATTCCATATAGAGTATTTCTGAAATATGGATCCTGATTGGAATGTACACCTACATATTTATAATTGGGGTCAATTGATGGACATGTAACCATTTCAGAACTATTACCATCATAGCCATTATTATTAACTCCATAATGATGACTATTTATCTGGGCTTTTGTGGGTATAAAAAATAAAATTATTATTCCAAATGGCAGAATAAGTGATAAAAAACGGAAATTAAAAATTGGAGTTTGATGATTTTTTTTCATAATTTGAGTTGTTAGGTAATTATTAAGATTAATTTGTCATTGGACATTACAAACGTAAAACTTATTATTATATAGAAAAAGAAAATTTTATTACTTGATGGAATAATTTATTTTGAACATGACTGAAATAATTTAAATATTTTTTTATAGGTAATATGAAATTTTCTTTACTAATATTGTGTAGAAATTTTTATCCCTTAATTATGAAAAAAATATACGTAATCTTCAATCCTGTTATTTTATTTGTGTTGCTCATACTGCTTATACCTCTTGCGGGCTTTGGGCAATTAAACGGAAATTACACCATAAACCCTACCCGGTCGGCCAGTAGCTCCAACTATCAAAACTGGGCTTCAGCGGTTGGCGATTTGCTTACCGGTAGCCGAACTGACGGTGGCACTCCACAGGGTGCCGGGGTTAGTGGCAGGGTTACCATTACGGTGTATGATACTATATACGACAACACCAATATTGAATTAACAGCGATAAGCGGTGTTTCATATACCAATACCATTACTTTTAAATCTGCAGGAGGTGACAGTGCCAAATGTATGTTGAAATTTCCATCGAATTCTTCAGGCACCACCGATTATGTTTTGAGTATAAATGGTGCTGATTTTATAACGTTTCAGGAAATTGGTTTTGAACGTACCGGAACCAATACCTATTGCAATGTGG
>CAYHCM010000098.1:11098-14000 GCA_964355045.1 uncultured Chitinophaga sp. | reverse complement strand
CACCATAAAGCCCTGAAACCATCTTTCCAATTAATTTTTTTGCCTTCGGCGTAGGTGCGGCCATAGTATGAAATCCCAATTTCATAAATTCTTATTTCCTTAATTTTCGAAATTTTGGCGGTTACTTCCGGTTCAAAACCAAATCGCCGTTCTTTTAAATCTAAACCCTGAATTATTTCACGTCTGAACATTTTATAACAGGTTTCCATATCCGTTAAATTAAGATTGGTAAGTGCATTGGATAAAAAAGTTAGAAGTTTGTTGCCAAGCGTATGCCAAAAAAACAAGATACGGTGCGGATTTCCGCCCATAAATCGCGAACCATATACAACATCAGCCTCAGCGGCATAAAAAGGTTTCAAAAGGTCGTTATACTCCTGCGGGTCATATTCAAGGTCTGCATCCTGAATTACCACAATTTCACCGGTTGCTTTTGCTATACCTGTATGCAATGCAGCTCCTTTGCCCATATTAACCTCATGTTTATAATACGAAATATTAAGTTCAGGGTTATTTTTAATATAAGTTGTAATGGCATTTTCAGTATCGTCTTTCGAATAATCATTCACTATTACAACTTGTTTTTTAATATCATGAATAAGTTTTACCTCCTTGATTTTATTCAGAATAAGATGTATTGTTTTTTCTTCATTATATGCGGGAATTATAATGGAAAGGGTATTGATTTGCATGCTGCAAATTTTAATTATAATGGCTGATAATAAAAATGAATTAAAAGTTATTAAAACGGGCGATGATTCCGATTCAATTTATAGTGCCAAACTCGATGAAACCTATCATTCAATTCATGGAGCCTTACAGGAATCTAACCACGTATTTATTAAAAACGGGTTTGATTTAATGACCCAAAAAGAGATCTCCATTCTCGAAGTAGGGTTGGGTACCGGGCTTAATGCAGCTCTTACTGCTATCGTTTCTGGTAAAAAAAATATAACCACTGCATACACGGCTTTGGAACCTTTCCCTTTGAGCACCAAAATAATGCACGAAGTAGCTAAAGGTTTTCATTCTGAACTTGGAAATCTAATGATTTTATTATCCCAATCGCCTCCTGAAATGCGGCTAAAGGTGAACGACACATTTTACTTTACCCAACATTCATGCGCCATACAAACGTTTAATAGTAATTTAAAATTCGATTTGGTTTATTATGATGCCTTCGCCCCTGATAAGCAACCGGACATGTGGACTCCTGAAATCTTTACTAAACTTATTAAAATGCTAAATTCCGGAGGAATACTATCTACCTACTGCGCCAAAGGAAGCGTAAAACGCATGTTAAAGGAAGTGGGATTTCAAATAAAAACCGTAGAAGGCCCACCCGGAAAACGGGAAATGACTTGTGCTTTTAAAATTTAAATTTTTTTATTTGGTAATTCGCAAAAGCCCGAACTCAATGTACTTTATCTCTAATCAGTTCACCAAATGTCCCGCAAGTCCCCAAAGTCCAACCGAACCCCCAAAAATAAAATACACCTTTAAAAAAACTATTCCCTCTAACCAACAATTTTTTTTAAACTCCTCTTAGCCTCATCCCTTATTTGATTTTTTAAAAAACCGCTCCATCCCAATAATATACCTGCCATACCCAAAGCCTGACTGGCCCATTTGTAAAAATTAAAACTATCGGTATGGTTTTTAATTTTACCATTTTCAAACGTAAAATCAGATACAATAAGGTTCACCACTTTCCTGCCTGTTTTCGTAAAGGTATAAGTTGCCATCCATTCAGCACTTCCTTTGGTATCATTGGCATTTATGTTTTTATACTCAATCACCAAATCCTTGCTTTTTACACAAAACATTTCCCACATGGCCTTTACCTCCGGGGCATTTAAGTTTACAAAAACCAGGTCATTGAATGTGGCATTAGCATCATAACATTCCTGCATGGTTTTATAATCCTTGCTTTGAAAAGCAGAATAAAAGCTATGGATGAGTTGTTCGTTTGGATTCATTATTAGTGTTTGATGAAAATAATTGAAATGGTGATTGGTTAAAATAGTTGAAATGGTGATTGGTTAAAATAGTTGAAATTGTGATTGATTATTGAGTTTGTTTTATTCTGTCAAGTCTTCTTGCGTAAGCCGTCCCCCTTATTAAGAGCCTGTCCTGATTTTTCATCGGGAGGGTAGGGGGATGAGTTTGAATTTTTAATCTAATTTTTATAAATCAACGAGGTTTTTCTTCAGCGTTTCCAACGCTTGTAAAAACACGGAACTTTCCTGTGCTCCGGAAACGGCATATTTTTCATCAAACAAAAAAAAAGGAACCCCATTAACCCCAATTTGATGAGCTTCATATATATCATTTCGAACTGCATCGGCATAATCCTCACTCTCCAACATTTGCTTTACATCTTTGGAAATCAAACCAATGTCAACTCCCAATTGAACGAGGGTTTGAGGGTCATCCGTATTTTTTCCTTCGGTAAAATAAGCGGCAAATAAGCATTCCTCCGCCTCATTTTGCAAACTATATTTTTTAGCCAAATGCGAAAAACGATGGGCATCAAATGAATTGGCCACTACGGCTGTATCAAAATTATAAGTCAAACCAACTTCTTTCGCCATTTTGCTTACATGTTCGTTCATTTGTTTGGCATATTCCACCGTGTAGCCTTTGCGTTCTGCCAAAAATTGATGGACATTTTTAGTTGGGTCTGTAATTATGGATGGGTCCAATTGAAAACTTTTCCAAATTATCTCCACATTAGCCCTTTCCGCAAATTGTTCCAAAGCCATTTCAAATTTCCGTTTGCCGATATAGCAAAAGGGGCACATCACGTCACTCCAAATTTCTACCTTCATTTTATTTTAAATTAACCTATTGGTTTTGGACTGCAAAAGTAGTTTATGCTTTTCGAAACGCAGGGTTTTAC
>CAYHCM010000098.1:0-10998 GCA_964355045.1 uncultured Chitinophaga sp. | reverse complement strand
CTATTGGTTTTGGACTGCAAAAGTAGTTTATGCTTTTCGAAACGCAGGGTTTTACAATTTTCATTTTTTAAAAAGTACTTTGGTTCAAATCTATTGCCAAAAAAACCGAAATTCGTTGCGCAATTTTTCAACCCCATAATGCTCAAAAAAACAATTCTCCTTTTAATAATTCCAATTGGTTTTCTCAAAGCCCAACCTCCCAAATCCTGGTCATCTTCCGAAATACTTTTACAACTAAAAAAACTGAATACCGTTGGTTCGGTACTATACATAGCAGCCCATCCTGATGATGAAAATACGAGGTTGATAGCGTATTTGGCCAATGAAAAATGTTTACGAACCGGTTATCTTTCCATAACCCGAGGCGATGGCGGACAAAACCTGATAGGCCCCGAACAAGGCGTGGAATTAGGATTAATACGAACCCAGGAATTATTGGCTGCCCGAAGAATAGATGGGGGAGAACAGTTTTTTACACGGGCTTATGATTTTGGTTATAGCAAAACTGCCGAAGAAACCTTTGAAAAATGGAACCATGATTCCATATTATCGGATGTGGTTTGGGTAATTCGTAATTTCAGGCCGGATATTATTATCAGCCGTTTTGCTACCGATGGCAGCGGCGGACATGGACATCATACAGCTTCGGGTATATTAGCTGAAGAAGCCTTTGATGCAGCGGCAGATTCCACGCGGTTTCCTGAGCAATTAAAATATGTAAAAGTTTGGCAGGCCCGGCGTTTGTTCTACAATACCACGGCCCGTTTCCGCGATGCAAAAGCGGATATGAGCAAATTTGTAAAATTAGATGTGGGTGGATACAATGCGTTGTTAGGCAAAAGTTATGGCGAAATAGCAGCCGAAAGCCGCAGCATGCACAAAAGCCAGGGCTTTGGCAGCGCCAGGCAGCGGGGAGAATATTTTGAATATTTTAAACCCTTAAAAGGCGATACAGCTAATTTGAAAGATATTTTTGAAAGGATGGATTTTAGTTGGAAGAGGGTGAATGGGGGAGAGAAGGTTGGGAAACTTTGTGATGAAGCAATCAAAAGATATAATGTATTTAACCCGGATTCAATAGTTTCTCTTTTGTTGGAAATAAATAATTTTATAAATTTAGTTAAACCTGGTCCAGCCAGCTATTTAGAGGATAAATCTGAGCTTGTTCAAAGTTTAATTATAGCTGCATTAGGTATTACAGTTGATATTAGCTGTAATGAAGCTCAAATAACAGAAGGTTCAGTTAATAAAATTACAACTTCTGCAATCAACCGTTCTGATAAATCAATAGGAATTTGGAGAATTGTTTATCCTGAACAATTAAAATCAGATACCACATTAATTAGTATTTTAAAACCAAATCAATTATTAAGTTTTAACTCTTATACTAACCGAAAAGTTATCAAATCCAATGCTATAATTAGCCAGCCTTATTGGCTAAAATCAACTCCTAATGGGATTTTTCACATTAATGAGCAAAAAAAAATTGGACCAGCTGAGGGGGTATTTAATGATAACTCTTGTTGGGTTTTATTTAGCTCAAATATGAATGCAATTTCAAAATATTACCACATCCAATACCGTTGGGTTGATCCAGAAAAAGGGGAACTCTACCGCCCTTTGGTTATTATTCCTCCGGTTTTATTAACCATGGAAAATGAAGTAATCGCTTTTTCAGATAATAATTCCAAAGAAGTAAAAGTAAAAGTAAAAGCCGGCAGGGATAGCCTTGATACCAAAGTGAAACTTCAAATTCCCAAAGGTTGGAAAATTGAACCTTCGGTAATAAATGTACGATTATTAAAAAAGAACGATGAGCAAACGGTTGTTTTTAAAGTAATCCCACCTGGCAAAAGGGAAGGCTTCGCTCCAAGCGAAGCCTTCCCTAAGACCCCTTCAAGCGAAGCCTTCCCTTGCAAGGCCACAGCCGAAGTAAACGGTGAAACCTACACCAAAAGCATCCGCGAAATAAAATACGACCATATCCCCATTCAAACCTGGTTTCCGGAAGCTGAAGCCAAATTATTAAAACTGGATATTAAAAAAACGGCTAAACGCATCGGCTATATTCACGGAGCAGGGGATGAAGTCCAAAAATGCCTCGCACAATTGGGTTATGATGTCATTACCATTACCGATGCCATGCTGGCCAATGATGATTTAAAAAAATATAATACAATCATAACAGGAGTGAGGGCTTATAATACCAATCCACTTTTAACCACCCATAAACAAAAGCTCATGGATTATATAAACAATGGCGGAAACCTGATAGTGCAATACAATACCAACAGTTTTGCCGGGCCATTTAAAGGGGATATAGGCCCCAAACCATTTAAACTAACCCGCGAACGGGTAACCGATGAAAATGCCAAAGTAAATTTTGATTTGTCAAATCATCCGGTTTTAAACACCCCAAATAAAATTACCGAAAAAGATTTTGAAGGCTGGATACAGGAACGGGGAATTTACTTTGCCGGAGATATTGACTCCACGTATGAATGCCCATTGAGCATGAACGACAAAGGCGAAAAACCAAACAAAGGAAGCCTGATAATAGCCAAACACGGCAAAGGAAATTTTATTTATACAGGGTTGGTTTTCTTCCGCGAACTACCCGCCGGAGTGCCGGGGGCATACAGGTTGATGGTGAATTTGATTGAACTAATTTGAAAATGGAAAGTGGAAAATTGAAAGTGGAAAATTGAAAGTGGAAAATTGATCCGCCTGAGGCGGATGAAAATAACAAAATTTGAATATTACGAGCAGAATTTTATCACAGGCAGCATTCCCCCTTTAAAAGGGGGTTAGGGGGATTTTTTAGAAATTAAAACGATATAAGAATAATGATTAACGATTTGAAATATTTTAATCCATAAATGAACCAATCACCATTTTAACCATTCCAAATATTTTAACCAAAAAACATGAGCCTCACCGACTGGATAGTTCTCTGCCTCACCCTCCTCGGAGTTTTGCTTTTTGGTATCTATAAAAGTAAGGGAAACAAAAACCTGAACTCATATTTTAAAAGCAATAATACCATGACATGGTTTATAATATTGCTTTCCATTATGGGAACTCAGGCCAGTGCCATTACGTTTCTTTCAGCACCCGGGCAAGCCTATACCGATGGGATGCGCTTTGTTCAATATTACTTTGGATTGCCGCTGGCCATGATTGTGTTGTGCATCACGTTTGTTCCTATTTACCATAAGCTAAAAGTATTTACAGCCTATGAATTTTTAGAACAACGTTTTGATTTAAAAACCCGAACGTTTGCGTCTATCCTATTTTTAATGTCACGTGGACTATCTACAGGAATCAGTATTTATGCCCCATCCATTATACTTTCGTCCCTGTTGGGCTGGAATATATATTATACCAATATTTTTATGGGCGGTTTGCTCATTATTTATACTGTAAGTGGCGGTGCCAAAGCAGTTGCCTATACGCAGATGCAACAATTATTCATCGTTTTTATCGGGATGTTTTTGGCCGGCTATATGGTGATAAATCTTTTACCCGAAGGAATGGGTTTTACAGATGCCATAAAAGTAGCCACCAAAATGGGTAAAATGAATGTGATTGAAACTAAAATTGATGTCACGGACCCGGTTTGGTGGAAAGATAAATATAATATTTGGAGCGGGGTAATTGGTGGATTCTTTTTAGCCTTATCTTATTTCGGAACCGACCAAAGCCAGGTAGGGCGGTATCTTACAGCTAAAAGTATTAAAGAAAGCCGCATCGGTTTATTGATGAATGGGTTGGTAAAAGTACCGATGCAGTTTGGGATTTTATTAATTGGGGTTTTGGTTTTTGTGTTTTATTTAAATTACAATTCACCAATTGTTTTTAACCAAAAACAGATAGATAAAACATTGGCTTCGCAATACAGAGAAACATTTTTAGAAAATCAAAAGGCCTATGAATCAATAAATCAGAGGAAACAGATTCAGGTTAAAGAATTATCAGCTTCATTAAAAGCCAACGACCAAAGCCGGATTGAAAAGTCCACTTTGGAACTTCAGACCACAGAAAAAGAATCCCAACTTTTAAGAACCAAAGCCAAAGAAACGATTTTAAAAGCGGATGCCCTGGCAGATACCAACGACACCAATTACATTTTTTTATATTTTGTAATTCATAATTTACCCATAGGTTTAATTGGTTTATTGATAGCCATGATTTTTCTTTCGGCCTGGGGAAGTATTGCCGCAGCCTTAAATTCATTAGCTTCAACTTCTGTTATTGATATTTATAAACGATTTGGGAAAGCAGAAAAATCAGAGCTTCATTATTACAGAACCTCTAAATGGATGACCCTTTTTTGGGGTGTTTTCTGTATTTTTATAGCCATGTTTGCCAGCAAATTGGGCAGTTTAATAGAAGCCGTAAATATTCTCGGTTCCTTATTTTATGGAACAATTTTGGGTATTTTTATGGTTGCTTTTTATATGAAATCCATTAAAGGAAATGCTGTGTTTTGGGCAGCAGTGGTTAGCGAAATTTTAGTGATTAGTATATATGTAGCTGATATAATTTCTTTTTTGTGGCTTAATGTAATCGGGTGTTTACTGGTGATGGGGATTGCATTGGTTTTGAACAGGATTAACAGGATTCTTTGGATTAACAGGATTACGAATTTTTATATAAATAAAATCAGATTAGATAAAATGAATAATTATTTTTGAAATGAATTTAGAATGCAAAAGTTAAAAGTCTTTATTAGCGGTGTGCAAAAAGAATTTATTGAAGAAAGACAATCTCTTTTCAAATATTTGCTTAGCGATCCTTTATTAGGATTATTTTTTGAACCTTTTTTATTCGAAAATCTGCCGGCAGCAGACGAAAAGGCTGAGATTGCTTATCTTAATCAAGTGGCCGCAACTGATATTTATATTGGTTTATTCGGACAAACTTATGGAATAGAAGATTCTCAAGGAATTTCGGCAACCGAGCGGGAATTTGATGAAGCAACTGCAAAACACAAATTCAGGCTTATTTATATCAAGGGTGATATGGCTGCCAAGTTACATCCTAAAATGGAGAAGCTAATTAAAAAGGCTGGCTCTATTGTAATAAGAAAAAGAGTAAACTCGGCAGAGGAACTAAAAACCGGCGTTTATGCTTCGTTGGTAAACTATCTTAAAGAGAAGGAATTAATTAGAATAGGACCTTTTGATGCGGCATTCTGTAAGGCTTCATTAGATGATATTTCGGTTGATAAAGTGTATCGTTTTGTGAATAGGGCCAGAGCAGTTCGTAATTTTCCATTATCACCTTCTACCGCAATAGATGAGGTTTTAATTCATCTTAATTTGCTAAGTAATTCTGAACTTACTAATGCAGCTATACTGTTATTTGGAAAAATGCCGCAACGATTTTTTATAACTTCTGAAGTTAAATGTGCCCATTTTCATGGTACTGAAGTGGCCAAACCAATCCCGTCCTATCAGGTTTATAAAGGGGATGTTTTTGAACTCGTTGATCAGAGTGTTGATTTTGTTTTATCAAAACTAAATTTGGCAGTAGGAACCAGAGATATAGGAAATCAGGTGTCAGTTAAATATGAGATTCCAAGGGCTGTAGTAGCCGAAGCCATTGTAAATGCTATAGCACACAGAGATTATAATAGTAATGGGAGCGTTCAGGTAATGTTATTTTCTAATAGATTAGAAATTTGGAATCCTGGAAATTTACCACATACTCTCACCTTAGATCAACTTCGGGTTCCGCATGGTTCCTTCCCAATAAATCCTTTAATTGCTGAACCAATGTATCTGGCTGGATATATAGAAAAACTGGGAAGCGGGACCCGTGATATGATAAGGCTTTGTAGGAAAGCAGGACTTATTGAACCTGAATACATTCTTGATGGTGGTTTTAAAACAATTATTTCGAGAATTAAAGAAGTTACAGGGGAAGTTACAGGAGAAGTTACAGGGGAAGTTACAGGGGAAGTTACTGGGGAAGTTATAGGGGAAGTTACTGGGGAAGTTACAGGGGAAGTTACAGGGGAAGTTACAGGGGAAGTTGCCGAGGAAATAAGGAGAGTTGTTCTGGTAATTGATGGAGAATTGAAAAGAATTGATATACAAAAAGCATTAGAATTGAATAGCGACGATTTTTTCAGGGTAAATTATATTATTCCTTCAATTAATAGCGGATATATTGAAATGACCGTACCGGATAAACCTACAAGCAAGAGCCAGAAATACCGACTTACCGAGGCTGGAATAAAACTTAGAAAAAAACTTATGCGAAAAAAAAGAAAATGAAAAAAAAAGCTGAATACTCATAAAAGTATTCAGCTTTTTTAGAATTAATTTTCTGAATTATTTTCCTTTCTTTTTTGGTTTAGGTGCATAAGCCGCCCAATCTACCAAGGCTTTTTCAACTTCTGCTTTAAAGAAGAAATTATTAATCGGCACTTTATCCCCTAATTCTTTGGCTTTGGAAGCGGCCAAATAAGCCTCTTCATTTTTACCTTGTGCCGCTAATATTTGGGCCTTTACCCAATTATTAAACCACATATCACTGCTGGCTATAGATTGATTTACAAATCCCAAGGCCTTATCATATTCTTTTTTATCCAAATAATAACGGGCTGAATTATTATAAATTCCCCAGACACCGTTTGTTGCCTTATCAATATTTTCTGAAGCTTGTTTATCGGTATCCACTTTTACATTAAAACTTACCCGTATCTTTTCCCATTGCATATTAATGTTGGTCATATCATTGGTAAAATCTGAGAAATTATAGGTAAGCCTTTCTGTAATTAAAGACGTAGCATCTGAGGTGATGACTGCAGCTGAAGGCATTGTATAAGGAACAACTTTTATTCTTACCATATCCATTTCCTGCTTATAGTCATCTGCTGAAACTGTGGCATCTTTATTAATAATAATTGTCCATTCCAAGCGTCCGGGTATCATTAAAATAGAATAGGAGCCTTTAGGAACACTTACATTATTAATGGTTACATCTTTTGAAAATGTGATTTTGGTAGCCGAATTGGCACCTGCACGCCATACTGAATCATAAGGCACCAAACCGCCCCATATTACGCGGCCTTTTACTGCCGGACTGCTGTAATCAATGGTAATGTCAGTTAATCCTACGGTTTGCATTACTGAGGCTTTAAGACTTGGTTGGGGTAATACCAATTGAGCCCATACATTTGAAAATTGGAATAATGCTATGATAGCAAATGTGATTTTGAATAGATTTTTTTTCATTTTGTTTTTTTTAAAAATTTTTCTTTAGGCGGCAAATATAAGCCGATTTGAGTTCCGATAGCAATCGGGAAGATTTACGATTTTTGATTTATTCTAAAATCTATGTGAGTTTTTAACAATTCTGGCCGTATAATCTTTATCTTTATGAGGTATATTAATAAAATAAATTCCATCGGAAAGGCCTGTTAAATCAATACTTGCCTGATTAATGGACACAATGGAAATATCAGGATATACGTATTGCCCCAAAACATTTGTTATTGAAATTTGAGATTTACTCAAATCAAATCCCGATTGAACGGTCAGCAAATTTTTAGAAGGATTGGGATACAATTCAATTCCTGAAGAATTATAGGTTTTAGTTGAGCCATTGCAAGGTGTATAAGTCAGTATTTTAACTCCTGTCCAGTTGGAAGAAAAAGGAATAACTGCACAGACATAGGAAAGATAAATTTGATTTTGATACAAACCCACCCCCCAGGTACCAATATCATTCAAAACGCCTCCGTAAAAATTGCACGAATCGGGGAGGGCAGGGTTTGAAACATTCAAAACCATCATATCGCTTTTTCCGGTTGACACAAAAAGCGTTTTACAGGCTTTGTTGTATTGAATTTCATTGGCATGAACCGGACTGGTAAACCAATTATTTGTCGGGCAGTTGTAAGGGTTCCATTTGCCTGTCATTTTTATTTTAGCTGTATCTTTAACGTTTAATATTTCCAAACCGCAATAATCAACGGCTATGTAAAGAAGTGAATCATCCAAAACTAAATTATTGTAGGCACGGGGTTTTCCGTTTAGTGCAGGATTTGAATAATGCCCTGTCTCTTTGGGTTTAGCTTTATCAAAAACATTTATTATTCTTATTCCTCCGGCATCATAACATAAATAGACAATATCATTTTTCACCTCCATCCCTCTGGCATTATATAAATTTGGATTTGGATTAATAGTTGGATAATTAATATCGGGTACAAATTTTGAAGCCAATTGAATATTGCTTTTATCCGTAATGTTCAGAATCATTAACCCAAATTTCATAGCTCCCAAATAGGCGTAATTTCCTTCTACTTTAATAACCCCCGAACCACCTCCTGAAGAAGGTAATTCCCAAAAATCCATAACGGATGCATCAAAAGGCACAATAATATCAATAATGGCCATTCCGGCATTTTGGTTGGTATTAAAATGATTGCCCAAAGCCAGATACAAATAATTTCCATTTTGGGTAAGGCTCATCACATCCATATTACCCAAAGATGTAACCGGAATTGTTTTAACCAAAGTTGGCAAAGTAATAGTGCTGATATCATAAATTTTTAACCCGGCTTCTTTATTAGCCACATATAAATAAGCTTTTCCATTTATATCGTGCATCATGGTCATGCTGATACCCGCGCATGCGGAGGCTATTTCTGATTCTTTTTTAATGTTAAAACCGCTGCAACCCTGGCTTTTTACTATTTGATTTGAAAGGAATAAGAATATTGGGATTAATAAAATTTTGATATTAGATTTCATGGTAATACGTTTTAAAATTACATCAAACGTAATACTAAGTTTTGGAGTAACAAATTTCTTATCTGGCCATTTAAATTCAAAGAACTTTTATTGAACTACCAATTTCCCTGAAATTGAACCCACCGAATGAGTCACGTTTATTATATAAATCCCCTGACTTAAACCCTTAAAATCAATATCCTCGGTTGAAGCAACGGCCTTTTGTTCACTTTTTATAAATGGCAATAACAGGCGTATCTAGCACTTGCAGCTTTTATTTATAATTTTTGAATACCAATTAATTCCTCAAACGCATTAACGATTTTTGCGTAGCCAAATAAACATGTTTGCCATTATTGATATAGAAACCTGCGGGGGGAAATTTGAGTTCAGGAAAGGACGAATTATTGATATCTGTATCCTTATTCACGATGGGCTTACGGTGGTTGACAAATTTTCAACCCTTATCAATCCCGATTGTTATATCAGTCCGTTTTTTACAAAACTTTCGGGCATCACCAACGAAATGGTGGCGGATGCTCCAAAATTTCATGAAGTGGCCAAAACCATTTTGGAAATGACCGAAGGCAAGGTTTTTATTGCCCATAATGTGGGTTTCGATTATGGATTTATTAAAGATGAATTTGCTTCGCTGGGTTATGTTTATAAACGCGAAACCTTATGTACTGTGCGACTTAGCCGAAAATTAATGCCGGGCAAATTTTCATACAGCCTTAGCAATTTGTGCGATTCGTTGGGAATAGTAAATGAAGCAAGGCATAGGGCTGAGGGAGATGCAGTGGCTACCGCCAAATTGTTTGATATTTTACTTCAAAAGAAAAGCCTTGATCCGGTTTATAAAAATAAAGGGGTAGAGGATTTAATGACTCGTCGGGTGGATAAAATAAAACAATATGTTTTAAATAAATTACCCGAAGCCTGCGGGGTCTATTATTTTCTGGACAAATCAGGCCAAATTATTTATATAGGTAAAAGTGTAAATATGTATAGCCGGGCCATGAGCCATTTTAATACCAAAGAAAATAAAGGTAAGAAAATGCTGAACGACTTGTATAATGTAGATTTTGTTTTAACAGGCAGCGAGCTCATAGCTTTGTTGCATGAATCGGAGGAATTGAAAAAACATAAACCGCCTTATAACAGGGTTAGGAAAGAAGATAATTTTAAATTTTCGCTCGATTATTTTAAAGATGAAAATGGAATATTGAATTTTAACATTGTGGATTCCAAACAATCAAAACAGGCTTTACAATCCTTTGTAAGCTATAGTTCGGCTCGCGAAAAACTTGACTCCTGGATTGATGAACACAATCTCTGCCTTACTTATTGCGGTTTGGTAAGCGATGATGCAGTATGTATGAACCATCAATTAAAAAAATGCTATGGTATATGCGCCGGCCTTGAAGAAGCGGACACCTATAATTTCAGAGCCAATAAAATTTTAAAACAATACGATTTGCCTGAGACCAATTTTATCATTATGGACAGGGGCAGAAATACGGAAGAACGCTCGGTAATCTTAATAGAAGACGGTAAATATTGCGGCTATGGATATATTGATAATACCCATCAATTCACGCATCCCGCCGAATTAAAGGAAATAATAAACAGAACCTCATATTATCCTGATTGCAATGATTTGGTAAGGGGATTTATCAGAAGTAATGGGGGCAAGGTGCAGGTGATTGGGATTTGAATGCGGAAATTTGAAATTTAAAAATGGAAATTTGAAACTCGAAATTTGCAATAATCACCCAGACAATTACAATCTGGCCTCAACATTTTATTGCAGCATATATTTTAGCGATCCTTTTATCTGTTCTGAAAAACCTTCCAAATCATCCTCTGAAATAACTCCATCCTGCAATTGACCTAAAATAACCAATAGGTATCTTGACCCCGACATCGCATCATATCTGCGGGCAATATGCTTATCAAAATTGGTTATTTTTTTATAAAGCGTGTGGTAAGCTTCTCTATTATCAAGCCCCTTATTTTTCCATTTTTGTAAAACAGAATCTGCAGCTTGCAGTCCTTTTGCAAATTCTTTTTGCAAACCTTTTTCAATTAGTTCGCGGGCAAGTTTTTTTTCAGGTTTTGTAAGATCTATCATACTTAAAAAATACTTTTCTTAATTTTCTTTCCCTTGTTATTTTAAAATACCTTACCAATCCATTATTGTATGATGAGTTTCCCGGATGCAACAAATTGTTTTTTGTTTTTTACC
>CAYHCM010000097.1:10928-14181 GCA_964355045.1 uncultured Chitinophaga sp. | reverse complement strand
GTTCAGTTTGGTACAGGCGGGCTCGAACTTAGCCAATTGCAGGATTTTAATTTATTAAATTTAAAAAATTCGGATAAAATTAAAAGCGGGGTTTTAAAATTGGATGTGAGTAACGGATATCCTTTGGAAGCCACCTGTGATATTGAATTTTTGGATGAACAGGGTTTGGTTCTTACCACACTAAATGAACCCGGAGTTACACAAACCATATTACCGGGAAATTTGGATGGCAACGGGATAGTAACTTCGCCGGTTCAGTCGCAGGTATATATTGATGTTTCCGTTTCAAAAATGCAAATTATTAAAAATGCCAAAAAAATAAGGATAAAGGTAAAATTCAGCACACCCGGCGGCAACCGTTACAAGATATACAGCACTTATAAATTTGGGGTAAAACTAAAAGGAAATTTTATATATGAACAAGGCTTTTAAGCTCCTATTTGCCTTATTTATTGCGCTTCCCGGTTTAGCCCAAAATTCTGATTCTACCAAATGGAATCGTTTTACAAATCGTTATGATAATCCCTATAAATCGTTTGAGTCTGCTCGCATAATTGGATTTCAGTCTCTCACTCTTTTATCGGCTAACCGCATTTCAAATGATTTTATCTATCCGTTTATTTTCGGAAAAAAATTAGAGAAAAAAGCCATTGATAATAATCTTGAAAATATTAAAAATAAACAATTATCGCTGGAGGCTAATACTGAATTTAGTTTTATAAATCTTGAAAAAAACCTTTTTAACAACAAAACCATTAATTGGTATATAAAAGGCGCAACCCATAGCAGAATATATGTGAATGCTACGAATGACGCCATGCGACTTATTTTTAAAGGCAATACAGATACAAACATTTACCAGTTTAATAATTGCAATTACTATAATTTAAGGTTTAATAAAATTGGTGGAGGAATTTATAAGCATGAGGAAAAAACTGCCCGCCCGTATAATTTAAGTTTCGGGCTTTTTATATTACAAACACTTAATTATGGCAGCATCAAAACCTTTGAACGAAATTATTTGCAAGGCAATGAAGATTCGTTTGATATTGGAATTAATTACGATGCCTATTTTGCTAAAGCCACTGCCTTTTCGGGTCAAGGCTTAGGATTGGGAAGTGAGTTGCTTTTTAATCAAAAAATTGATAATCAAAAAACCTGGGGTTTTAAGTTAGAAAATTTTGGCTTTGCGTATTTTAATAAAAAAGCCACTACCTATACCGCCTGGGACACCTATAAATTCGATGGGGTTTTTATAGCCGAAATAGGACGATTATCAGAGGATGATTATTTTAAAAATTCGTTGGATTCATTTACCAATCAATTAACCAATAAAAAAGAAAACCAAAGCAAAACTGTGTGGATAGCACCTGTTTCCTATATCTATTATACCCTCAGGTTAAAAAGCGGATATTATCAAATGGGCTTGAGGCATTATGGCACACGATCATTGCCGGTGGCCGAACTTCGTTACTTTACATTTGTTAAACCCACTTTGCTTTTAGGAGTTACTGCCGGCACCATTGGTGCCAATTATTTAAACACTGATATCAGTTGGGCCATCAACAGGCAATGGTTTTTGCAAGCTGCGGTTTATCATTTAGAAGCAATAGCCCTTCCTAAAATTCTTGGAGGTATTGGTGGAAATTTTGGGTTGCAGTTTGTGTTTTAAGAATTATTTTTCAGTTCGAATTATTCTCTATTTATAGCCAAAAGCTTTATTAAACTTTAAAATTTTAGTAAATATTTTTAATTTTAATAATATTTGTATCTTTGAATGGAAACTAAAATAAAGTCAATGATAAAATTTGATGTTATTTTTTTAACAGAAGCAAGAGAGTTTTTAATGGAATTTGATGAAAAAACACGAGATAAAATAATCTTTAACATTGATAAGGCAAAAGCTAAGAATGACAATGAAATTTTCAAAAAATTAAAAGGAGAAATTTGGGAGTTTAAAACCTTATTTAATAAAAAACACTTCCGACTTTTTGCCTTTTGGGACAAAACAAATAAACAAGAAACTTTAGTAATAACAACACATGGCATTATTAAGAAGACTGAAAAAACACCCGAAAAAGAAATTGCGAAAGCTGAAAAGATAAGAAATTTATATTTTGAAATTAAATACAAAAAAAAAATGAAAAATGAGAAATTGCAAATGTTCACTTTAGACCAAATTAAAGATGAATTTATTGGAAAAACCGGAACTGAAAAAAGAACTTTATACGAACAAGAACTTCAGTTAGAAGTATTAGGTGACTTGATAAAAAAAGTTCGATTGGATAGAAATTTAACGCAAGAAGGATTAGGCAATTTAATTGGAGTTCAAAAAGCCCAAATCTCAAAACTTGAAAATAACACAACCAATGTGACTATAGATACCATTTTGAGGGTATTTAGCGCTTTAAAAGCAAAAGTAAGTTTTAATGTAGAACTTAATAATAGCAAAATCGAAATTGCCTGATTAGGCTATCCATTCTAATATCAGCATTCAAGGCTAAAAACTTTGAGAATTATTTTTTTTCCGGTCTTCTATTTTATTCCGTTGTCTTCTTCTTAAAAAATACATAAACGTAGATGCTACAAACAAGATGGCAAAAAGCTTGAAATTCTCATTATTAAACCTCGATTCCTTATAGCCTACTATCATTTCAATAAGCGAAACGGCTGATATTACCAGCCACATTATTTCTACTAAACGGCGCATGTTCATATTCTAAATTTATTTAATTGAAACCCTTCCCGTCAAATGTTTTATTCGGTATCGGGTAAAGTTTTGATTTGCCTCAAATCCGGTGCCATACAGTATTTCATCTGGTGTTTTTATTTTTATAAAATTATCGGTGTATATCAGTTCACGTCGTTCGTCCCATATCAGTTTTTCGGTTTCCATTTCTTCGTTGTTTATGTTTTTTACTTTCACATTATTTCTTACTTCAATTATTTTTTTATTTTCATAGCTTATGGCATAGTCGGCAGTTAACGAACTTTCGGCTTCTCCATCACGGTTATAAAAATATCCTTTTACCCCTTTTTTCATTTCCATATAGGGTTCGGCACTTTGGGGGTAGCGTTCCATAAGCGGGGCAAATATTTTTGCTTTTAAAAATCCTGAATCGGTATAGCTTATAGCAACTCCGGTGGCTCTTTCCACTCCAAGTTCTGACCGGATCGTGCTAACCTTTTTTATTTTTTCAGGGTCTTTTTGGCAGGAAATAAGGTTAAAGGTTAAAGTGAAGATTAAGGTTAA